>JAPPFC010000011.1 GCA_028824015.1 bacterium
ACCGCAAACAACACCTCCTCCACTGCGAGCCCAACAATTTACAGAGAACCCAGAGCGTCCTGATACCAAAAATGGTACTGACAAAGGCCGATACAACGCTGACCTGGGATCATATAGACCGCTAGGGTGTTGGGGGAGGGCACCCGAAATAGGGGCCGAGAATTCGCGACTTTTCAAAACGCCCAGAAGCGGGGGATGAAGATGACCGACAGGATGCAGAATATGAGGTTGAGGGGCATCCCGGCCCGGAGGAAATCGGTGTACTTGTATCCACCGGGGATGTAGATCATGGTGTTGGTCTGGTAGCCGACCGGGGTGGAGAATCCGGTGGAGGCGGCGAACGTTATGGCCATCAGGAAGGGCCTGGGGTCGGCGCCGATCTGCTCGGCGGTGGAGATGGCTATCGGCGCCAGCAGCACCGCCGCCGCGGCGTTGCTCATGGTCTCGGTCATGATGGCGGTAAGCAGGTAGAAGGCCGCCAGGACGGCCACCGGGCCCATGTCTCCCACCAGCGCCACGGTCTGCTCTGCCAGCCAGCCCGCCGCTCCGCTGGTGTGCATCGCCACCCCCAGGGGAAGCACCCCGGCCAGGAGGAAGATCACCTGCCAGTTGATCGCCCGGTAGACGTCCTCGGGTCGCAACACCCGGGTCATCACCAGGGCAACGGAGCCGAGCAGGGCGGCCACCAGAATCGGGACGACATCGAAGGCGGCCAGTCCCACCACGACCACCAGGATCCCGATGGCCAGGGGCGCCTTGTGGCGCAGGAGGCTGCCCGGTACTTCGTTGAGCACGATGAGGTCGTCGCCGCGTCGCAGACCCCGTATCTCCGATTGGTGCGCCTGTACCAGCAGGGCGTCCCCCAGGCCGAGTTTTACCGAACTGAGCTTCATGTTGGTCGTCTCGCCTCGGCGCCGGATGCCCAGCACCAGGGCCCGGTAGCGATTGCGGAAGTCGATCTCTTTGAGGGTGTGCCCGATCAGCCTCGAATCGGGCGCCACCAGCGCTTGGACAAGCCGCAGGTCCTCGGTTTGCAGGGTCTCGTCCCGCAGCTTGAAGTCGGCGTTGATTCGCAGGCCCATGGTTCCCCGCAAACGGATCAGATCGGTCAGCGAACCGCGCACCAACAGGACGTCATCGGGCTGGAGGGTCCGCCTCAACGGCGCCCAACCGTCCTCTCCGGTGTTGAGGACCCGCAGGACCGTGATGTCATGGTCCTCCCCGAGCCTGCTCTCCAGGACCGACTTGCCCACCAGGGGGGACCCCTCTCGCACCCTCAGTTCGGTTATGTATTCACCCAGTTGGTAGGCGGCGGCCAGTTCCGGAGTCTGGCGGTCGGGCAGCAGCCACCGTCCGAACAGCAGGAAGAACGCCACCCCGGCCGCGAACAGCACCAGGCCCATGCGGCTGAACTCGAACATGGTGAACGCTCCGTAGCCCGCCTCTTCGGAGATCGAACTGACCAGCAGGTTGGTGGAAGTCCCGATGAGAGTGCAGACCCCACCGAACTGGGAGGCGTAGGAGAGGGGTATCAGCAGTTTCGAAGCCGACAGCTTTCTTCGGCCGGCCAGGATGGTCACCAAAGGAATGAACACCGCCACCGCCGCGGTGTTGTTGACGAAGGCCGACATGATGGTGACCGTCACCATGATCACCACCAGCGCGGTGAAATGATTGCGGCTGAAGCGCACCATGAGCCGGCCCACGGCCGTGGTGGCGCCGGTCCTCTGCAGCCCGGCGCTGAGGATGAACATGGCGGCCACCGTCAGCGTGGCCGGGTTGCTGAAACCCGAGAACCCCTCCTGCAGGGTCACCAGGCCGAGCAGGAGCAGCACTCCGAGACCCAGCATGGCCACGATGTCCAAGGGGTACTTCTCGGAGACGAACAAGGCCACGATCCCTATCAGGATCCCCAGCACGATGAAACCTTCTGCGGTCATTTCAGAAAGAGATGATGGTGGACCTGGCTGTCCCCAAACATTGATCGCCGCACAAGCTACCGAGGTTAGGGGCGGCATCCACCGCGGGCATTGCCTTGTTGGCTGTGGCGATCAACTCGCGTCCGAGGGCCGTGACGCCATGTCGGCCTTCGTGGAGGCGAGCCGAAGGCGGATGTTCACGGTGGCGCCCTGTCCGGGACCGGCGCTGGCTACGGAAACTGTGCCCCCGTGTGCTTCGACGATGGTCCGGGTGATGGCCAGTCCCAGGCCCTTGCCGCCTGATTGGCGACTGCGGGACCGGTCGGTGCGGTAGAAGCGGTCGAACACGTGGGCAAGGTCTGCGGCGTGGATGCCTATCCCGTCATCGGTTACCTTGATGGCCAGCCACTCGTCGTCTTCCAGGTCCGCCGACAGCACGATGCTTCCGCCGGGATCGGTGCTGTGGATGGCGTTGCTCAGCACGTTTCCCAAGGCCTGGCTCATGCGTCCCCGGTCGAACTCCATGTTGGGGAGGTCGCCGGACGCCCGCAGCGTCATCTCGACCTGTCCGGCCTGGGCCTGCGGTTGCCAGCGGTCCAACTCGGCGGTGAGGAGTTCGCGGACCGAACCTGGTTGGAAGGCGAGCCTCAACTCGCCGTGGTCGGTCTCCGCAAGCCAGTTCAGGTCGGTCACCAGGCCGCGCAGGCGGTCCACTTCTCCGATGATGTGGTCGGAGGCGTCCTCGGGGGTCTGGAGCCCGTCGCGGAGGCCCTTGGCTTCCAGTTGGATGACGCTCAGCGGCGTGTTCAGTTCGTGGGAGACGTCGTTTATGAGTTGCCTGCGGAGGTCCCGCTGGGTCTCCAGGTCAGTAGTCATCTGGTTGAAGGCGGCGCTCATCCGCCCCAACTCGTCCGACGAAGTGACGGGAAGCCGGGTTGTGTCGCCCTGGGCGATCGCCTGGGTCGCTTCTGTCAGGGCGGTGACGGGAGCGGTGATCCGCTTGGACATCCAGGCCGCCACCAGGATGCCGGCGCCTGCCGTCATCAGACCGCCGATCAGGCTGACCGACAGGATCGTGTTGAGAAATCCGTGGGACTCGGTGGAGAGGAACTCGCGGTTCACATCCAGGTAGGCGCGACCTACGGGTTGGTTGGTGTTCAGGTCGAAGACGGTCCCGCTGCGCCCTCCCAACTCCGGCGCCATGGTCCCGGGCAACAGTTCGGACAGGTTGTCCACCACCACCCGTCCGTCGGCGTCCACGATCACCACCCGCACCGGGTCGTGCCCGAATGACTCCGAGGAATCATGCTCTCCCTCCTCCGACCCCTGCCTCCCCACAGGTCCACCGGGGAGGTATCCAGCTTCCGAGAGCGGTCGGTCGACCGTTTGCCAACCGCCGGCCGCGGTGTATTCCCGGCTCAGATTGCGGGCCAACCGGCTCGCCTCCTCCTCGCCAATCCGTTCCACGAACACGTCCAGGCGCGCCTGGGTCGTGTAATAGCCGATGCTGACCCCGATCAGGATGGTGATGATGATGACCAGGACGATCGCGCCCATGATCCTCCAGCGAAGCGACATCAGCGGTCCCCTGGCACGAACCTGTAGCCGGCGCCGTAGACGGTCCGGATGGGCTGTTCGTCCCCCCGGGCGATCTTTTTCCGCAGGCGGGCGACCTGGGTGTCGATGGCGCGGTCGTACCCCTCGAAGTCGTAGCCAAAGGTGAGGTAGATCAACTGGTAGCGGGTGAGCACCTGGTTGGGATGGCGCATGAAGGTTGACAGCAGGGCAAGTTGCGCCTGGGTCAGATCCACGGGTTCCCCGTCGACCGTCACGGTGCGGGTGGTCTCGTTCAGGGTGATGGCGCCGCGGATCAGGACCTGCTGGACTCTGTCCCTGACGCGCCGGAGGACCGCGTTGGCCCGCGCCACCACCTCGTCGGGGTCGAAGGGTTTGATGATGTAGTCGTCGGCGCCGCTGTCCAGCCCGATGATGCGTTCGGCGGGGGTCTCCCTGGCGGTCAGCATGATGATCGGGACGTCCGACTCGCCACGCAGGATCCGGCACACTTCCACGCCATCGAGGCGAGGAAGGTTGAGGTCGAGGATCACCAGGTCCGGGAGCAGGCGGCGGGCCATTGACAGGCCGGATCGACCGTCATGGGCAACCTCGGCGGAGAATCCGGCCCGCTCGAAGTACACCTTCACCCAGTTGGCGATCCTGTTGTTGTCTTCGACGATCAACACTATGCCGTTCATCAGCAGTCCTCACCAGGAGCCGTTCCGGAGGGCGATGCCTGTTGGAGGGACCCCACCCGTCCACCGGGTATGCCCATATCCAGAATATCGCTCTTCGGCTCTTGCCATTTCCTTTGGATTACTCCCTCGCACCGATCACCGGCCTTCGGCACGCCATCTCCGATCGTCCGCGTGAAGGCTCCGGTCCCGAACATCGGCACCGGAGCCTCCCTCGCCCGTGTCCGTGCTGGAGCCGTCAGCCGCCGCCTCCTTCGCCGCCGCTGCCATGCTCCCCGCCGGAGCCGTGCTCGTTGCCGCCCTCACCGCCGCCGGATTCGCTGCCTTCGCCGCCTCCTTCGCCGCTGCCGACCTCGGCATGGGGTACCCATCCGGTGAAGGGTTCAGCCGTGGCCGGCAGGTTGACCGCCAGCACCTGGCCCGGGGCCATGTCCACCGGAGTGGTCGGGCCGAGTTCTACGCCGTTGGAGAGATGCACCTCGATCCTGACCCGGGTCAGGGTGTTGTTGGTGGTGTTCTCCACGGTGCCCACGAACGAGTTGCTCTGGGCGTCGTGGTTCAGGATCAGCCGGGCGCCGCCGCGGACGGTGTTGAAGGTCTCGTCCAAGGCCAGCATGTTTCTGCTGCCCTCTTCACCACCGGAGGAACCGGTCTCGGAACCTTCGCCTCCGCCTTCGCCGCCGGGCCCGTGGCCTTCTCCTCCGGCGCCTTCGCCTCCGCCGCCTTCTCCGTCCTCGCCTCCGGTGTGAGGCACGGGGCCGGAACCGGCGCAGTCGAAGATCTCCATGTGGACGACGTATCCGTCGAAGGAGACCCCCGCCAGTGCGGGTTCGGTGGAAACCGCCACCGCTGACGTGGCTGCCTGTCCGGGACTCAGGTGCCCCAGTACGTCAGGACCGAGTTCCCCGACCGTCGTCGTTCCCGACTTCAGGTGGGGTTCGGCCTGCACGTAGCAGAGGACCTGCGAGGTGGTGTTCTCCACCTTCGAGTAGACCGTCTGGGTTGCGGCGTCGTAACGGGCGGAGACGGCCAATCCCTCGAGGTTTCCTTCCCACGTCTGTGAGAGGGGAATGATCGGGCTCGACATGGCGGCCTCGTTCAGTTCGACGCCGCTGCCTTCGGGCCCTTCAACACCGGTTTCGTTGCCGCCCTCGGCGCCGCTTTCACCGCCGCCTTCACCGCTGCCGACCTCGGCGTGCGGCGTCCATCCGGTGAACGGCTCGGCGGTGGCCGGAAGGTCAACCGCCAGCACTTCGCCGGGCGCCAGGTCCACCGGGATGGTCGGACCGAGTTCCACACCGTTGGAGAGATGCACCTCGATCCTGACCCGGGTGAGGGTGTTGTTGGTTGTGTTCTCCACGGTGCCCACGAACGAGTTGCTCTGAGCGTCGTAACCGATGACCAACCGGGCGCCTGCCCGGACCTGGTCGAAGGTCTCGTCGAGGGCCAACATGTTTCCGCTGGCCTCCTCGGCGCCCGACCCGGTGGCCTCACCACCGCCGGTCTCGCCGCCGGCTCCGTGTTCGCCGCCGCCTTCGGCGCTTAGTTCCGTGCCGCCCTCAAATCCGGACTCCGGGCCTTCGGAGCCCTCGTTGGCGCCCCCACAGCCGACCAGCACGCCAGCCGTGAGTGCGGAACCAAGAACCGCCCCGATGAGGCGGTTCCTGGTCCAAAACTTCATACGGTTCATGTCATCACTCCTTTCCTGAGCTCTTGTCATGCCCGTAACTTTCACAACCGAATGTGGCTGAAATATGTCCGGCGGACTCAGTTCCCGTGAGGTGCATTCGGCGGGAGGGAAGAGCGGTGACTACGTGGAGGGACTTGTCCGAACAACCACAGGTCCACCACCCCGTAAGTGTTCGGGTTCCCAGCGGCTCCACTGGGGCCACGGGCGGTTGTGGCGAGAATCCCGTACTAGGGGTTTGGCCTGTACGGGTGGTGCGAGGAATCCAGCGGCTAGAAGCGGAGAGGGTGAACGAAACGGCCCCCGAACTTCCTTGACGAGGTCATCGGGGGAGAGGAGTTGCTATGAACTCTCCGGAGACCGGGCCGCAAAGTAGTCGAGTTGGACCGCGCATGCCTCCTCGACCAGGTGAGGCCCGCTTACATCGATGTGACGCTGGCCGCTGTTGAGGATGGCGCGACAACCCACTCCCCGCATGGTCGGGCAGTGCTCGCTCACCCCCGTGATCTCCAGCAGGTCGTGTTCGGACATGGCGTAAACCGTCCGGTTTATCCCGCCCCAGTACATGGCTCCACTGCACATGGCGCAGGGTTCGCAACTGGTGTAGAGGGTGGCGGTGGCGATCGACTCGGGGTTGAGGGAGGCGACTGCCATATTGACCAGGTTGGCCTCGGCGTGGTTGAGGGGATTCCGTTCGGTGAACGTCGTGTTCTCGGCTTCGAGGAGGATGTTGCCCTCTGGGTCTGCGAGAAGGGCCCCGAACGCCATGTTTCCCTTGGCGGCCGCACTGGCCGACAGCCGGATGGCTCGGCGCAGGAGCCGTCCTTCCAGTGCGCTCAGTTGTTCTGAGGGCGTGGCTCCCATGACATTCATGTTAAACGGGTGGACAAGCCAAGTGGGCCCCTGCGGGATATCTCTTGAGTGTCAATGATGGAGGCGGAGGAATCCTCAGAGACGGTCGGCGTAGGCTCCCATAGTCTTCTGGTCGAAGGCGACGAATGTGACCCGTGCCAAGGCCGTGGGTGTGGACCGAACGGTCTCGACGGCGGTGGTGGCGGCGCCTTCGAGGGGGTACCCGTATACGCCGGTGGAGATCGCCGGGAAGGCGATGGTCGCAGCCCCGACCTCGTCGGCGCGGGCCAGTGACTCCCGGTAGCAGGAGGCCAGGAGTTCGGGCTCACCGTGAGCGCCGCCCCGCCACACAGGTCCGACCGTGTGGATCACCCACCGGGCCGGGAGATCGAAACCGGGCGTGACTTTGGCCTGGCCGGTCTCGCAGCCTCCCAGGGTGCGGCAGTACTCGAGAAGCCGCGGTCCGGCGGCGCGGTGGATGGCCCCGTCCACCCCACCACCGCCGAGGAGGGTGGGTTTGGCCGCGTTCACGATTGCGTCCACCTCCAGCTTGGTGATGTCGCCCATGTGGATGGCCAGAACCGGACCGGAACTTCCAAGAGCAGGCATGGTCAAGGAGTCCCCCAGTCGCTTCGACGCGCCGTCACGTCGCCAACTGTAGCTGCGGCATCCCACTTGCCCGGCCGGAGCTCGACCGTGTTTGTCCGCTCCGCTTGATCGAGGCGATTCCCGTTGGTGCCGCGTTAACCACTGTTCGCGACCCTGCGCGGGGTCGGTAGGGTCAAGGGTCATGGTGGCAACCAACGGGAGTCCCGGGGGACGGCTTTTGGACTCTGGCCGCGGGGGCGGTGCCGGCGTCCGCAACTGGGCGTCGATCCTGGACCCCCAGACCAGGAGGCAGGCGTTGGAGACCTCGCACAGCCCGGTGCTGGCGGGTCCGGTGGCGCTGATGCCCGATGCCCACCTGGGAAAGGGCGCCACGGTCGGGTCGGTGATAGTCACCGAGGGCGCCATTCTCCCCGCCGCGGTGGGGGTGGACATCGGATGCGGCATGATCGCCGCCCTCACCGACAAGCGCCTGGAGGACCTTGAGTCCCCGCGGGGAGTTCTCCGGGATATCCGGCGCGGGGTGCCGGCCGGATTCGATTGGCACCAGGCTGCCTCTCCGGAGGCTCGAAGATGGTTGGAGGAGAACCCGATCCCCCACCGGGGGATGCTGCCGAAGGCCAAGGGCCTCGCCGGGAGGGTGGGAAAGCAACTGGGCACCCTGGGTGGCGGGAACCACTTCGTGGAGGTGTCCTCGGATGACCTCGGGCGGCTCTGGATAGTGCTGCATACCGGGAGCCGGGGCATCGGGAACCGGATAGCCACCCACCACATCGCCGCCTCCGCCCGGGTCTGCGCCGCCACGGGGAGGAGGGCGTCCCGGGACCTGGCCTACTACCTGGCCGACGATGACCTCTTCGATGTGTACATCCGCCAGATGCTGTGGGCGCAGTCCTATGCGTGGAGGAACCGGGAACTGATCCTGGAAGTGGTCTGGGAGGCCTTGCGAGGTGACATGGGGGACGTGGAATTGCAGGAGATGATCAACTGCCATCACAACTACGCCGCTCTGGAGAGACACGGTGGCCGCAGGGTGTGGGTGACCAGGAAAGGCGCCATCAGGGCGGGATCCGGCGACCGCGGCGTGATACCCGGTTCGATGGGGACCGACTCCTACATCGTGCAGGGGTTGGGCAACCCGCTCTCCTACTTCTCCGCCGCCCACGGCGCCGGGCGCGTCCATTCCCGGAACCGCGCCAGGAAGCTGTTCACAGCCGAGCAGTTGATCGAGGCCATGAAGGGAAAGGCGTGGGAGGCCCACCGGGCGCGGAGGTTGGTCGATGAGTCCCCCTGGTCCTACAAGCCGATCGAACAGGTGATGGAGGACCAGGCGGATCTGGTGACCGCCCAGCACCGGTTGGTGGCGAGGATCAACTACAAGGGGACATGACCGGCCGGAGAATCAGCACGCGGGGCAGGCTCGACCGTCTCACCAATCTGGGGGAGGTGTCGGGGGAGTAGCTTTGAGGGCTGCGGCGCAGGGGAGGTGTCTACTCCTTGCGGAGACGGCGTCGGTTGGCGATCGGAAGGCGTATCCAGTGTCTAGGTGTCGGGAATCGGTCCCATGAGGAACCCGGCCGTGCCGACCTACAAGCGCCTCGCCATCGCGTGGTTCTTCGTACCGCTGCACCGGTTGCTGTTCCGCCTGTCCGGCGGCCGCCTGCTGGGCCGCCTGGAGGGAGTGGGGGTCCTGATTCTGGTGACCAGGGGACGCAGGAGCGGCAGGCGGCGCTCCTCTCCCTTGCTGTACTTCCGGTTCAAGGACCCCAACGAGTTGATCGTGGTGGCCTCCAACTATGGCCGGGATCACCATCCCGGGTGGTACTGGAACCTGGTAGGCGACCCCGAGGTGGTTGTCGAAGTCAGAGGCGAGCGCTTCCCGGCCCGAGCGCGGATCGTCGAGGGTGAAGAACGCTCCATGCTGTTCGAAAGGGTGGTGGCGACCAATTCCCGTTTTGCCGCCTACCGAGCCGGCACCGACCGCCCGATCCCGGTCGTGGCTCTTCGCCGGGCCTAGCTGTACTCCCCAGGGAGGTGGGTGACGGTCCCTGTCGGCTCCGGGGCGATGCTCACTCGTGCAGGAAAGCCGAAGGCCACTACCCTCGGACCTGGGCGCCGATCCCCGAGAAGCCACCTTCCGGAAGGAGGGGAGATGATCACGACGCCCCAGAACAGAATAGGCGGAGCGTTGCTGGTGATCGGCACCTCGCTGGTGGTTGGGACTCTCGTGTTCACCCCCGGCCTGGCGCTGATCGACTTCGTGGACGCCGATGACTTCATCGGCATAGGCCAGGCCGTACGGGACAACGTGGCGCTCAGTATCTTCACAGCCACCTTTGGCGTCTTGGGTCTGGTCCTACAACTCTTCGGGCTCTTGGCGTTGCGAAAGACGGCCGGGGGAGAGGACGCCAAGGACACCATCGTCAGGTTCGGGGTCATGGCCATAGGGCTGGGAGTGGTTATCTCGATCATCGACAGGACGTTGTTCTACACCGCCGCCCACACCGTTGCATACGGGATCGGCGCAGGTACCGGACCCGATCAGACCCAGGTCCTGGACTTCCTGGCCGTGATGTTCCTGAAGATGCAGAGCGCCTTCAACTTCGTGGGGTTCTTCGCCTTTCTCCTGGGGTCTATAGGACTGGGTGTGGGTCTCCTGCCGAGACTCCGCTCCACCCCCTACAGGGTCGTCTGCGCCCTCATGGTTCTGTCCTGTCTGGTGTCCATGGTGTTCGTCGCCGCCATCAGCCCCTTCTACGGCTTGGCCGGTACCTTCTTCCTCCTGTTCGCATTGTCCGTCAATCTGGCGAATGCGTTCCTGATCATGCTGGGAGTGGGTCTCTACAAAGGGGTGCCCGAACTGGCGGGGACCGACCAGCCCACTTGAGGAGATACCGGTGAGGATCACGGCGGTTCGCGCCTGGCGCGTCGAACTTCCCCTGGTCGAGGGTCGCTACACGTGGTCCGACGGCCGTTACATGGAGGTCTTCGACGACACGGTCGTCGAGATCGAGACCGACGCCGGGATCTCGGGATACGCCGAGAGTTGCCCGCTGGGGCCTGCCTACCTGCCCGCCCACGCCCTGGGGGTCCGGGCGGGCCTGGCGGAAGTGGCCCCGCATCTGATCGGGAGGGACCCCCGGGACGTCGCCGGGATAAACCGGATCATGGACGCCTCCCTGCTCGGCCACCCCCATGCCAAGGCGCCGCTCGACATTGCCTGCTGGGACATCCTGGGCCAGGCAACCGGTCTGCCCGTGTACGCCCTCCTGGGCGGTCGGGCCCAGGAGGATGTGAAGCTCTACCGCGCCATATCCCAGCAATCGCCCGATGAGATGGCGGACAATGTGGCCAGGTACCGGGCGGAGGGGTACCGGGTCTTCCAGTTGAAGGTGGGAGGAGATCCGGGAGACGACATCGCCCGGATCCGTGCGGTCCGCCGGGTGCTTCCCGACGACCATGTGCTGGTGGCCGACGCCAACACCGGCTGGACCCGCCACGAGGCGGCACGGGTGGTCAGCGCAGTGGAAGAGTTGGACGTCTACATCGAGCAACCCTGCACCACTTTGGACGAGTGCCTCTCCATCCGCAGGCGCACCTCCCGGCCCTTCGTGCTGGACGAGACCATCGACGGTCTGGACACCCTCCTGAGATGTCTGTCGGAGGACGCCATGGACGTGATCAATCTCAAGATCTCCAAGGTGGGCGGACTCACCAACGCCCGGTTGATACGGGACGTCTGCGTCGCGTCCGGAATCCCGATGATCATCGAGGACCCGTGGGGGTCCGACATCATCACCGCCGCCATTGCGCATCTGGCCCAGTCGACGCCCGAGGAGTTCACCTTCGCGGCCAACGATTGGAACTCCTATGTGACGGTGCCAACTGCCTCGGGCGCTCCCCGAAGGAAGTCGGGCAGGATGAAGGCTGCGAATCGACCCGGTCTGGGCATCGAGCCGAACTTCGACGTGCTCGGGGACCCGGTGCTTGAGTTCTCCTAGCTGATGACCAGGGGCGGCGGGACGACGCCTCCCCGCTGCATCACCATCCGCATGGACCGCAGGGCCCGGATGTCGGCGAGAGGGTCGCGGTCCACCACGATCAGGTCCGCCTCCTTGCCCGGCTCCAAGGTCCCCACCAGGTGGTCGAGGCCGACTGCCTGGGCGGCCACCCCGGTGGCGGAGCGTATCACCTCGGCGGTGCTCATGCCCGCCTGGACCTGGAGTTCCAGCCCCAGGCAGTAGTCGCCGAAGCTGGAGATGGCGTCGGTCCCGGCCACGATGGTGATCCCCCATTCCGACCAGAGCCTCCCCAGGAACTCCACCTGCCGCTCGCACTTGATCTGGAGGTCCTCAAGGCGGATCCTGTCCTCGGGAGTCAGGGCATGGCCCTCCTCCCGCATCGCCAGGAGCTTCTCCCGGCGCCGGTAGCCGGTCTGGACCGTGGGGCTGACCCGCACACCCTGGCTGGCAATGCGTTCGGCGATGCGCGGGTTGAAGACATAGGAGCCGTCGGGCTCTATGAAGGTGGCGTGCTCGATAGAGTCGACCCCCGCGTCCAGGGCGTTGGCGATGCTCTGGGTGGCGATGCAGTGGGCGGTGGTGGGGACGCCCTGGTTGTGGGCCTCGTCCACGATCGCCCGCAGTTCATCGACGCTGAAGGAGGGCCGGCGGTTGTCGGTGCCGGCCGTGCCGCCGCCCGACGCCATGATCTTGATGAAGTCGGCGCCGTCCTCGACCAGCCGGCGGACCGCCTTCCGCACGCCCTTCACCCCGTCGGCCTCCCCGTTGCACCACCAGAAGTGGCCCTTGGTGACCGTGACCGGGCGGCCGCTGAGGAGCAGCCTGGGCGCCAGGGCCAGGCCCTGGTCGACTCCTCGTCGCAGGTCGAAAGTGACCTGGTTGCGAGCCCCGCAGTCCCGGAGGGTCGTGACCCCGGCGTTGAGATGGATGTGGGCGTTGCGAGCGGCCCGGAGCAGCATGATCTCGTCGGAGTCCCGCTCTATGACCTCCTCGTAGGTGGCCTCGCCGGCGCCGAACATGAGGTGGGTGTGGGCATCGATGAGACCGGGCAGGAGGTACCCCTCGGGATAGTCCAGTTCCCGCACGTCCGGCCCCCGGGGCGCTTCGACGGCCTCCTCCGAGCCTGCGGCCGAGATACGGGAACCCTCCACCACCACCACCGCGTTCTGGACGGGCGGAGCCCCGGTGCCGTCGATGAGGGCCTTGGCCCGGATTACCGTCTGCGCCTTGCCCACTGCTTCTCCCTGTGCGTCGTGTCGGTAGCTGGCGCTTTCTCGGCATGGTACCGTGCCCGCGGTTGTCGCCGCGGGCCATCGGGCCTCCGGAATTCCGGGAGCCGAACCGGCTCTCGATGGGGAAGCATCGTGCCCGCTCCCGGGCCCCGGAGTCCAGGCCGGGTGTAGAGTCGTGGGGGAGAGGAGGTTCGCCATGGCTCTGCAACTGGACCACACGATCGTCCCCGCCTACGACAAGGTCAAGTCCGCCAAGTTCATCGCCCGCATCTTCGGGGTGGAGTACCAGGGGACCTGGGGACACTTCGCCCCGGTCAAGGTCAACGACACGTTCACGCTCGACTTCGACGACTCCGACAACCCCCAATCCAACCACTACGCCTTCCTGGCTTCCGACGAGGAGTTCGACGCGGTTCTCGGACGGGTCAAGGATGAGGGCATCCCCTTCGGGAGCGGTCCCCGCTCACGTACGGATGGCAAGATCAACCACAAGCACCGGGGACGGGGGTTCTACTTCGACTGCGAGAACGGCCACGTCTGGGAGGTGATCACCCACACCTACGTCACCGACTGAAGACAGACCGGTCTGTGAGCGGTGACCAGGTCGACGGCTCGCTAATGTGACTGGCAATTGAGGCTTGGGGGGAGAGCCGAACCGGGGCAGAATCACGCAGGCGAGAAAGCGGAGGACCATCTTGAACGACGAAGCCACCAAACGGGAAGTGGAGGAGAGATTCAACACCGTCAAGCGTCTCTACGGGGACCGCTTGGACGAAAAGCAACTGGAGGGGGTGAGGACGGGCGTCGAGACCATTGTCCGGGCCTCGCAGGCGGTGAGCGCCGTCAGGCTGGAGAATGGTGACGAGCCGTTCTCGGTGTTCGTGCCCTACTGGGAAGAGGGCTGACGCCTTGTCGGACAGCCTGGTCTTCAAGAGCATCCGCCAACTCGGGAGCCTGGTACAGGCCCGGGAGGTGTCGCCGACGGAACTGGCCGAGGTCTTCCTGGACCGGTTGGAGAGGCTGGGACCCGATTACAACGCGGTGGTGACGGTGACCCGCGAGAGGGCGCTCCGGGAGGCAAGACGCGCCGAGCAGGAGATCTCATCGGGCCGGTACCGGGGTCCTCTGCATGGCATTCCCTACGGTGTCAAGGACCTGCTGGCAACGTCCGGCGGCATCCCCACCACCTGGGGCGCCGCTCCGTTCCGCAACCAGGTCTTCGACTACGACGCCACGGTCGTGGAGAGGCTCGGGGCGGCGGGAGCGGTGCTGGCGGCCAAGCTGGCCATGGTGGAGTTGGCGGGTGGCGCCGGCTACTGGCAGCCCAACGCTTCCTTCACCGGCCCGGGCATCACACCTTGGGACAAGAACCGATGGAGCGGCGGATCGTCCACCGGGTCCGGCGCGGCGACCGGGGCGGGCCTGGTCCCGTTTGCGATCGGGTCCGAGACGGGCGGCTCCATCATGTCGCCTTCCAGCAATTGCGGGGTGGCCGGTCTGCGCCCCACCTACGGGCGGGTGAGCCGGTACGGGGCCATGGCACTCTCCTGGACCCTGGACAAGCTGGGGCCGATGTGCCTAACCGCCGACGACTGCGGGCTGGTCTTGGAGGCCATCTCCGGGCGGGACCCCAAGGACCCGACCACCACCCGTCGCAGCTTCACCTACGACGACTCGGACGTGTCGTCGCGCCGTTTCCGGTTCGGGGTGATGGAGAACGTGACCGACCATGTGGACGAGCCGACGCGCACCAACTTCGAGAAGGCCCTTGACGTGCTGGGCACGGTGGCGGACATCGAGGAGATGAGGTTCTCGGACCTGCCGCACGAGGAGATCCTCCAGGTGATCCTGTTCGCCGAGGCGGCGAGCGCCTTCGAGGAGATCGTGGACAGCGGGAAGTTGGCGGAACTGACCGCCCCTGAAGACCGGTTCGGCGCCTATCCCCGGGTGACGGTGCTGGCCAAGGACTACATAAACGCGCTGCGTCTGAGAAGGCTGGTGGCGGAGAACGCCGAGCAGGTGATGTCGCCCTTCGACGCGCTCCTCGCACCCACCCGGTCGGGCGTCGCCACTCCGGTCAACCAGGGATTCCGCAGCGCCACCCTGCACGCCGGCAAGGACACCATGATGTCGCTCGGGAACGTGGCCGGCCTTCCTGCGGTCTCGGTGCCGAGCGGCTTCTCCGAAGAGGGCCTGCCCACCGGGATCAAATTCATGGCCCGCGCCTATCAGGAGAACGCCGCCCTGGCGGCGGCCCGCGCCTACCAGTCGCTCACCGACTGGCACGAGCGCCATCCACCCGACTTGGTACCCGCCGGCTGATCCGCGACGGACAGGGTTCTCGGGAGGGGCGGCGCCTGGATTGCGGTGACCCGTCCCGGAGCCTCGGGCGCTAGGCTGTCTCGGTCTTGGTGACGCCTTTGATGATGTAGCGGTCGCCGGTTATCACGGTATCCTGGCCGCTGATCACGGCATTGCCGCCCACCTGGGTCTTGTCTCCCACCATCGCGCCGTCCTCGACCCTCGCCCGGTGTTCCACCACTGCCTGTCCGCCCACTATCCCTGCCGATCTCACCGTGGCGCCGTCCCGCACTATCGCCCGGTCCAGCACGGCTCCGCCCTCCTGGATCTGGGCGTTGTCCTGCACCTGCGCGGAGCCAGCCACCCATGACAGATCCGTGACAACGGCCCGGCCGCTGACGATGGCGTTCTCCATCACCAGGCCGTCCTTCAGCACCTTGGCCTGGTCGATCACCTTGGCTCCCTCCTCGATCCAGCACCGTCCCCGCTGGGACAGGTTGTAAGGGCCGGAGACCAGTCCTCCGCGATCGCCCTCTTTGACTTCCGGACTCTGCCCCCGGGAGGTCTTGAAATCTCTCACCGCGATCACCCGGTAGAGGCCTTCGCCCTCCGGTTCCAACCGGTACTTCCTTGCCATAGCTACCTCGATGCCCTTCGCGACGTTTATGGGGTTCTGCCTGCGACTACTCGAAATGAGACCGCGTTTGGGGTTCCTCGAACCACCAGCATGCATATTAACGGGCCTCCCTGGCGCGAAATCCGGGAAAGGGCCTGCTGTTCAGGCCACCGGGACCGCGCGAGCGAGTCCCTGCAGGGCCCGGAATACCTCCTCGCCGATGCCCTTTTCGTCCTCGTCCAGGAGGTTCGCCATCACCTTCAGGGTCCATTCCATGAGGGGACGGTTGCGCAGGCCCGTGTGGGCGAGGGTGCGCATCACCGCCGGGCGTCCGATCAACTTCACGAAGATACGCGCCGTGCGGTAGTAAAGGCCGTACTCCCGGTCCAGGCGCCCCGAGTATCGCGCCAGCGCCTCGGAGTCCTCCCCGGCCACCGCCCGCCCGGCAAGTTCGGCGGCGATGCGCCCCGTCTCGTACGCGTAGGCGATGCCCTCTCCGTTCCAGGGGTTGATCGCAGCCGCCGCATCTCCGATCACCAGCCAGTTGGGCCCGGCCAGGGGTGAACGGGAAAACGACATCTGCAGGGCGCCGCCCACCGGATCGGTCAGCCGGGTCTCCTCGGAGAGTCCCCAGTATCCGGGTGCGGCGTTGGCCCAGTCCGCCATCATCCTGGTGGTGTTGGCCTGCTTCCACCGCTTGAACGTGGAGAGGAGGCCCACCCCGACATTGACCGTCCCGTCGCCCAGGGGAAACACCCAACCGTAGCCGGGCATGGTGGCCCCCGCGCTGTCGCGGATGTCCAGTTGGCTCTCCAGGAACGGATCGGACGAACGGGGACTCCGGTAATAGCCACGGGCCGCCAACCCCAGGGGATAGTCCTTCCGGCGGGTGACTCCCAGATGGCGCCCGAACCGGTTGAGGGCGCCGTCGGCCACGATCACCACCCTGGGTCTGACCGTCTCCACCGACCCGTTGGAGCGCAATTCCACGCCTTCCAGGGTCCCGTCGTTCACCAGGGGCCGGGCCTCGGTTTGCTCCAGGACGGCCACCCCCTGGCCGCGGGCCAGGTCGGCCACCTGTTGATCGAGTTCGCGACGGCGGATCACTCCCCCCCAAGCGGGAAACCGGGAGTGCTCCGGCCAGGACATCTCCAGCATCACCTTGTCCCCGGCGTAGGAACGCAACCCCGTGACGCGGTGAAAGCCCGGCGCCGAGAAGTCGAATCCCATCTGGTCGAGTTGGTATATCGCCCGGGGCGTCAGGCCGTCTCCGCAGGTCTTGTCGCGGGGAAACGACTTGCGCTCCACGAGGGTGACGCGGTGCCCGTCCCTGGCCAGCCAGTAGGCGGCGGCCGACCCGGCCGGGCCCCCACCAACCACCAATACCTCAGCGCCGTTCATCATCCGAAAGATAGCCGTAGCCCGTGTGCCTCCCGCCACCGGGTGGCCGGCGGGGCCCGCAGTTCAGCCGGTCTGTTTCAGGGATGCTGGCACTCGGCGGACGGACCGGCCCTGAATCCGGGGCGGGGCGGCCGGGTTAGGATTTCGGGGATGGCTAGGCCGGCTATCCCTCACACCACCGTCTCGCGGCTGCCCCTTTACCTGCGGTGTCTGGACCAACTCCCCGTCGACCAGGAGACGGTTTCCTCGGGGGAGATCGCCGCGGCGCTCAGCATCAACGCGGCCAAGGTGCGGAAGGACTTCTGGTACCTGGAGTGCGAGGGCCGCCGGGGGGTGGGATATGATATCCAGTCGCTGGTCTCCCAGATAGGCGCCGCTCTCGGCCTCGACGTTCCTCTGACCATCGTCATAGTGGGGATGGGGAACCTGGGGATGGCCCTCGCCCACTATCAGGGATTCGCCAGTCGAGGGCTGATCCTGGCGGGCGTGTACGACACCGACCCCGGCAAGATCGGAGAGACGGTGGGGGACCTGGTCATCCGTCACCCTGACAACCTGGCCGAGGATGTCCGCTCCCGGGAGGTGTCGATCGGTGTGGTCGCCACTCCCGCTCCCGCAGCCCAGGGGGTTGTCGATTTGCTGGTGAAGTTGGGGGTGACCTCCATCCTGAACTTCGCCCCCGTGGTCCTCCACGCACCGGCGGGCACGACCCTCCGCAGGGTGGATGTTGCCACGGAGTTGCTGATCCTGGGCTACCACCAGTCCAACCAAGACGGCCGCGGGTAACTCGGGTCTTCGGCTCAGAGAGGGTCGTCCACCAGGGCGTCGAGCGCAATCCCGATCATCCGGCCCACCGCTTCTCTCACCACCTCGCGGTGGGGGTCGTAGCCGGTCATCTCCTCGTCCCGTTCCACCAGCGGGTTCCCGTCCACCGTCAGGATGGCGCCGCATTCCCGGCCCGCCAGGCCGGCCATGACGAACAGCGCCGCGCACTCCATCTCCACCGCTTTCACTCCGGCTTTCTGCCACAATCCCAGGTTGGAGCCCATGATCTCATTGGTGTAGAACACAGCGTTGGTGAGGGCGATGCCCTCGTGGATGTTCTCGCCGCCCTGTGCCGCCCGGCGGAGTGCTGCCACGATGTCGGGTGAGGCCGCGGCGGGATAACCCTCCGGCACCAACTGGGAGGTGAGTCCATCGTTTCGCACCGCGGCGGTGACGATCACCAGATGACCATCGAGGACGTCGTCCTGCATCCCTCCGCAACTCCCGGCCCGGATCACCCGCCGGACCCCCGCCTGGAAGAGTTCATCGAAGCAGACCGCCGCCCCCGCGGCGCCCACCCCGTGGGAGACCACCCCCACCTCGACCCCCCGGTGTCTGCCCGCCAGGGTCACGTATTCGCGGAAGCGCCCGATCTCGACGCGGTCCTCCAACCGGGCGGCCACCCGGAGGGCGCGGTCGGGATCGCCCACCACCAGCATCCGCTCGGGGATGTCCGATGCCGCAACATTCAAAACGGGAAGATGCATGGTTCAAACCACCCTTTCATTGCCACCGTCGATCGGTATCTGGGCACCGGTGGTGGCCGCGAATCGGTCACTTGCCAATTCGGCCACCACCCCGGCCACCTGGGCGGAGGTGACGGGGGTACCCAGCAGGTTCCGCCGCTTGTACGACTCCACGTCGATGCCGTAGTGGGCGGCGCGGGTGGCCAGCAGTTCCTCGTTCCAGATCCCGGTGTCGAACACCGCGTCGGGATTGACGATGTTGACCCGGATTCCGTCGGAGGCCCACTCCAGGGCGGCCACCCGCCCCAACTGGGTGAGGGCCGCCTTGGAGGACGAGTAGGCCCCCGCTCCCGGCCCGGGCGCGGGGACGTTTCTGGTGGAGACCACCACCACCCTTCCTCCGGCCGGCGAGAGCCGCAGGAACGGGTGGACCCCCGACAGCAGGTCGGCCGCCGCGTCGACATTGACCGCCATCACTTTTCGCCATTCGGAGGCGTCCAGTTCGGCGATCGGGGAGACTCCGCCGAAAATACCGGCGCACACCACCACGATGTCGATCCCGCCAAAGCGCTCCACGGCCCTCTCCACGGCCTGTGCCTGGGCGGCGGGGTCGGTCACGTCGCAGGGGGCCCCCAGCCAGGCGGGCGAGTCGAAGGCGTCGACCACCCCGGGGGAGAGGTCCAGGCCGGTGACTGCTGCTCCCCGTTTCATCAACTCCTCCGCGCAGGCCCGCCCGATGCCCGAGGCCGCCCCGGTCACCAGCGCCGCCATTCCGGCGAGCTCGGGAGAGGCGCCCCGCCGCCGGAGCTTGGCCTGTTCCAACTCCCAGTATTCGACTTCGAAGAGGTCTCCCTCGGGAAGGGCCGCGTACCCGCCCAGGTGGTCTTCGGCCCTGGTGAGCACCGGCATGGTGTGGTAATAGATGTCGGAGGCGATCTGTGAGTCCGAGGCGGTGGCGCCCACCGCCAGCATCCCTATCTCGGCATCCACCACCACCCGGGGAGCGGGATCCAGCATGGTGGTCTCCCCGCGGGCGCGATGAAGGTTGCGCTGGTAGTAGCGGCGGTACCCGTCCGCGTATGAGGCCACGTCCCGGCCCACCATGGGAATGCGTTTGGTGCGGATGATGTGATCGGGGGTGAGCGGTCCCCGGGCGGCCAGGGAGGGGAGGTCGGCGCGGCTGACGAAGCGGGCCACCTCCGCCGAGGCATGGCGCATCGAGATCATGGGACGCCCCGCCGCCTCCGAGATGTCTCTTCTCATTCGCGCCAGTTCCAAGGGGTCGACCCTGCCGAGCGGGGTCTGGTCGCCGGCGGGAAGGGGAGCGTGGGTCTCCAACCACCGGTACGCCCGGGAGATCAGCTCCAGATGACGCAGGTAGGCGTGGCGGGTGGTCTCCCCGTAGGTGAACAGTCCGTGGTTCATCAGCACCATCCCGGCCGAGCCGTCACCGCCGGAGGGCCACATGTCGCGGACCACCCGGGCCAGGTCGAAACCGGGCATCACGTAGGGAACGATCAGGACCCCTTCACCCAGGACCTCCCTCACCCGGTCGGCGCCGTCTTCGAGATTGGTGAGCGTCACGATCGCGTCGGCGTGGCTGTGCTGGACTGCGCGATGGGGGATCAGGGCGTGGAGCAGCGACTCCACCGAAGGCTGGGGAGCGGCGGGATCGAGCCTCGCCGCCGACAGTTCCCGCATCATCTCGGTGTCCGAGAGGCTCTCGAGGTCCAGCAGTTGACGGAGGCGGTGAATGGGGAGGGGTGCGAAGCCGGCCTTCTCGATGCTGGCCAGGTCCCATCCCGATCCCTTCACCCACAGGGCCTCCACCTCCTCGCCGGTTATGTCGGGATACGGCGCCTTCACCGAAGTGTTGCCTCCCCCGTGGAGCACCATGGCCGGGTCGGATCCGATCAGCCGGGAGCCGTACACGCACTCGGCGAGAGGATCGGAAGGCGCCGGTGCTGCCCGGTCGTCCCACAGGCTTTCCATCATCGTCACCTCAGTAGGGAGTGTCGCCGCCGTCGATGCTGATCGATTGGCCCCTGATGATCAGCGCTTCGTCGGAGAGCAGGAAGGCGATCACCCGTCCCACTTCCACCGGGTCGATCCGCCGACCCAGTTGGGCCGGGCCCATCTGGCCCAGGAGGTCCTCGGCCGCCACCCCCAAGCGGGGCGAGAGCCATTCCGCCACCCCCGCCAGCATTTCCGTGTCCACGCCTCCCGGGCAGACGGCGTTGACGTTGATGCCGTCCGTGGCCCATTCCATCGACAGTGAGCGGGTCAGTCCCAGCACGGCCGCCTTGGAGGCGTTGTAGGCGGCCATGTTCGGGTAACCGGCCTTGCCGCAGTTGGAACTCACGTTCACCACCGCGCCGCCTCCGTGCTCCCGCAGGTGGGCCCCGACCGCCCGGGCGAACACGAACGAGCCGGTCACATTCACTTCCAACTGGCGGTTCCAGTCGGACGCCGAGGCGTCCCAGGCGGTGTCCAGGAACACCACCCCCGCGCAATTGACCAGCCCGTCCAGCCGGCCGAAGCGTTCCACGGTCCCCACAACCACCGATCGTGCGTCATCCCCGGAGGTGACGTCGGCCGAGAGGGCCAGGGTCCGTGTACCGCCGGGGTCAATATCCGCGGCGGCCTTCGACGGCGCCGCCAGGTCCACCATCGTCACCCCCCGGGCGCCGTCCTCCAGCAGGGCCCGCGTTGCGCCCTGCCCGATCCCTCCACCGGCGCCCGTCACCACATACACGCGGGCCGACAGTCTCATTGGTTCACTCCCATCACCAGGTCGGGCGGGCGAGGATGCCGCCATCCACCACCAGGTCGGCGCCGGTTATCCACCGAGCCAGGGGAGACGCCAGGAACAAACAGGCATCCGCCACGTCCTCGGGGGTTCCCAACCTCTCCAGGGGCGCGGCGGCCTTCCAGCGGGCCACCCCCTCCGGGAACTGTTCTTCGAGCCCGGCCCGATGGATCAGCCCCGGGGAGACCGAGTTCACGCGGATGCCGTGGGCGCCGTACTCCAGCGCGGCGGCCCGGGCGTGCATGATCACGCCGGACTTGGTGACCGCATAGTGGCCGTGGAGCGGGGCCGGCTGGCTGCCTTCGATGGAGGAGATGTGGATCACCGAGCCCGGGGAATGCCGGGAGATTAGGTGGGCCGCAACCGCCTGGGTGAGGCGATGCACGGCGGTCAGATTGGTGTCGACCATTCTCTGCCAGTCCTCGTCGTCCATCTCCGGCATCGCCACCAGGGTCTGGTCGGCGGCGTTGTTCACCAGGACGTCGAGCTTGCCGAAGGAGGCCACAGCTGCCTTCACCACCCGGTCGGGCCCGTCGGGTCGGCGCAGGTCGGCTGCCACTTCGGCGGCCGGTCCGGGCAGGGAGTCGATCAGAGGCCCCAGGTCGGTGGTGCGGGTGTGAGCCAGCACCGACGCTCCGGCCTGGGAGAATCGCCGTGTGATCCCCCGGCCGATCCCGCCTCCCGCCCCGGTCACGGCCACCACCAGGCCGGAGAGATCGAGCATGGAGGCAGGGGTGGGGAGGACGCTCATCGCAGGTCAGTTCGGGTGAGTTCTTCGATGCGGCCGGCTGCCCGGGGGTATTGGTCGATCAGGTCGGCGCAGTCGCCCAACTCGAAGCGGTCCGGATGCCAGGGGGGCGCCATGGTCGCTCCCACCAGGCTCCAATCGCCGGTTGTGGAGGCGCCCATCCACACCCCGGCCGGCACCGTCACGCAGGGCCGCTGGCCTTCGGTCAGGTCCTTTCCCAGGACGGGCTGGCCCACCGATCCGCCGGGGTGGAGCAGCAGCATGCTTGCCGGGGCGCCCAGGTAGTGATGCCAGATCTCGGGAGCGTCCAGGCGGTGCATGGCGGAGAAGTCCCCGGGTCGCATCAGGAAGTAGATGGCGCTTCCGTGATCGTCGAGCCAGATCCGGGTCCACATGCCGCCCTCGGACGGAAGGGGCTCGAGGCCCAGGAGGGAGATGACCTGGTCGGCGTTCATCCGGCCAGTCTGCGGGCGCGGTCGGCGACGTCTCTGCCGATTGCTTCGACGTCCACGGTGAGCACCTCGCCCTCCGACATCACCTGCCTTCCCCCCACCCACGAGGAATGCACCGCGGCGGGAGACCCCGACCAGACCAACCGGGAGACGAGGTCGTCTTCTTCGGGGATCACCGGGCCGAAGGCCGGGCCGGTGACAGAGACGGCGATCATGTCGGCGGGGCTTCCCGGCGCCAGGCGGCCCAGGTCGGGCCTGCCGATGGCGTCGGCCGCCTCCCTGGTGACCATTCGCAGGGCGTCGTGGGGCAGGAGGGCGGCGGCGTCCTGGAAGCGGATGCGGGCCAGGCGCATGGCCATCCGCATCTCCTCGAACATGTCCAGGCGATGGTGGGAGGCCGGTCCGTCGGTGGCGATTCCCACCGGGATCCCGGCCGCCCGCATCTCGGCCACCGGGGCGATGCCGGAGGCGTGCTTTCCATTGGAGCAGGGACAGTGGGCCACCCCCGCTCCCGCATCGGCCAGGATGTCGATGTCCTCGGGTGAGATCCACACCGAGTGGGCGGCCATGGTGGGCGAGTCCAGGATGCCCACTTCCTTGAGGAAGGCGGTGGCCGACATACCGGTCTGCTTTCGTACCGCCTCCACCTCCCACTGCTGTTCGTCGACGTGGATGTGGACCAGCGCCCGGTTGGCGGCCGCCGCCTCGGCCACGCTTCGCAGGCACTCTTCGGAGAGGGAGTACACGGCGTGGGGTCCGATCCCCACCTGGATCAGGTTGTTTCCCTCCCAATGCTCGATGAGTTCGGCCATCTGATCCAACTGTTGCTGCAGTGAGCCGAACAGCCCGCTCAGCTTGGGGTCTTCGATGAGCGGCGCGGTGACCACGCACCGGAGTCCCGCCCTGGTCGCTCCCTTCGCAACGGCCTCCCCGTGGAAATACATCTCCAACGAGGTGGTCACGCCCCCGGCCAGCAGTTCCGCGGCGCCGGCCGCCATCCCCACCTCCACGTCTTCGGGAGTGAGGCGCGCCTCCCGCGGCCACATAACCTCGTGCAGCCACCGGTCCACCGGCAGGTTCTCCCCGGCGCCCCGCAGGAGCACCATGGGAGTGTGGCAGTGGATGTTCACCATTCCGGGGAGCAGCACCCCCTCCACCCGCTCGGTTGTAACCTCGGCGAGGTCCGGAGCCTCCTCTGCCTTCCCAACCCACGCCACCACTCCGTCTTGGGTGTCCACCACGCCCGGTGAGTGGATGGCGCCTTCGGGCTCCATGGGAATCAGATGGTCGGCCAGGTACCGATGAGTCTGCGGCATCTTCCTATAGGCTAGAGGGTTGCTATGCAACCTGAATATCAAGGAACCTCGCTCGAAACAGTGGAGTGGGAAGACGGCGTCGTGAAGATGATCGACCAGACCCGTCTGCCCCAGGAACTGGTGATCCTCGACATAACCGACATACCGACCCTGGTGGCGGCCATCCAGCGGCTCTCGGTGCGGGGCGCTCCCGCCATAGGGGTGGCCGGCGCCTACGGGGTGGCGCTGGCGGTGCACCTGCACGGCGCGGAGGGCCCGGGCTTGGAGGAGGCGGTCTCGAGTCTCCGCGCCGCTCGCCCAACCGCCGTCAACCTGGCCAAGATGGTGGACCGGACCTCGGCGCTGGTGTCCGAAGGCTTGGAGAGAGTGCTGGCCGAAGCCCACCGGATCCGCGACGAGGAACTTCAGGCTTCCATCTCCATGGGCGAGTACGGAGCCGACCTGGCCGACGACCTGATCGGCGAGGCGGCGGCGCGGACCATGACCATCTGCAACACCGGCGGTCTGGCCACGGTTGCCCGGGGGACGGCGCTGGCCGTGATCCAGACCCTTCACGAACGCGGACGCCTGGAGATGGCGCTGCCGGTCGAGACGCGTCCGTTGCTGCAGGGCGGGCGCCTCACCACCTGGGAACTGTCCCGCATGGGAGCGCCGTTCCGGCTGCTGGTGGACGGCGCCGGACCGTTCCTTCTGGCCAGGGGAGAGGCCAACCTGGTGCTGGCCGGCGCCGACCGCATCGCCCGCAACGGCGACGTCGCCAACAAGATCGGCACCTTCAGCCTGGCCCTGGCCTCCCGGCATGCCGGCGTGCCGTTCATCGTGGTGGCGCCCGAGTCGACCATCGACATGGACACCCCCTCCGGAGCCGAGATAGAGATAGAGGACCGGGGCGCCGAGGAGGTGGTCTCCGTGAGAGGAGTGGACGTGGCTCTTCCCGGCGCCGACGCCCTGAACCCGGCCTTCGACATCACTCCGGTGGAGTTCATAACGGCTATCGTTACAGACCGAAGAATCATAAGGCCCGACCAGGGGCAGAGTCCCGAAAACGTCCCGTTGGGGGAACTCAGGTACCCCCATCCACCAGGGGTGTTGGACATAACAAGGAGGTAACCGAATGAAGAACCGCAAGATGATCCTGGGCATTGCCCTGATGGCTGCCTTGGCCCTGCTGGCCTCGGCATGCGGAGGCGACGATGAAGATGCGGGCGGGGATGGGCCCAGCCTGATTTACGTAACGCCCAACCCGATCGGGGTAAACAAGTTCCTCGAACTCGGCCAGGTAGGCACCCAGCGCGTGGCTGAAGAGTTGGACGGTACCTGGAAGACTTTCGAGTCGACCAATGACTCCGACCGGCGCGCCAACATCGAGGCCGCCATCGACGAGGCGCCCGACATCGTGGTGCTCACCACGTTCACCCTGATCGAGTTGGCCGACGAGCTTTCCAAGGCCAACCCCGATCAGAAGTTCATCCTGATCGACGCCTGCCCCAACGAGCCGGCCGCCAACCTGCATTGCGGCGTCTTCCGCGAGCACGAGGGGGCTTACCTGTTGGGCATCATGGCCGGACGCCTCAGTGAGGCCAAGGAGATCGGCTCGGTGGTCGCCCTGGACATCCCGTTCCTCCATCGCTGGTCGGACAGCTTCGCCCTGGGCGCCCAGAGCATCGACCCCTCCATCAACGACACCCAGGTGTTCATCGGTGGAGACAACCCCTTCTCCGATCCCGCCCGCGCCAAGGAGCAAGCCCTGGCGGTGGCCGCCCGCGGCGCAGACCACATCTTCGCGGTGGGCGCGGGGTCAAACGGCGGCATCTTCGAGGCCGCCCAACAGGAGGGCTTCTTGAGCTACGGCGTCGACGTCAACCAGTGCCCCGAGGCGCCGGGACACATCGTCGACAACAACCTCAAGCTGGTGGACGTGCTGGTGGAGCAGTTGGCCAAGCAGGTCCTCGACGGGACCGCCGGTCCGGTGGTGGCCTTCGGGTTGGCCGAGGGCGGCACCGGCGTGATGGCGCTGGAGTCGGACGAGGTGCTGGCCGACAGCCAGTGCGTGATAGCCGACCATCCCGATATCGTGGCCGAGGTCCGTGACGCTCGGGACGCCATCGTGGACGGCGACATAGTGGTCCCCGACCCCCTGTTCGGTTGATTACTTGACATTTGAGCTGGAGCTCCGCGGGATAACTAAGCGGTACCCCGGCGTCCTTGCCAACGACGCCGTGGACCTGGCGGTGCGTCCCGCGGAGATCCATGCCATAGTGGGTGAGAACGGGGCGGGAAAGACCACCCTGATGTCACTTCTCTACGGTCTCTTCCCTCCCGACGAGGGAGAGATATTCATGCGGGGGGAGCGGGTCGAGTTCTCCTCGGCCCTGGACGCCATCGCCGCCGGACTGGGGATGGTGCATCAGTCGTTCAAGCTGTTCCCGACCCTGAGCGTGGCCGAGAATGTGGTGTTCCGCCAGGAGCCCCGCCGTCGCGGTCTGATCGATCGGGCCGCCGGTATCGCCCGGGTCAGCGAACTGGCCGATCGCTACGGACTTGCGGTCGACCCCGAGGCGGCGGTGGAGGATCTACCCGTGGGCGTGTTGCAGCGGGTGGAGATACTCAAGGCCCTCTACCGGGACGCGCAGGTGTTGATCCTGGACGAGCCCACCGCGGTGCTCACCCCCCAGGAGAGGGACCAGTTGTTCGAAGTCATCAGGAGGCTGCGCGACGCGGGACGCACCATCATCTTCATCACCCACAAGCTGGGCGAGGTGATGGCCATCTCCGACCGGGTCACCGTGCTGCGCAACGGCCGGGCGGTGGCCGACCTGGTGACCGCCGAGACCGACCCGGCCGAGATCACCCTGCACATGACCGGCCGAGCGGTGGACCTGGATCGGAGGGCCCCCGAGCACCAACCGGGCCAGGCGGTGCTGGAGGTGGAGAATCTGACCGTTCTGGGCGGGCACGGCCGGGCGGTGGTGAAGGACGCCAGTTTCCAGGTCAGATCCGGAGAGATAGTCGGGATAGCCGGCGTGGCGGGGAACGGGCAGAGCGAGTTGATCGAGGCTCTCTGCGGTCTGGCGGAGGCCCACAACGGCGCCGTGACCCTTTCGGGAACCGACATCACCACGGCCGATGTGGCCGGGCGGCGAGCGGCAGGCTTGGCCTACATCCCCGAGGACCGCTACGGAGTGGGCACCACCCGGCAGGCGTCGGTCTCGGAGAACCTTCTCATGGGCCATCACCGGGAGGAGACGGTCCAGCGTAGAGGCTGGTTCGACCGTGGCGCGGTGGCCCGGCTCACCGGGCGTCTGGTGGAGGTGTTCGACATAAAGGCGGGTTCGGTGTCAGGTCCGGTCTCCACGCTGTCGGGTGGGAACCTGCAGAAGGTCGTGGTCGCCCGGGAGATGGAACACGGGACCCCCCTTCTGATAGCCGAACAGCCCACCCGCGGGTTGGACATCGGCGCCATCGAGTTCGTCCACAGCCAGTTGATCCGCTACCGCGACCAGGGCGGAGCGGTGCTGATGGTGTCGGCGGAGTTGTCGGAGATCCTCTCCCTCAGCACCCGCATCCTGGTGATGTTCGAGGGGAGCATCGTCGCCACTCTGGATCCCCGCGCGGTCGACGAGCCCGAGATCGGCCTTTACATGACCGGAGCGCACCTGGAGGCGGCGGTTGCTTGAGCGAGTCCTG
Source organism: bacterium (assembly GCA_028824015.1). Lineage (GTDB taxonomy): Bacteria > Actinomycetota > Acidimicrobiia > Spongiisociales > ZC4RG35 > Bin76. Next base: position 27,412 of record JAPPFC010000011.1, read on the forward strand.
AACCAAGTCAGGGACATGAGCCGGCGGGCCGTGGTGAGCCCGGTGACATTCTCGCTGCTGTTCGCCTTTGCCCTGGCCGCCGCCATCGTGGCCGTCACCGGAGGCGATCCCCTGGCAGCCGGGGGGGAGATGTTCACCGGCGCGGTTACGGGTTCGGGGTTGCGCAACACCCTCGGCAGGTCGGTGCCGATCATCGGCATGGCGTTGGCGGTCTCCATAGCCTTCCGGTCGGGAATCATCAACCTGGGGGGAGAGGGTCAGATGGTGATCGGCGGCCTGGCGGGAACCATCGTGGCCATCTACGTGCCCGGCCCCGGGTATGTGATCGTCCCACTGGCGATGCTCGCCGGTGCGGTGGTGGGAGCGGTGTGGGGGTTGCTCCCCGCCTACGGGCAGACCTGGCTTCGACTTCCCATTCTGATCACGAGCCTTCTCCTCAACTACGTGGCCCGTGCTATCACCGGTTACCTGGTGCGGTTTCAACTGCTGGACGACGCCGTCACCCTCACGTCCACCCGCCAGGTTCCCGAGACGGCCCGGATGCCCAAGATGCCGATCTTCGGAGGCGTGAGCCTATCACTGATCCTGGTCATAGTTCTGGTTGCGCTGCTCTGGATGGTGTACACGCGCTCGGTGGCCGGTTACGAGTCGCAGATGACCGGTTTCAACATGCGGTCCGCCCGCTACGGGGGGATCGACGTCGAGCAGCGGACCGTCCAGGTGATGGTGGTGGCCGGCGCCATCGGCGGACTGATCGGGACCCATCTCATCATCGGCGAGGCCCTGCGATTCATCGACGGGGAGTTGGTGCTCGCCGGGTTTGCCTGGACGGGCCTGCTGGTCTCCCTGCTGGCGGTCAATCGCCCAATCCCGATCTTCATCACGGGAATGTTCTTCTCGGCCCTCCAGATCGGCGGACTTGCCATGCAGCGAAACGCCGGTGTCTCGTGGCGCCTCTCCCAGGTGCTGCAGGCGGTGGTGATCGTGGCGGTGGCGTGCCGGCTGGCCATCCGGCGGGGTGAACGCCCTTCCACCGAGGTGAGCGATGCGGAGTCCGCGGCGGTCGGGGAGGTCTGATGTTCGAGCAGATCTTCGATGCCGCCCTGTTCGACTCGGCCACCCGGGCGATGATCCCCATCCTTCTGGCTGCCCTGGGCGGCATGATCTGCGAGCGGGCGGGCGTCTTCCAGATCGCCCTGGAGGGGATCATGCTGGCGGGCGCCTTCGCGGCGGTGGCCGGCTCCTACCTGGCGATCAGTTGGACGCTCGGGGTTGTGTTCGGGATTGCGGCCGGGATGCTCATCTCGCTGGCGCTGGCGTACGGGTGTGTCACCCGGCGGGGAGATCCGATCGTGCTGGGGATCGCATTGAATCTGCTGGCGATGGGACTCACCGGGTTCTTATTGCCGCAGCTATTCGACGTGAGGGGGGTGTTCCAGCATCCCCGGATCGACGGCCTGGACCGGATCGCCATCCCGATTCTGTCGGACATCCCGTGGATCGGGCCGGTCTTGTTCGACAACACGATTCTCACCTATGTCGCTCTGTTGCTGGTGCCGGCGTTGTGGGTGTTCCTCTTCCGGACGCCCGTCGGCCTGCGTCTGAGAGGGGTGGGCGAGCGCCCGCTGGCCGCCGAGACCCTGGGGGTGAGTCCCACCGTCTACAAGTACGGGGCGGTGCTGGCGTCGGGCGCCCTGGCCGGGTTGGCCGGGGCCCAGTTGTCCCTGGGCAACGTGGTGCAGTTCGCCGAGAACATGTCGAGCGGCAGGGGATGGGTGGCGGTGGTGGCTGTGATGCTGGGCCGGGCCCATCCGGTCGGCGTGCTGGCGGCCGCCGCGCTGTTCGCCCTGGCCGAGGCGCTGGGTTTCCGGTTCCAGGGCAACGGCCTGCCGGTGCAGATCACCGACGCTCTGCCTTTCGTCGTGACCCTGCTGGCGCTGATCATCGCCCGCAAGCGATTCGCCCGCCTCCTCGACCTCACCACCGCCGCTTGATTAGGCTGGGATGGGTGAGAGGGGAGGTTGGGAACGATCCCGAGACTGACGGCTGTCCGTGGACAATGACACAAGGAGAGAGGCAATGAGCTACAGGAGCCTGTGGGAGCGTTTGGAGAAGCGGTCGCATCAAAAGGTCGAGGAATTCGAGGGAGTGGCGGCGGTCTCGGTCCTGGATCTGGAGCGCGGGGACGGGTTCTCCATCCGGGGCGACGAGGTGTTCCCTACCGCGTCGTCCATCAAGATCCACATCTTGACGCAGTTGTTGGCCCGAGCCGAGCGGGGTGAGGTAGACCTCACCGACCGTGTCAGGTTCACGCCCGAGAAGTACGGACGGGGTAGCGGGGTACTCCACTACATGGAGGGCGAGCCGGAGTTGTCGGTGCTGGACATCGCCATCCTGATGATCATCGTGTCCGACAACACCTCGACCAACATGTGCATCGACTTGGCGGGCATGGAAGCCACCAACGCCCTGTTGGACGATATGGGTCTCAAGGAGACCAGGCTGAGGCGCAAGATGATGGACAGCGAGGCCATAGACCGCGGCGAGGAGAACGTCTCGACGCCGAACGAGTTGGTGGCGATGATGGAGATGCTGTACCGGGGCAAGCCCTCGCCCGGGGTGGCGGAGCAGGTCATGCGCATCCTCGGTAAGCCCAAGTCGACGCCGTTGAACCGCGCCGTCCCCTCCAACCTGGCGGTCGCCAACAAGTCGGGCGGCATGGAACGGGTCCGCTGCGACGTCGGCATAGTGTTCCTCCCCGACCGCCCATACGCCATCTCTGTGATGACCAAGTTCGGGTTGCAGGACGCCACCGCCAGCGAAGCGTTGATCATGGACGTGGCCCGGGACGTACACCAGACCATGGTGGCCCTCGCCAGCACCAACGACTACGGGTTGGGGGTGCTTACCTTCACGAGCTACTAGCCACGGCGAAACGGACCGAATCGCCGGCGGACCCGCGAAAATCCCCCTTCGGCCCCAGGTAGTGGTGCAGTTACAGGTATGTAAGTAACAGGAGGGGTAAGGGTGTTGGGGTGATGCTTTAAATGGCGTCATACACCACCCGATCAACATGATAGGCACCCGACGGGGGCAGTTAGGAGAAGATGCGGTCCCTAATCCACGGTCCGATCTCGTCATCGGCGAATCGGACGATGTCGGGCAGTATCGAGAAGAGCAGCATCCCCAGCAAGATGGCTAACACCCACCACACTGGCCTAGGCAACCGAAGCATGTTTAGGAGGGGAGGTCCAACGCCGCGTGCAATGCTCGATCGATTTCAGCTTGGTCCGGTGTAGATATTTGGCCTTTGCAATCCCGCAAAAGGGTTTTCGGGATGGACGTCAAGTTGCTGCACACTACCGTGCCATCAACCGGGGCGTCGGGATCCAACGCAACTGTCTCAGAATAGGGATAGGCTCGTGGCCGGGTTGTGATAGGGGCAGCTAGGACAAAGTTGCTGGTCCTGTTGCCAGCGTTGTTGGAGACTATCAGAACTGGTCGTCGACCATGGGGTGGCGGCAAGTCTGCCCAGTACACCTCACCTCGACGTGGAAAGCCTCTTGGGTATCTATCAATACTCTGGCCATGTGTCAAGTGACACCCCAAGAAAACTCTCAACGATCTGTAGGTCTTCCTCGGCATAAAGCCAAGCCCCTATAGTGGAGGCGGCATCGGCAGGGTTCAACTTGCAACCCAAGGTTTTCTCGGCTATTTGCATCGCCGTAAGTTGTGTTGGTTTCTGCCGTTTTCCTGTGGTACTGTGCCGACGGTGTTGGCGATCATTGAAATTCCCCACTCTCGATCACTGAAATTCCCCACCTCC
>JAPPFC010000024.1 GCA_028824015.1 bacterium
CCCCCCCCCCCCCCCCCCCCCCCCCCCGCCCCCCCCCCCCCCCCCCCCGGGGGGGCCCCCCCCCCCCCCACCGGGTTCGTCAACTCAGAGTTCATCCCGCCGCCCGGCGAGGTCCTCCGGGCGGGGATCGAGGACTGGGCGAACCTGGGCGCGGCCACGATCGAGAGCATGTGGACCGCGCTGGTCGGCTACGCGGTCGGGTTCGGCGCAGCCATCGTGATCGGAATGGCGGTAGGCAGGTATGCCTCGGTCGACTCCTGGATGAGCGGGCCTCTCGACTTCTTCCGCGCCATCCCGGCGGTCGCCATAGTCCCGATGGCGCTCCTGATACTCGCCGACTCGTTCCTGGTGGGCGCCTTCGCCGTGGCGTGGGGGTGCTTCTTCCTGGCCGTGATCAACGTGATCTCGGGCGTGAAACACATCCCGAACACCCTGCAGGACGCGGCCCGAAGCTTCGGCGCCGGTGAGGTGAAGGTGCTCCGCAAGGTCGGGATACCCAGCCTCCTCCCCTATTTCCTCTCGAGCCTGCGACAGAACGTCTCGGTGGCTTTGATCGTGATCGTGGTCGCCGACATGGTCATCGGACTGTCCGGGCTCGGCTTCTACATCCTCCGCACCCAGAGCAACGCCCTGTTCGGACGCATGTATGCCTCCATCGCCCTGATCGCGGTGATCGGGTACGTGGCGTTCCGCCTGCTCGAGGAGGCACAGCGCAGGCTCTTCCCGTGGTGGTCGGAGACGTCTCTGGCATGACCGGCCACCAGACTTCCTCCAGCCCGGCCATCCACCTGAGGGGCGTCACCAAGACCTACCCCCGGCGCGGCCACGACGAGGACCTCAGGATCATCGACGGCCTGGACCTCTCGTTCCGGCCGGGCGAACTGGTGACGATCGTCGGGCCGTCCGGGTGCGGGAAGTCGACAATCCTGAAGATGATCGACGGGTTGACCCCGGTGACCAGTGGGTCCATCAGCTTCGAGCCCGGTTCCCCGAAACCGCGCATGGGCTTTGTCTTCCAGGACTACGCCAACGCGCTGGCACCGTGGAGGACCGTCCAGAAGAACGTCGAGTTCGGCCTGGAGATCGAGGGCGTCGCCTCCCGGACCGAGAGAGCCGAGGCGGCCACCCGCTACATAGAGATGGTCGGTCTTCAAGGGTTCGAGACCGCTTACCCGCGGGAACTGTCGGGCGGCATGCAGCAGCGGGTGCAACTGGCCCGGGTGCTCGCCTACGAGCCCGACGTGCTGTTGATGGACGAACCATTCGGGTCGCTGGACGCGCAGATCCGGCGTGTCATGCAAGAGGAGTTGCGCAGAATCCTCGAGACTCTCGACCGAACGGTGCTGTTCGTGACACACGACATCGAGGAGTCGCTTTACCTCGGCGACCGCACCGTGGTCCTCGACCACCGCCCGGCCCGCGTGCTAACCGACTTCGAGCAGGGCGAGCGCACTTCAAGCTATGAGGAGTTCACGGCCTCGGACGAATTCCGCGCACGATACAACGAGGTGTGGAGCCTCCTTCAAGGAGGTAGAGGACCGGCATGACCGCGTCGACGTGGACCAGGTGGCTGAAGACCCTCATCGTGCTGGCCGCCATCTTCGGCGCCTGGGAGTACGTGAGCCGGGCCGAGATGGTCAACCAATTCCTCTTCCCCCCGCCCACCCAGGTGTTCGCCGACACCTTCACCGCCTTCACCGACCCTCCCTACCGGTCGGGCGACAACCTGTTGTTCCAGATCGGAAAGAGCGTCTACCGGGCGGTCGCAGGCTGGATCATCGGAGTGGTCGTCGGCGTCGTGTTCGGAGTGGTCGTCGAATGGTGGAACAAGCCCGGATCGGTGGCGACCTCGCTTCTCGAGTTCCTCCGGCCCATCCCGGTCATCCTCTTCCTTCCCGTGCTGGTGCTGGTGGTCGGCATCGGTGACCTGTCCCGCATCATCGTGATCGCCTGGGCGTCGTTCATCTTCGTGGCGATCAATACCATCTTCGGCGTCCGAACCGCCAAGCAGGCGCTGTTGCCAGACGTGGTGAGAAGTTTCGGCGGCACCGAGACGCTGGTGCTGCGACGGGCCGTGATCGGCCTGGCTGTGCCCCAGATCGTGGCCGGCGCGCGCCAGGCGGTCGGCGTGGCGCTGGTACTGATGGTGGCGTCCGAGCTCATCCTCTCCACCGACGGGCTCGGCTGGTTCATCCTCTTCATGCGCCGCAGCCTCTTCCCCGCCGAGATGTACGGAGCGATCCTGATGGTCGGCGTTCTCGGCCTGATCTTCGGCGCCTTATTCCAACGCTTACAGAAAGTCATCCTCCGCCCCTACCTCGACTGAGAAAACCAAGGAGAAAACATGATCAAGACCGGCATCGGCCTTTTGCAGAACACCCCCCTTCCGGAGACCGTCCGGCTGACCAAGCGGGTGGAAGAACTCGGATACGACTCGGTGTGGTACGCCGAGCACAACTTCTCACGCGACGGAGTCACCGCCTGTGCCGCAGCCGCGGCGGTGACCGAGCGCGTCACCATCGGCCCGAGCGTCTGCCCGATCTTCACCCGCAGCCCGCTGCTGATGGCCACCACCTTCGCCGCCCTCGATGAACTCTCCGAAGGCCGGTTCGTGGCCGGCATCGGCGCCGGTTCGAGGGTGCTGATCAAGGCCCAGGGGATCAACTTCGTGAAGCCGCTGAAGGCGCTCCGCGAGTACGTGGAGGCCTGCCGGGCCGTGTGGAACGCCCACGGGACACACTTCGACTACCACGGCGAGATGGTCCACCTCGACAACGCCGAACTCGACTTCGAGCCGGTGCGCCGGGACCTTCCGGTGTGGCTGGGCCCGACCGGCCCGTTGGCCTGCCAGTTGACCGGTGAGATCGCCGAGGGCGCGTCGCTCAATGCCTTCCTGAGCGCCGACTACGTCACCTGGGCGCTGGAACACCTCCAAAAGGGCGCCGAGCGGGGCGGCCGCACCCTCGACGACGTGGAAATCGGGATGATGCTGGTGGCTTGCGTCGACGACTCCAAGGAGGCTGCCCGCGCTTTCCTGCGCCCCCTGCTCGCCCTCTACCTGGCCCGCCTTCCCGACATCACCAGGCGCACCTCCGTGTGGGGTCCCGACGGGGCCGGATGGCAGGAGTTGGTTGCCGCAGTGGACGAGGGAGGCGGCGAGGGCGGCCAGCACCTCATCAGCAACGAAGTAATCGACGACCTCACGCTCAACGGCACCCGGGACGACTGCCTCGAGGGCATGCAGCGCTACATCGACGCCGGGGTCGAACACCCAATCATCACCGCCATCGGCGACATCGAACGCGGCATCGAAGAACTGGCCCCGAAGGGCTAGAGGGAGAGCCACATGGGCACCACAGCAATCACCAACGCGTCGATCTTCGACGGGACGGGCGCCGAGCCCTACGGCCCGGCCGGCCTGGTCATCGAGGACGGCCGCATCACAGCCATCGGCCCCGACGTGGAGGTCCCTCTCGGCGCCGAGATCATCGACGCAGCGGGCGCGCACGTCCTGCCCGGTCTGATCGACTCCCACCTCCACCTGTTCGGCATCCCGGGCTATGACTTCTTGTCGTGGGCCATGGAGTCACCCATGCTCCATGCCATCCGCTCGGCGATCGAGGTCCAGGAGATTCTGGGCGCCGGCTTTACCCTCATCCGGGACTGCGGGAGCGACAACAGCCTCCAGGTGAAAAAGGCGATAGAGGAAGGCAAGGTCAACGGTCCCCGCATGCGGGCGGTGGGGCGCTTCATCGCCGAGACCGGCGGGATACCCGACCTGCCGTTCATCCGCCTGGAGTGGATGCAGGGACCCGAACCACCCGGATTCGTCCGGTTGGCCGACGGCGTGGGCGAGGTGGCCAAGGCGGCCCGCGAGCAGATCCGCGGCGGCGCCACCGACATCAAGATGGGGGTGACCGGTGGCATCGATCCGTCGTTCATCCGCGCCGAGTCGGCTTGGACCGGCGCCGAGATCGAAGCAGCCGCTCATGTCGCCCACAACGTGGGGGCCCTCCTCTCCTGCCACAGCAACACCCTCATCGGAGAGTCGTGCGTCGGTATGCAGCGGGCCATCAGGGCGGGCGCCGATTCGATCGAGCACGGCTACTGGATCGACGACGAGACCCTCGAGATGATGGCAACCCACGGCGTCACATGGAATCCCAACGTCGGGTACCTGTCCCGGGCGGTGGAACGCGCCGACGACCTCGACCTCAATCCGGTTTATGTCGACCGCTGCCAGATGGCGCTCGACTCGTACGCCGACACCCTGCCCCGCTCCCAGTCGATCGGCGTGAGGCGCGCCATCGGGTCGGACTTCCTGGGCACTCCGGCCGATCCCCACGGCGAGGAAGCCTACGAACTGGAGGTGCAGACCCGTCTCGGCCTATCCAACATGGATGCCCTGGTCACCGCCACCAGGGGCAACGCCGAATTCTTCCGGATCGACGACGATTTCGGGACCCTGGAGGTGGGCAAGGTCGCCGACCTGCTGATCATCGACGGAAACCCATTGGACGATGTCCGCATCCTCCAGGAGCGTCATCGGATCAAGCGGGTCATGATCGGGGGTGAGACCCGCATCACGCGTCCATGACCGCCCAACGCTGCGACTGCTCCGTACCTTTCGGGTGCTACAAGTGTCGCCGCGGCAGGACACGATTCCTGTGGGTGATTCTGGGCGCGATATCCCTGCTGCTCTATGTTGCATCGTTGTGGCCACAATGACAGTCCGATCCGCGCCCAGCTTCGACGTCGCCCTGGACAACGCCAGGACGGTGGATGAGATCGTCTCCGTGGCCCGGGCGACAGAACAGGGCGGGTTCGGGACTATCTGGATCGCAGAGCAGCACTTCTACCGGGGAGTCTTCACCATCGCCGGGGCCGCCGCCGAGGCCACCTCCTCGGTTGGGATCGGCTTCGGCGTCCTGAGCCCGTTCATCCGCCACCCGGCGTCGGTGGCGATGGAACTGTCATCTCTGACCGAACGGTATGGCGACCGGTTCAAGCTTGGATACGGGGTGGCGCACATCGGCTCGTCCCGGCTGGGGACCATCCCCTCCAATCAGGTCACCGGCCTGCGGGACGCCGCCACAGCCACCCGCGCTCTCCTCAGAGGGGACACCGCCTACCAAGGGGCGCAACTTTCCTATCCCCCGCCGCCCGTCCCGATCTACCTGGGATCCATGGGCCCGCAGTCGCTCCGGATGTCGGCCGCCCACTACGACGGGGCTCTGCTGGGGGTGATGTGCTCTCCGACATTCATCGCGTCGCGCGCCGAACTGATCGACACTGCCCTGGCCAAGGCCGGGCGCTCGAGGGACGACTATTCGTTGGGCGCCCTGGTGCTCACCGCGGTGGCCGACGACCCCGCAGACGCCCGGGATGCGGTGCGGAAGTCGGTGGCGTATTACCTGTCGGAGATCCCCGACGTCTCGCCCCGCCTGGTCGGGACCGATGTCTCGCGAGAAGACCTCCTGTCGGTCCGCGCTCAGATCCTGGAGGCGAAAGCAACTGAAGGCCCGGAAGCCGCCGCCGCGGTTCTCCCCGATGACCTGGTCGACCTCCTGGCGGTCGCCGGCACTCCCGACGACGTGGCCGGACGCCTGACCCGGCTGGGAGATGCGGGCTTAGACAGGGTGGTGCCCCATCACGCGCTCGACGCCGACGCAACGGTGGCGCTCGGCGCCGCCCTGGCCGACCGCACACCAGGGATGGCCGATGGCTGAACTCGGCGCGGCGATCGAAGGCCTGGCGCCCGCCGAGATCCGGGCGATCCAGAGCGAACGCCTGGCCGCACAGTGGGCCTACCTCTGGGCGAGATCACCCTTCTACCGGGAGAAGCTGGGCGCCGCCGGCCTCGGCCCCGACTCGGTGAGGCGCATCGAGGACCTGACTCGGGTCCCCTTCACGGTAAAGGATGAGATCCGCAAGTCCCTGGCGGCGAGACCCCCGCTGGGGCGCCATCTCGCGGCCGACCCGGGGGACATCGTTCAATTCCAGGCGTCCGGGGGGACGACCGGGCGACCGTCCTATGTCGGCCTCACCGCCCGCGACCGGGCCAACTGGGCCGAGATCACCCGCCGGACACTCTGGGCGCACGGCTTCCGCCCCACCGACCGGGTCCTGCAGGCCCTGGGGATGTCGCGCTGTTGGGTGGGCGGCGTGCCGGTCATCCAGGGCCTCGAAGCCCTGGGAGCGGCGTGCATCCCGGCGGGGGCCGAACCGGGGACCACGTGGCTCCTCCACACCATTTCCGACCTGAGCCCCAACGGGTTGGTCGCCACCCCGAACTTTGCGGTGTACCTGGGCAACCAGGCCAGGGAGGTATTGGGCGTCGATGCCCGGGAACTGTCGATCGAGCGGATCTACGTGGGCGGCGAGCCCGGAGGCGGCATCCCGGAGTTCCGCCGGCATGCTGAAGAGCTTTGGGGGGCGAAGATGCATGAGGTGATGGGCGGCACCGACCTCTCGCCCGTGATGTGGGCCGAATGCGAGGACCAGAGCGGCATGCACTTCGTGGCCCACGAGTTCATCTACTGGGAGTTGATCGACGGGGCCGGCGACCCCGTGGAGATCACCACGGGGGCGACGGGAGAGTTGGTCTATACCCACCTCGACCGGGAGGCGACTCCGGTGCTTAGATTCCGGCACAGCGACATCGTCGAGGTGCTCGACACCGAGTGCTGCTGCGGGCGGACCACCCCCAAGATCCGCTGTTTCGGGCGCACCGACGACATGATGATCATCAAGGGGGTCAACGTCTTCCCCACCGCCCTCCAGGACATCGTCCTGGGCTTCCGGCCCGCCACCTCCGGCTCGGTCCGGATCATCAAGCACGAGCCGGAGTACGCGTGGCCCGGTCCCCTGCACGTCCGGGTGGAGCGAGGCGAGGAGCGCTCGGCCGATGAAGACGACGAACTGCGGTCCAAGCTGGCGCAGGCCATCTCCGACATGTGCAGGGTCAGGGCGAGGGTCGAGGTCGTATCCTTCGGCACATATCCGTCACCCGGACGCGAGAAGGTCCGGATCATCGAAAAGGTGTACGAGACATGACGTCACTAACGGTCAAGGACGCCACCCTGGTCAGCCCGGCCGGCCGGACCAGAGCCACCGTCCATTGCAGCGAGGGAGTTATCCGAGCGTTACTCCCCCCTGCCGACGCGCCGTCCGCCGACCGAGTAATCGACGCCAAAGGCGCCTACGTGATTCCCGGCGCGATCGATGCACACGTACACCTCGGAGTGATTCTTCCGTTTGCCGACTCGTGCCGGGAGGAGAGCGCCGCAGCCGTGACCGGTGGCGTGACGACCATGTGGCACTACCTGCTGTCGCCCGGGTCCTTCAAGGACACCCACCCCCAGCATGTCGACGACATCGAGCAACACAGCATCGTTGACCAGGGCTTTCACGGCCTGGTCACCAACGCCCAGCAGGTCTGGGAGATCCCTGAGACCGTCGACGAACTGCGCCTCACTTCCTACAAGTTCCACATGGCCATGAAGGGACCCGAAGCGGGGTACGGCATAGTGGGACTCGACGACGGGCTGATCTTCGAGGGCATGCGCCAGGTGGCCACCCGCCCGGGCGTCATGGCCCTGATCCACGCCGAGAACATCGACGTGATCCTCCACAACCGCGAACTGGGCATAGCAGCCGACCCGGACGCCACCGACACCGCCACCTGGAGCAATCACCGCCCGCACTTCACCGAGGAGGAGGCGATCATCCGCTCGTCGATCTTCGCCGAGAACGCCGGAGCGCCGCTCTGCGTGATCCACACCAGCGTCGGCCGGGGACCGGAACTCATCCGCGCCGGGCGGGACCGCTACCCGCCCCTTTACATGGAGACCTGCCCCCAGTACCTGGTGCTGGACATGGACATGCCTCTTGGCACCTGGGGCAAGGTCAACCCGCCGCTTCGGACCAAGACCGACCAGGAACTGCTGTGGGCGGGCCTGGCGGACGGGACCATCGACTGGATGGGATCCGACCACTGCGACTACGACCTGACGACCCGTGAAGGCAACATCTGGGACGTCGGTCCCGGACTCCCGGGCGGTATGACCATGATCCTCCCCGTCCTGTTGTCGGAGGGAGTCAACAAGGGACGGCTGACACTGGAGCGGGTCGTGGAAGTCACGTCGGCGAACTTCGCCCGCCTGATCGGCGCGTCGCCCCGCAAGGGGACCATCGCAGTGGGCAGCGACGCCGACCTGGTGATGATCGATCTCGATAAGGAAGTCACGATCGACGCGGACGTCCTCAACGGGCACTCGGACTACACGCCCTACGAGGGCATGGTGATGCGGGGTTGGCCCCGGATGACCATCGCCGGAGGCCATGTGCTGTACGAGGACGGCGAGGTCGATCACGGCACCACCCACCGAGGAACACTCGTCACCGTTCCCCCCGACGCGATGCCCGTGCACTGATGGCCGCTCACCGGATGTTCGTCCTGCCCACCGGCACCTGCTACCTGGCCGAGTTCCGGACCAAACTCGGCGGGTCGAACGCCGAGGTCGGCGTCCCCCTCCCCATGTTCGCTATCGATACCGACGACGGCTGGGTGGTGTTCGACACCGGATGCGACCCGGAGGCGGCCACCGATCCGGAGGCGACGTGGGGACGCTTGGCGAAAGCGTTCCGACTCGAGATGTCAGACGCCGACCATCCTGTGGCGCGCCTGGCCGAGGCCGGCATCGCCATCGCCGATGTCGCACACGTGGTCGTGTCGCACCTGCACATGGATCATGCCGGCGGCATCCGGTTCTTCCCCGACGCCACCGTGCACCTGCAGGTGGCCGAGCGCAGGTGGGCCCAGTTCCCGGACCGGTTCGGGGCGCCCGGATTCATCAGCAAGGACTTCGACCGCCCCGAGATCACCTATCGGTATCACGAGGGCGACGCCCAGGTCGTCCCGGGCGTTCATGCGGTACTCACCGACGGTCACACGCCCGGGCATCAATCGCTGGTGGTCGACCTGCCGTCGGGTCGGTTCGTGCTCACCGGCGATGCGGCCTACCGACGTGACAACATCGACCGCCGCCTCCCGCCACCCACCACTACCGACGAGTTCGCGGCCATCAGGTCTCTCGCCCGGCTCAAAGCTTTCGAAGACCGCGATAATGCAACCATCCTGGTGGCCCACGACATCGAGCAGTGGGAGACGACCATCAAATCACCGGACGGCTACTACGAATAGGGAGAGCACCATGGCAAGCTTCACCGATTGGAACCAACAGGAGGGTTTCGAGGCCTTCCCTGGCGACTTCGTCTGGAACGTCACCGGCAAAGACGTGCAGGTGATCCGCGCCGAGATGGCGCCGGGGACCGATTTCGGCCTTCACACCCATCACCAAGAGCAGATCATCTGCGTCCTGGCGGGACAGCTCGAGTTCACGGTTGACGGGGAAACGCGGATCGTCGGACCGGGCCAGGTGATCCACGCCCCGTCGGGCGTCGAGCACGGTGGACGGGTGGCGTCGGACGAGCCGTGTATCACCATCGAGGCCTTCTCCCCTCCCCGGGTCAATTTCAGTCACAACCAGACCATGGATTTCGAGGACCCCGTATGAACCGAGGGCTCAGCGGCCGGCGGGCCCTGGTCACCGGCGGAAGCGCGGGCATCGGTTTCGCAACGGCCGACCGCCTGGCCGCCGAAGGGGTCAACCTGGCGCTCGTTGCACGCAGCGAGGACCGACTGTCCGCGGCTTGCACCCAAATCGCTGAGACCCACGGGGTGGATGTGGTCCATATCGTTGCCGACCTCTCGCAGCCGAATGAGCCGGGTCGAGTGGTGGAACACGCGGCGGAGGCCCTCGGCGGGCTCGACATCCTGGTCAACAACGCCGGTTCCTCGCCGTTCGGCAGCCTCGAAGCGGTCAGCGACAGCGACTGGATGTCATCGATCGACCTGAAGCTGATGGGCTACGTGCGGTGCACCCGCGCGGCCTTCGGAATCATGAAAGACGGTGGAGGCGGTGTCATCGTCAATGTGGTCGGCATGGCCGGGCGATCGGCCTCCCCCGCCTACGTACTCGGCTCCCTCAACGCCGCTCTGCTCCACTTCACCAAGTCGGTGGCCGAGTTGGGAGGACCGCACGGCATCCGGGTGATGGCGGTGAATCCGGGACTCACGACCACCGATCGAATGGAGGAGGCCATCGAGGTCTGGGCCGAAGACGCCGGGATGACCAACGAGGAGTTCCGGACCGCTTACCTGGACGAAAGGGTTCCACTCCGACGTTTCACGACACCCGAAGACGTAGCCGAGGCGATCGCCTACCTCTGCTCAGACACCGCCGCTCCTGTCACGGGTTCGGCAATCGACTTGGACGGGGCCTCCAGCAGCGGGGTGTTCTGATGCCCGAACTGAGCCTGACCCGCCGTGACGGCGTCGCCCGGGTGACCATCGACCGCCCGGAACGCAAACACGCCTGGTCGGTGCCCATGTGGAACGAGATGGTCGAACTCATGGGCCGGTGCGCCCGCGACGACTCGGTACGGGTGATCCTCGTGACCTCGACCGGCGACCGCGTGTTCAGCGCCGGAGCCGACATCGAACAGTTCGGCGGCGCAGACACCGCTTCGCTGCGGGAGTCACTGGCGGGCGTGGAAGGGGTGATGGCGTCGATCGAGGCCTGCCCCCAGCCGGTGATCGCCGTAGTGAGCGGAGCGGCGGTAGGGGCAGGCACCGAGGTCGCCGCGGCCTGCGACATCCGGATCGCCTCCGACCGCGCCTGGTTCTCGATCCCGGCGGCCACCCTGGGGATCGTCATCACCCGAAGCGACATAGCCCGCCTGGCCCGAGGGGTGGGAGCGTCCATGGCTCGCGACATGCTCCTGACCGGCCGCAGGCTCACCGCCACAGAGGCCCAGCGGATCGGCTTCGTCCGCTCGGTCCACACCCCTGAGGATCTCGATGCCCGGGCCATGGATCTGGCAGCAGAGATCGCCGCTCTCGACGCCTCGGCGCTGGCAGCCATGAAGGCACACCTGAACTCGCTCGGAGATGTGGCGTGGGACGAAGAGTCATGGGGTCCCACACTGGAGGCGTTCACCTCGGCGACCACCCAGCAACGGATCGCCGCCCGGTTGGGAGACGCATGACAGCAGTCCTACGCAACGGACGTCTGGTAACCCCGGACGGTGTCCAAGAGGGCGACATCTCGTACCGGGATGGTGTCATCGAGGGGATCGGAACCGGCCTGGCAGGCAGGACAGTCGCCGACGTGGAAGGCGCCTGGGTGCTGCCCGGAGCGGTGGACCCTCACCTCCACATCTCCTTGGGCGGACACTCCATCACCGAACCGCTCCTGCACGACCTGCATCAAGCGGCGCGGGCGGCCCTGCGAGGGGGAGTAACGACCATCGGCGTGTACGCGCAGCGAACCCCGGCAACCACTGTGGCCGAGTCGATCGGAACCGAGATTGGGCGGGAGCGTGATGGGGTCGCCGCCGACTACTTCATCAACGCATTGCTCATGCCGGGCGACGACATCGAAGGGACGGTGGCCAGAAGCTCCCAGGTCGGAGTCATTTCTTTCAAAACGATGGTCGCCTACGCCAGCCGGGGCCTGATGCTCGACGACGCCTCGATCTGCCTCCTCATGGAACGGGCGGCGGCGGTGGGCGGCGTCACCCTGGTGCACGCCGAAAATGGCGGCGCCATCGACTACCTCGACGCGGTCGAACGAAACCGGGGTGTCACCAATGCCAGCTACTTGCGCAGCCAGCCGGTGGACTTGGAACCCGAAGGCATGAACCGCACCGCCATGTTCGCCGCCCTGACCGGATGCCGTCTCCACTTCGTCCACTGCACCTCCGCGCCGGGAGCGGCCATGCTGGGGACTCTGAAGAGTTCCGGGGCATCCGTGACCGCCGAGACGCAGATCCACTACTTGCTGCTCACCAACGACGAGGTTCTCCAACGCGGCCCATTGGGCAAAGTCGGTCCGCCGCTAAGGGACGCCGATCACCTCCCCCAGCTGTGGGAAGCGCTGGCCGACGGCCGGATCGACCATCTCTCCTCGGACCACTCCCCCAAGAGCCTGGAGGTCAAGCTTGCCGCCGCCAACATCCTCGACGCCACCTTCGGCGGCATTGCAGGAACCGGCGTCATGCTGCCGCTCGCTTTCAGCGAAGGGTTCAAGAAGGGGCGGTTGACCATCGAACGAGTCGCCGAGGTCACCTCCACCAGGGCGGCGCAGATCTACGGGATCTACCCGCAAAAAGGGGTTCTGGCCGAAGGCTCGGATGCCGACCTGGTAGTCATACCCGAGGGACAGCCCGAAGTAAGGCTAACCCATGACAACCTCGCAACCGAGGCGGGATATTCGCTGTACGAGTCAAT
The DNA here is from genome assembly GCA_028824015.1 of bacterium. Classification (GTDB taxonomy): domain Bacteria; phylum Actinomycetota; class Acidimicrobiia; order Spongiisociales; family ZC4RG35; genus Bin76. Next base: position 12,356 of record JAPPFC010000024.1, read on the forward strand.
CGTCACCAGCGGCATGCCGAGTCTCGTGATACGGGGTGGCTCGGTGGTCATATCGGACGGCCAGTTGGTGGGACCCGAGAACGGCCGGTACCTGGCAAGATCCAGACAGGCATGAGCCTCGACCTGCTGATCCGCAACGGCCGAGTCTACGACGGGACCGGATCTTCGTGGATCAGAGCGGACGTCGGCGTCGACGGAGACACCCTCGCCCTCTTCCGCGGCGACACCAGCCACCTCGAAGCCGGCCGAGTGATCGACGCCACCGGTCTGGCCGTATGTCCGGGTTTCATCGACATGCACGCCCACTCGACCATGGCGATCCTGGCCGACCCGGCCCATGAACCGAAGGTACGGCAGGGCGTCACCACCGAGTTGATCGGCGTCGACGGCAACTCCTACGCACCCTTCCCGTCCTCCGACGACCTCGACGGCTGGAGCGTCATGAACGCCGGCCTCGACGGACGCCGCCCGCCGGGCATGCAGTGGAGCACGGTGGCCGAGTACCTGGATCTCTACGACAGGTCGGTACCCGTAAACATCGCCTATGTCATCGGCAACACGCCCCTCCGGGTGGCCACCGTCGGCTGGTCGGACGTCGAACTCACCGATGAGGACGTAGCCGCACAAAAACATCTGTTGCAGGAGGGTCTCGACCAAGGCGCCTTCGGTTTCTCAACGGGACTCACCTACCCTCCCGGCAGCTTCGCCGACATTGACGAACTAACCAAACTGGCCGAAGTGGCGGCCCGGAACGGCGCAATGCACGTGTCCCACGTCCGTTACGGAGCAGGCCCCACCTTCACCGACCCCTTCCGTGAGGTGATCGAGATCACCCGCCGCACCGGCGCTCCATTGCACATCTCCCACTACGCATCGCTCTCCAAGAAGGACGGCGAGTTCAACGATCTCCTCGACCTAGTCGAGAAAGCCCGCGATGAGGGTCTCCAAGTGTCCTTCGACGCCTACCCCTACAACCAGGGAGGCACCCGCGCGATCGTAGCCGTCTCCGATTGGATCGAGGAAGGCGGACCGGACCGGATTCTCGAGCATCTCTCCAGTCCCACCTCCCGAGCCAGGTTGCGCAAGGAGACCGACCCCCGCCAGAGCCGCTGGCGATACCCCGCCGACTGGCACCTAAGCGGATTCGAACACCCCGACTACCAACACTTCGAGGGTGTCCCCCTGGACCAGATCGCCGCTGCCATGGGCCTCGACCCGCTGGATGCTCTCTGTGACCTGCTCCTGGCAGAAAACCTCGGGCTGTCCTACGTCGGCCACGACTCCAACAACATGAAAACGGTGCGCCAAGTCCTAAGCCACGACCTGTGCGCCGTCGGAAGCGACGCCCTGCTAGTCGGCTCCGCACCCAGCCCCCGAACCTACGGCACCTTCCCCAAAATGCTCGGCAGCCTCGTGCGAGATGAAGGTCTAATGACGATCGAAGAAGCCATCCGCAAGATGACCTCCTACCCCGCCGGCCTCCTGGGCATCCCAGACCGAGGCGTAATCCGAAACGGCGCCAAAGCCGACCTAGTGGTGTTCGACCCCGCAACCGTAGGAAGCTCCGCCTCTCTGCAGGACCCATGCCAATTCCCCACCGGCCTTCCCAACGTGATCGTCAACGGCGTCCTCGTAGTCGACAACTTTCGCCGGACCAATGCCACTCCAGGGCGCGCGCTGAGGAGGCTGCGCTGAGCCCCACATATCGGTGGGACATGGTGATCGCGAAGGATCCGGCGTGCGAGGCAGGGCACCATCGAATTGCCGTCTGGTGCGCTCCTGCCTACCATGCTGTGATGCTGGATACCTTGGAGTTCGCTAAGACAACCCCGATGCCTCCTTGATTGATAGGATGATGTGCCGAACTTAGACGTCGCTTTAGAGCGAATCCGCTCCACATCACCGACCACAACCATCCAGGGTCGGCGGTTCGAGCGGATGTTCAAGGCCGCCCTTTCGAACCATCGGGGCGAGTTCCGTGACAAGTTCTCTCATGTATGGCTGTGGGAGGAGTGGCCTGGAAGAGACGGACCCGAAACTGGGATTGATCTGGTTGCTGCGGATCACGACGGCAACCAGTGGGCTATCCAATGCAAGGATTACTCAACCACGAACATCAAGACCCAGCAGATCAACAATTTCCTCGGAGCCGCTGGCGGGTTCCACAGCCGCATGTTCGTCTCCACTTCAAAAAAACCGCTTCCCAAAGTGGGATGGCAACATCTGAACAAGGCACCTAATTGTCGAGTGCTCACCCATGGTGACCTGGACGGATGGCAGGTGGATTGGGCCCAGTTCGTTGACGAACCCGAAGCGCTGACATTCGATGACCCCGTTTATGAGCCTCGCCCCTATCAGCAACAAGCCATAGAAGCTATTGAAGAGGGTTTCGAAGCTCATGATCGTGGGAAGCTGATTCTTCCTTGTGGCACGGGCAAGTCCGTGGTGGCTCTATGGGCCGCCGAGCGGATAGTCGGGAAGGGCGGCCGGGTGCTATATGTGATGCCTTCCATTTCTCTAATGGGTCAAACCATGCGGGAATGGGCCACCCAGAGGCGCACCGACCAACGGTACATAGGGGTGTGTTCTGACAGCAGCGCCGGAAAGGCCAGTCCCGAGGATGCCAATCTCGTTGAACTGTCCATACCTGTGACCACCGATCCTCAAGCGATATCTGACGCTCTCCAGCAGAACACCCCCAACAAGATGACCGTGGTGTTCAGCACCTATCAGTCTCTGCAAGTCATCGCTCAGGCCCAAGCCGACGGAGCGGTGCCGTTCGATCTGATGATCTGCGACGAGGCTCACCGCACCACCGGGGTTCACAAGAAGGACAAGGACACGGTTTCATCCTGGCTGTTGCCTCACAGCCAATCGGTACTCCAGTCAGACCGTCGGCTGTACATGACCGCCACTCCCAGACTGTACGGCGCCAACGTCAAAGAAAAAGCCCTGGAGCGCCAAGCAGCGATCTTTTCGATGGACGATGAAGCCACCTTTGGACCGGAGTTTTACAGGATGAGGTTCCAGGAGGCGGTGGATGGCGATTATCTGTCCGACTATGAAGTCGCCATAGTGGCAGTTTCGGACGGCTTGTACGCCAATTTGGCTGGGGCTTTCGTAGCAGCACACAAAGAGACAGGAGTGAACGTCGAAGACGTGGTGAGGTTGCTGGGATGCTGGGACGCCCTAGCCGATCCCACCACCCGTGGAACGAACGGTCGGCTCACAGGTGAGATCAACCCGCATCATACCGCCCGTCGTGCTATCGCATTCTCCAACAGCATCAAACGGTCGACCAACCTCGAAAAGTGGTGGCCGGACATCATCAAACGTCTCGCCGCAGACATCGGCAAGACCGACGACCTGGGCGAAACTCTCCTGAACTTACGGGTGAAACACATCGACGGCACCACTCGAGCCAGTCTCCGAGCACAAGCTCTCAACGAACTCCACGCCGACATACCCGATGGGGAATGTCATCTCATAACCAACGCCAAATGCCTCACCGAGGGTGTTGACGTGCCCGCCTTGGACGCAGTGCTGTTTATGGAACCGCGCAGGTCCAAAATCGAGATCATCCAAGCTGTGGGGAGGGTGATGCGCCGAGCCGAAGGCAAGAAACGCGGCTACATAGTGTTGCCGGTGATCGTTCCCGAGGGGAGACGCGTCACCGACAGCGAGTTTCTGCGGGGCTCCGCTTTTCACCCCGTTTGGGATGTGATCTCGGCCCTGCGGGCACACGACGAACGCATGGACGTATGGGTTAACACCGCCGACATGGGTGGTGACCCGCCCATCACCCTTATTGACAGGACCCAGCCGTCCGGCGAAGACGAGTCAACCGGCCACCCAGATGACACTATCGCCACCGTCCAAGAATTCGCCCAAATGAGCCTCCCCCTTAACGATGAGATCGCTTCGGCGTTGGTAGAACGTTGCGGCGATAAACGTTACTGGAAGACTTGGGCAGGTGACGTGGGCGAAGTCACGGCACGCATCCGCAACCGACTCAACAACCTTCTTGAACGATCCGGCCACTCTGACACCCAAGAAGCGTTCCAACGGTTCCTCCAAGAGATGCGAAACACCATCAACGAGCACTTGGAACCCACAGATCTAGTGGGGATGATCGCAAGCCACCTGGTCACCCTGCCCGTGTTCGAAGCGCTGTTCGGAAGTGCCGAGTTCGCCCAACGCAACCCCGTGGTCAAAGCACTCACCGACATGACCGCGGTCCTCGACGAAGAAGGACTAGCCAACGAAGCTCGAGAACTTGACCATTTCTATCAGAGCGTAAAAACGCGGGTGCGGGACGTGACCGACGCCGATGGTCGCCTGCGCATCCTGCTCGATCTGTATCAGAGTTTCTTCGAAAAGGGAATGCCAGGTGAGACGGACCGACTCGGGATTGCTTACACGCCTGTAGAAGTAGTCGACTTCATTCTCCGCTCTGCCGAGGTCGCAGCCCGCCGGGAGTTCGACAGAGGACTCACCGACGAAGACGTTCATATACTCGACCCGTTCACAGGCACCGGCACTTTCATCAACCGGCTCCTTACCCTCCCGGATCTCATCACAGACCAAGACCTGCCCCGCAAGTACGTTTTTGAGCTCCACGCCAACGAGATCTTGCTGCTGGCCTATTACATAGCGGCGGTAAAAATCGAACAGGGCTACCAATCCCGCCGGCCCGGCGACCCCTACCGACCCTTCGATGGGATTGTTCTCACCGACACGTTCGAAATGAACACCGACCAGCCTCCCATGCCCACCATGGGAGGCAACAGCCAACGCGCCGAGAAACAAGCCATGTTGCCGATCCATGTCATAGTCGGCAATCCCCCATGGTCCGCCGGCCAGAGAAGCGCTGGTGAGGATAACCCCAATGTGCCTCACCCTTCCTTGGAAAGTAGGATCGCGAATACCTACGCCGCCCGCAGTACCGCAACGAACAAAAACTCTCTCCAGGACTTGTACAAGATGTCCATTCGGTGGGCAACCGACCGCATCGGAGAACGGGGCATCGTAGCTTTCGTCACACCCAACGGCTACCTCGACGGAAACGCGGAAGCAGGGATGCGCGCTTGTCTAACCGACGAATTCACCAGCATCCATGTGTTTAATCTCCGCGGCGATGCCCGCCTATCAGGAGAAGCCCGCAGACGGGAGAAGGGCAACGTCTTCGGCAGTAGCACCAGACTTGGAGTAGCTGTTACGGTGTTGGTCCGTAACCCCGACAACCAACCTAACCCCTGCCGAATTCTCTACCGAGACATAGGCGACTATCTCACAACCCAAGAAAAGCGAAAGATCCTTGTGGACTTCACATCAATAGACGGGATAGACAAATGGCTGACCATCATCCCCAACGAAGAACACGACTGGATCAATCAAGGAGACCCCTCTTGGAAAAACCTCATGCCACTCGGCAACCCAGAGGGCAAGAAGAGCAAAGTCGAACTTCCCGGCACGGCCATGCGTCTCTATTCCGGAGGCGTCAAAACCAACAGCGACCCTTATCTCTACTCATTTGACGCAACTACTTTGACCGAGCAAGTTAAGAAAATGACGGCATTCTACGAACAACGCCGCAAAGCTGTGGCAACCCACACAATGACCCTTCAGGAAGCCACGACGAACAACTCCCTGCACCTCATTAAGTGGTACAGCGACCTGATTGGGCGGCTGAAGCGAAACATGCAATCGGAGTTTGCCAATCGGAAAATGCGGATCGTTCATTATCGACCGTTCGTGAAACAGTGGCTCTACTTCGATTCGCTCTACATCAGTCGCCAGTATCGGATCCCTGACATGTTTCCCTCAGGAACCGCACTTAACCAGGCCATAGGTGTCTCGGGTCCAGGTTCCACGCGCGGATTCGCGACTCTGGTAACCGATGTCACTCCAGACCTTGAGATGGTGTCCAAGGGTCAAGCGTTCCCACGTCATAGATTCAACAAGAGAGAGAGAGAGAGAGAGAGAGAGAGAGAGAGAGAGAGAGAGAGAGAGAGAGAATCTCGCATTCGAGAACCAGGCGATCTACATCACGGGACCGGGAGCCAGCGTGGGATTCTCGGCCCTCATCACAGACATCACCCCCGACCTCCATCTCCTCTCCGGGGGACAGGCATTCCCCCGGTACACCTACCCAACCAGGCGATCGGGATCACGGGTCCTGGGTGGAAAGGGGACTTCTCGGTGCTGATCACCGACACCACCCCGGACGTCCAGTTCATGGGCAACTGCCAGACGTTCTCCCGATACACCTACGTGAAGGGATCCCGGTGACCCACCCTCAACTCCTCGATATGAACGACCCGGCCAACACGCCTGATACCCCAGATGAACATGGCAGGATCGACAACATCACCAACTGGTGCCTGGCCCAATTCCAAGACCACTATGACGACCAGACCATCACCAAAGATGGCATCTGGGCATACATCTACGGCGTTCTACACGCCCCCGACTGGCGCACCACATACGCCAACGACCTGAGAAAAGGACTGCCTCGCATTCCCCTCGCCCCGGACTTCAGAGTATTCCAAGAAGCGGGTCAGCAACTCATTGACCTGCACCTTAACTATGAGACCTCTGAACCATGGCCATTGCGGATCATCACCACTGGGAACGACGACGATCCAGACCTTTACCGCATCAAGAGGAAGATGGATTGGGGAAAAGAGCGGGACCCTGACGGCAAACTCGTCAAGAACAAGACTGTACTCGTCATCAATGACCATTGTCGCATCGAAGAAATTCCTGACGAAGCCCACGATTATGTGGTAAACGGAAAGACACCCCTTGATTGGGCCATTGCCCAACTGACAGTATCAACCGATTCGAAATCGGGGATCACGAACAACGCCAACCACTGGCACGCCTGGGCAGATAACCCCTTTGAACTCATCCGCCACCTGCAGCGGCTAGTCCGCGTCTCTGTCGAAACCACCAGGATAGTCAAAGGACTTCCCGCAGCCCTCGTCGAACCCCCGCGTTTGTAGGTTTCCGACCAGTGCCTTGGCGGTGGATGCATCTCACACCGATCCGACAAGACGCCATAGCTCTGAGGATCGGAGGGGCCGTCCATTTCAGGGACAACCGAGCGCTGAGAACTAGCGATAGACCGCGTCGCGGAAGTGGGATTAAGCGGTGAGGCGGCGCAGGACCACCGAAGGCTTGGCGCGCCGGAAGGGATACAGGGGGTTGCTCATTTCATCGGGCCCCCTTGCGGCGCTGATTAGGACCAATGTGACAAGTTGACATCCGCTTACCCCTACTAGAAAGGCTAAAGACATGGCATTTCAGACGCCGATCACGATCAAAGAGGCGGTCGACCACATTCACAACAACCGTTACCTGCTTCCAGCCATTCAAAGGGAGTTCGTGTGGTGGCCTCATCAGATTGAGCGGCTCTTCGACAGCCTCATGCGGGGCTATCCGATCGGGGGCTTTCTGTTCTGGCGAGTCGATCCCGAAACTGCTAATAACTACAGCTTTTACCAGTTCATCACGAATTACGACGAACGGAAGCCCCACAATCCCGTCCACGGGGCGCCTTCCACGGTGCCCGGCCTGAAGGCGGTGCTCGACGGACAACAACGCCTCACTGCTCTGAATGTGGGGCTTCACGGCAGCGGTAGATGGAAACTCCCCCGCCTGTGGCGAAACAACCCGCACGCTTTTCCTGAACGACGGCTCTACCTGAATCTCCTCGCTCCCCGGATGGAGAACGAAGAGGAACTCTCGTACAAATTCAGCCTTCTCCCGAAAGAGGAGGCAGAAGACCGGAGCACACGGAACGACCATGAACACTGGTACCGCGTGGGAAAGATCCTCAATGTTAAGCATTCCGAGGATCTGATCGACGTCGTTCATGACCTTGGGCTTGCGGAAACACGCGAGCCCCAGAAGATGCTTAGCCGGCTTCATCGCGTCATTCACAGCGACGGCATTGTCTCGGCCTATGAAGAGGTGAACCAAAACCCGGAACGGGTGCTCAACATCTTCGTTCGTACCAACAGCGGTGGCACGCCGCTCTCCTACTCCGACATGCTCCTGAGCATGGCGGTGGCCCAATGGGATAAGGTCGACGCGCGAAAGGAAATCCACGCTCTAGTTGACGAGATCAAGAACATCGGCAGGGGCTTCTCATTCAACCACGACTTCGTACTCAAGGCCTGTCTGATGCTCGGCGACAGCAACAACATCCGATTCAAGGTTGAGAACTTCCAGAAATCGAAGATTGGTGCGCTGCAGGATCAGTGGGATTCCATCAGAAGCACAATCACCCAGACGGTGGAACTCGCATCCTCGTTCGGCTACTCAGGACAGAGCCTGACATCAGCAAACGCCCTGTTGCCGATCGCATACTTTCTCCACCACCGTCAGCCATCGCTAAGCACCAAGGACCGCAAGGCGATTCGTGACTGGTTAATTCGATCGCTGCTGAAACGCGGCATCTGGAGCGGAGTCGATAACCTGCTGATGGCAATCCGCAGAGCAATCCGGGAGAGTCCCTGCCACGACGGCTTCCCGATTCATGCGATCGAAAAAGCGATGCCGTCCGGCAAGAGCCTGACATTCGACGACGAAGAACTCCAAGACTTGGCCGACACCGCCTACGATGGAAGGGCCTACAGCCTGCTTTTCCTGCTGTACGATTTCGTCGACGTAGCCGCGAACCGCTTCCACATCGATCATGTCTTCCCGCGCGCTCTGATGACCCCAGCGCGCCTGAAGAAGGCCGGTGTCAACGAAGAAGAGATCCCCGAGTACCGCGAGCGTGTAAACCGTCTAGCCAATCTCCAACTCCTAGAAGGATCGACAAACTCCGCCAAGGGCGCCAAACTACCTTCCGACTGGCTGCGAGCGCAATACTCCAAGGAGGAAAGGCTACATCACTGCCATCTGCACGATCTGGGCGACGTTCCGACCGCCATGAAGGGATTCTTGGGTTTCTACGAGGGGCGTCGACACCGCATCCTCGAGAAGCTACGCCACAAACTCGCTTCCGACGGGACGGAGAACCCGAACTGAGTCGGTAGGACCCTGAGGGGCTACTAACAGGACCCGGCCGATGTGCTCATCGCCGACTCAGTGGCGGTCCCTTTGGTGGAGCAGTCGTTGTGCTTCGTAAGTGTCCATGAAGGCAACGAGGTTGCAGCAGTCTGCTGACCTCATCGGTCCTCCGTCAACGCACAAGGAGCACGGTGCATCGTCCGCGCGCCTCGAAGTCGTCCTTGAAGATTTGGTCGTCCCGAACAGCCCGTTGAGGATCGTATACAACAAACAAAATGTGCTTGTCTTGGGAGTATTTTGTCAGATCAGCGGCCATGCCTTCAGACGCTTTGCTAGGTGTCGTGCCACCGCGCAGGTATTTGGCCTCAATGAGCACGTCAGAGCTGTCGCTCCCATGATCGGGAACGGCATACCCTCCAGCGAATGACACTGCCGGATGCTCTCTGCGCAAATCGATGCGATGCGAATCCAACAGACCGCTTATCTTGACATTCAGGTCAGGTTCGTCTTTGGGTGGATTGCGACCAAACATTTTCCCTATAGCCGGGCCGACCAGTTCGCAAATCCTATCGACCAAGAGTGACACCGGGTCTTTCAAATAGTCTCGTCCGTGGATCACATCGAGTAGTGAGTCTGGAGCCACTGTGACGTATAAATTGTCGTGCGTTTCTTTTATACGCTTCATGGCGAAGAACACCTGTTCTCCATGTCGCCTACACAATTCTCTGATCAATTCAAGCCGCTGGAATTCACCTCCGCCGCCTGGGAGGTAGTCTACGATTTCCGAAAGCTCCGTCGCCATCTCTTGGAAAAAGTGATCTTCACTCCAGATGCTAAAGTCTCTGGCTTGCCGGACATAGTCTACAACCGTGGTCCTGACTTCTCGATCTGGTATCGAGGTGCCGATAATGTCGTGCGCATATATTCCAGGGTGATCAATCTTTTCAGTCTTCGAACCATAGGCGGCAAATCGACGATCGACACATTGGGAACACCCGCCGCAATGTGTGGCAGTTCCAAGATTCTGAAATGTTCGGCTACACGAGACCGAGCTCGAAATCAGTTCCGGATGTGCACCTACTTTCAGGGAAGCCATAATGTCAGTCTTTGTCTTCCACAGGAACGGCAGGTGCATCTTCGTCGTGTCTCCCAAGAGAAGAGAAAAGAAACCATTTAGGAGATGGATGGCCTTCGGATGGGTAGTACGACTGGCTCTCGCCCCTATGAGATCAGCACGGCGAGGAAAATTGAGGCTCGTGATACCGTTCTCAAATATGGTGACATTGTTCTGCCCAAATGCTAGAGCGATTGTAAACGCAATACTCGTGTACAAGAAGGCCCTTGACCGTTGTGATTCTTCTGCTGCTCGTATGCCTCTCAGGTTGCACTGGAATTTATAATGGAAAACCCTCCCAGGGTAGTGCTTATCTAGTGCCATGACCAGCTGGCGCTGAGTCCGTACCGTTCCCGGTTGAGACTGGTGACTGACGAGGCAAAGCTGATCTGTGGTGTTCTCGAGGTGGTCAAGAACGCCTGCTAGAGAATCTAATCCTCCGGAAAAAAGTGCAACAGTCGTGTCGCACGCATTGCCTAACGAGAATTGTTCGTCGTCGAATAGACTGGTCTTAGATGTCGAATGGCCAGGTTCGAATGAGAATCTGTATTCTCGGTCACCTGTCATAAATCTCAACGCCTCTGACAGACAGTCCGCGACTTCTTTGCGACTCCAGAACGCGTGATCGCGAACTTTTACCACAAAATGGAATGACCTTGCCCAAGCGTGATACTCCACGGCTCTTTTGGAACCGCGACTCTTCATGCGATCGGCGCAGTATACAAACGCCGCCAGCTCGAGTAGATCAAGGGCCCGGTCTGGCAGGTAGTACACATCGCGAACGAAGTTGGGGAGTCCGATTCTCACATTGGCCTGAGTTTCTGCCATTGGTAGGTAATCCAAGGACATCTCATTGTCATTGGTAGCCCGTTCAGTAGGCCTAGCGGCTCCATTGCATAAGACCAGCAGAGGAGTATCGTTATCCATCGGCATCAGCTTCGCGATTCAATTCTTCGCGCATCTTCGCGAAGGCGACGGATAGGAACCTGCGGGAATCAATGCTGGATGGTGTTTTATCACGGGCGTGGTTGTTAAACCAACCAGCGGCGAATGATTGGGTGATACGAGAGGTCTCGAATGCGAACTGCGAAACGCCATCGATGTGTTCACGGAGTTGAGCGGCTAGACGGTCACGCTCTGCGACACCCGTCATGGAGGCGGAAGCCTCTCGCTCCAAGAAGTACTTGAGGTATCTCTCAGTGAACTTGGAGAAGAATAGTCTTGACACCTCGCAGAAGCCAGCCCCGTTGTCGGCGCGCCGCCAAACCTCTCTTGAATCAACGGAGCCAGTGAAAAGATTCGCCTGCTTACCGTGTTTAGCCGACCAGAGGGAGATAGCGTCCGCGGATGCCCTAGTGGCAATGGCAGCGTATTCTTTAGAAACAGCCTGGGACTCCACCCAAGACCGAAGCTGGCCGACGAGCTTTAAGGCCGACGTGCCCTCGTCGAGGTCAATCTTGGGAGAGGGAGAGGAGGAGGGTGTAACGGGATGTTCCGAAGGTGCGCTTTTGGTCAGTGCCACAAGGAATTGGAACGCCGCGACTACTCCGTCGTCCCAATGGATTCTCTCGAATTGGACGTTAACATTCTGTAGGGTTGCTCTGGCAATGGCTGCAACGTCTTCCCTGGAGCCGGACGACTCGGCCAACTGTGCAACAACCTCACGCCACTTCCTCGTGTAAGGCAGGGCGCCGACTCGCTCATGTCCCATGATTCGCAACCTTACCCCGGTTGATAACCGCCATAGCGGATCGGCAAGCATCGGAGAATCTATGGTGCAACCGGGCTCTACCCTGGTGGGTTGGAAGGAGTGTTAAACATGGGTTTGCTCGTAGAACAGGAACAAAGACCTTGCGGGTACCGGGGTAGCCAGCCTAAGTGTCACCTTGTCGAGTGCTGCTCATGGCTAAGATTTGAGCATGGCAGGAGAACTGATTCCTCAGTTCGAAGCCGCAATTGTTGAGGGGATCTCCGCAGTGCTCGGGGACACAAATACTGGATTGACAGGTTCTCAAATTGGCGAGCGACTACGGGAAGTTCGCGTTCGCGATGTCGACCCCAAGAACACGAAGTGGAATCGACTGTACAACGCATTGGCCCATCGTCAGAACCAGGACCAGGCCGGCAACTGCGTGGTGGCCTTTGTCATAGCAGCAATGAAACCGGTGCGGTTTCGCAACGATCCGGCCCGATTCACCTACCTGCAGGACGGTCTTAACGAGGTCCTAATCCATGCCCATGGCGGGTTGCGGGTCAACAATAAGGGACAGGTCGCCAAAGTCAAGGCTGGAGCAGCAGAGACGTTGGACGAAGCAGCAGCTCGTACTGGGAGTATCCGCACCGTACTCCGTCGGCGGAGCATCCATCCAGAGGTAGTGCGCTATTGCACCGACGAGTTGTTGGCCAGGAACAAATTTCCATGCCGTACTTGAAGCGACCAAGAGCGTCCCTGATCGCCTCCGAGCCTTGACTGGGCACGGCGTAATCCCACCGCCCACGATCCCAAGGTTCGCCGCACAGTCTCCGATGAAGAACTGCTTGAAGCACTTACCACGTTGTCGATGGTCCATCGGCGCTTGGATCAAGCAAATGTCACAATTGGGAACCAACGACAGCGCGGTGAAGATCATGGGCGATAAAGTCCTCAGCGCCATCGCCCGGGAACTAGTCGAAACGGTCCGCAACAACCTCACCATCGACTGGACCCTCAGAGAAACGTCCGAGCCAGACTGCGCACACTGGTCAAACGCATCCTGCGCAAGCACGACTACCCCCCAGACAAACAGGAGACAAGCTTCGCGTATTTGTGGGGAGGGGGAAAGAGAGAGGCTTCGCGTATTTATGGGGAGGGGGGAGGTTGAGGTCCTTGTTTAGGGGTTCAGGCCTCGCTGGAATTGGTGGTGCTAGTCACCGATCCAGGAGGCCTCAATGAGTGCTGATGTTATGTCCGTGCGTCTTCACCTGCGCGGGGTTCGTGTCACCGAGGTGGTGGTTGACACACTTACAGAGTTGATCGTCGGGGTGGTGTCCACGAAGAAGCTGTCGGGGTGTCCGGGTTGTGGTCGTTCGTGCCGGCGGGTGCATGACCGTCGCCGGAAACAGATCCGCGATTTGGAGGTCAGCGGCCGTCGGACTGTGCTGTTATGGACCCAGCGGCGCTTCGTGTGCGACGAATGTGGCAAGCGGCACATGGAAACCCATTCCCAGTTCCTAGGTGGTATGACCCGCCGGTTGGCGCGCAGGCTGGTCCAGGACGCTCAGTTGATGTCCATTCAGGTCGTGTCCCGTCGGCACCGGGTCAGTTGGCATCTGATCATGGGCCTGGTCACCGAATGGTCCGGTCTCATACAGACTCGGCGACGCCGTCAGAGATGCCGGGGGGCCTGTCAAATCGTCTGTGTGAGGGGGTGGGTTCATTATGGGTTTATCGGGTTAGGTTCATTCGGTTGGGGAAGTGGATTTCGAGTTGGTTTAGGGCTCTTGTCCAGCCGTGGGTGCCGGTGCCGAGGTCTCCTCCCCTGTCTTGTTGGTGATGTTGCGAGCGGCGAGGCGCAGCAGTTTCAGAGCGGATTGGTCGGTGGGGAAATGGCCTCTGGTTTTGGTGACTTTCCGCAGCTGGTAGTGAACGCTTTCGACCAGGTTCGTGGTGTATACCACCCGGCGGAGTTCTGGCGGGAACCGCAGGAACGGGGTGAACTCTTCCCACGCTTGGCGCCATACTCGTATCATCCCCGGGTAGCGGTTTCCCCACTGGTCGTCGAGTTCGTCCAACTCTTTGGCGGCTGTTTCGGCGTTGGTGGCGGTGTACACGGCCCGTAACCCCTTGACGATGGTTCTGCGGTCTTTCCAGCTGCACAAGCGCATAGAGGCCCGTATCAGGTGGATGACACAGGTCTGTACCAGCGCCTGAGGCCAGGTGGCCTCGATCGCGTCCGGGAGACCGCGGAGGCCGTCACAGCACACGATCAATACGTCTTCGAGGCCTCGGTTGCGTATCTCGGTCAGTACCGCTAGCCAGTACTTGGCGCCTTCGCCGCCGTCACCCAGCCACACACCGAGGACGTGTTTGCGGCCGTCCACGTCGACGCCGACCACCACATACGCTGGGCGATTGATGACGGTGCCGTCGGTTCTGACCTTGACCACCATGGCGTCTATATACAAAAGTGGATAAACACTGTCCAGGGGCCGGTTCTGCCATTCGGTGAGTTCCTCCAAAATCCCGTCGGTGACCTTGGACACCAACGCCGGCGACACTTCCACGCCGTACATGCGCTTTAGCTCTGAGCGGATGTCACGGGTGGATAAACCCCGCGCGTACAAGGCAACGATGTTGGCGTTGAAACGCTCCAGCCGGCGGGCGCCCTTCGGAACGATCTTGGGTTCGAACGAGGAGTTACGATCCCGGGGAACGTCCAGATCCACCGCGCCGATCTCGGTCAGCACCTGTTTCGGGGTGGTCCCGTTACGGTTGTTGCCCGTCCCATGGCCGATCGGGTCGCCGTGCTCATAACCCAGATGATCGGTCATCTCCTCGGCCAAAGCCCGTTCCAGGACCCGCTTGGTCAACTCGGTCAACACCCCATCGGGACCCAAAAGATCCACACCACCCTCCGCCGCATCAGCCACCACAGCATCCACAAGCTCATCAGACACAGCAGCCGCAGCCGCCCGCTCCGTCACATCCTTCACAGCCATGCACATCATCTCCTCTCAGGCCAGGCTCCCACACCAGCCACGGTTTACAGAACCCCCCTCACACAGACATGTATACAGGCTCTTATCATGGCGTCTGAACGTCTCGATCACCGCGGCGAGAAACGTGTCCAAGGGCTCTTGCGAGCTGGTGACCCATATGGAGAGGTGCGGGACGCCTGGTATGCCAAAGAAAGCGTCCGGGACATCTACCAAATCGGAGATCCTAAACTGGCCGCTGAGTTCACACAGCAGCTGGCCGCGGATCTCCAGGACCGGTCACTCCCCCCCCCGAGGTGAACCGTCTCGGTCGTACCATCGCTCGCTGGGCCACCCAGATCACGAACTGGCACCACTCAGCCGTGACCAACGGACCGACCGAGGCCCTGAACAACCTCATCAAGCGGATCAAACGAGCCGCGTTCGGGTTCCGGAACTTCGCCAAATGCCGAATCAGAGCACTCCTATACGCCGGGAAACCCAACTGGCACCTCCTCACACCCTCTCTCCCCACTGAAATCCGATGAGCCCTGAAAGTTCGATGGTCCTCCTTCTGGGATGCGACATTGCTTCAGCACCCGATTATGGAGGACCCCTCCCTCACAATCAATGGATTCCCGACTCCCCCGAGAATTCCGAAGAACCTGTTTACTCTCGGCATCAAGGTATCGCTCCACATCGCCACTACCGCTTCCACCTGTGTCTGTAGCAGTAGAGGATTTGCCTTACTCGCCTAAACCCGCTTTTCTCAATTATTCCGTTCAAGGCGATTGGATACCCATATCTCTAATCGCCGCCCAATCCGATTAATGTCCCAACTCCTGAATACGAGGTTGAGTACGCCCGCCACCAGTAGCCCGAAGACCGCACCCCGGGCCAACCATCGCAGGACTGTCAGATCCGGTAGCGGCGGGAGCTTCCACTCGGCTGGGGCACTAAACCACGCTCCAAGGAGAAACACCAAACAAACCGACGTGTTCAGAGTCCAGCGGGAAACAACCCCCCACCTAGCAGCCTTCTGCTTTGCGTTTCTTCGCTTGGTCTCCCGCAATCGAGCAAGCTGGTCGCGAGCTTCATCTCTTTCTTGCTTGATCGCCGCCAAGCGTGTTGAGAATGACTCCTCCTGCTCACCTACTCTCTGTTGCTCCTTGGCTAGATCAGCAGTTAGCTGGTCAACTTGCTCTTGAACAGGCATCCGGATCGACTGCCTCACCCTCTCCTGAATTCTATAGATGGCGCGGGCATCGAGGGCACCAGGCTTTCCAAAAGTCTCATTCATGAGAGCGTCCTTCGTAGCCGAGGAGTAGCGAAGGAGTACATAATCCTCCTCTGACAGATCATCGTTATCGCGAAGCTTTTGTATCTCTGTCAGGAAGCTCTCCCAGCATACGAAACCCGGCTCGAGAGCGGCATAAGCATCGGCTACTACTCGTCGTTCAGGCAAGTCAGGGGCCGTAAGTGGCCGCTTGAGCCACAGTAGGGTTACGAACTCGTCCTCAGTTACCGCAAGAGGCCAGTGCTCTCCGTATTCACTCCGAAAGAAGTCCCGCGATACCTGAGCGAGGGTACTGTTAGGTGTCACAAAGATAGCACGACAGTATTCGAATCTGGTTGGATACCTTCCTTTACGTAGTCCAAATATGGCAGTAATAGCCTGGAGATCATGCAACTTTGCCGCTAATCGGGGATATCCAACCTTCTCTTGGAGCTTGTCATCAAATTTGGTTTCATCCACCGACCAATCGGCGCGGAATGCGGGTCGTTGGTTTAGGCGGACCCTTAACGAGCGAAGGTCATTCTCAAGGCGTCCGATAAGGATTTCAATGTCTGACGCCGTGTACCTTAATGCAAGGAAATGCGCATCTACCCCCCAGGTCCCTCGTTGGTAATAGCCTCCTTGGGCAGCCCTCCGGCCAGCGGCCCTCAAGACCTGCTTGGTTTCTTCAATGGTGTGGTCGAAAGCGGCAAGATTGACGCCACTCTCATATGCCAGATCAAGTAGATCCTTGGCTGCTAGCTCCTTTTCCTTCCCCTGATATCCCAGAGCGGAGAGCAGCGTTGGCGTGTCCAACAGCGCCGTAACCCCCACAATTCTGCGTGTGACTGCCTGGGGGTCCGGTAGATACAGGACGCTTGCCAGCTTGCTTCCTTTTGCGAGCATGACCAGAGTGTCCTTTTCAGGCATATCTCGTTCGAACGACTGGATCACAAACACGCTGGTGATGTACTCCACTTCGTCCAGACTCAAAGAAAAGGGTAGGGGTGTCTGCTCGTGGACTCTGCTCAGGATCGGAAGGCCGTTTCCTTCCGCGTATTTGATCAATGCACCGATCGCTTCGAGACGGGACAGACTTCGGCCAGTCCAGTCCTTAGTGAATGAAATGAATCTGTCAGCCAAGTCATTAATCGCCTTCTGACATTCGGATCGCTGGTGATCAAAGTTATACAACTCTTCGAGTTTCTCTTGGTTAGGCTCGAAGTGGCCATAGGATCGGGAGCCAAATCCCCGCCTAGCAAGTCGCCGTGTGAGAGTGTTCAGCACACCTTCAGGTATTTCAAGGCCGTATCGCTTGACGATGGCATTGCGAAGCTCGCCACCTGAGATCTTGATCCTGCCCACTGATCGGATTGTGTCACCGACGAATGGAGTCACATAGTCAAGATAGGTGGCACCGTGTTGATCAAAGGCCGTTTTCATCAGCGCTAGCGCTGATAGATACTTATCGTCTAGGGCACTCACAATTGTGCCAATAGTAGCGTTCGGTAAGGTGCGTTACGGCGGCCTGGTTGGTGCTGGACAATGGAAGTCACCAAACAGGATGACCTACTTTCCTGGCCCTTCGCGAATTATTGGGATGGGTTGTTGGCGTGGGCGGTATCGGGGTCATACTGGTGGGAGTCCTCTGGCAGCGCAGTGTGGGGGTTGGTAAATCCGTTGGCGGTTATGCGGAAGGTTTGGATGAGGTTGTTGATGCCTTCGAGGGGTCTGTTGGAGCGTCGGTTGTGGTGCCAGGCGAGGATCTCGGTTGACCATTCAGGATGGTGTCCACGATGCTGTGGCACTCGGGGATCTGGCCGGTTTGGTAAGGATGGGAGAACCATTCCAACAATTCGGAGGGCGCTTTCGAGATCGTCGGCCTGGTAGAAGCCGTACAGCTCTTGCAAGGCGTCCCAGGCCACTTGCAGCCGCGGGTGGTTATCAAACAGCCGGTCGAGGCGTCTCTGTTCTGCCCCGGTGAGATGATTGTGTCTTTTCAATAGATCAACCCGGCTCGGAACAGGTCCGGTTAGAACCCGGGTTTCACACCGGGCGGTTGGCGGCGTTGGGTGTTCCCAGCGCACCAGGGTCATTTTTGGGTGAACCACCAAGCGGCGTGGAACCGGTCCAGGACGTGACGAGATCGGGGAAGATACCGATGGCTACCCGGTAGGAACGGGAACCGCCAACCCCTCAGGCGTGTCCACTGACACCTCGGTAACGCGAACACCGCGCAGGTGAAGACGCACGGACATAACATCAGCACTCATGGATGCCTCCTGGATAGGCGACTGATCAGCATCACCCATTCCAGCCAGACCTCAACCCCCAACTAAGGACCTCAACCCCCCTCCCCACAAGTCGCGGGAGCCTCGCTTCATTTGCCTCATTCCCTTCGGAAGCTTCGACTCAATGAGAGTTGTAGCCATCCTGGCGTCAAGGCCGATCAAGCCCATCGAATCGGAGCCAGCGCCGCCCTTTGGATCAGAGGCTCACTTGTAGCTCATCCGCGGTTCTCCAACAGGGGCAACACTTGCTCAGCCGTTAGTTGGACCATGCGGTCAACTTGGTCGCTTGGCATGGGGAAGAGCGCCACGCAGTCAACGCTGACATCGTGGAAACTTTCGATCTTGGCTGCCACTTCCTCCGGGGAACCGGCAATGGTGAGGTCTTCTATCCATTGGTCGGGCATCCCGTTGCGCACCGATGATGGCGATCACTGAAAGTGCTCACACCTGATCACTGAAAGTACCCAGTTGCT
>JAPPFC010000043.1 GCA_028824015.1 bacterium
GTCAACACTGCTGTCTGCCGTCGGAAACGGCTCAAAGAAGCAAACATAAGTTTACTTACCTCCTTATAGCAAGCTTGCATTTACCAAATCGAGAGCCTCGTAACTCAACGAACGTCACACACTGCTCCCGACAAGTTATCAAGACCCAATCCTAGGCAAACCGTTACACCAGGGAGACACATTTGGAGCCGGCAGCGCCAGAGCCCGCAGGTCGCTCTGCAGGGCCGTTCCGCACAATGAAATACCAGGTCAGAGCCCCTTACTGAGGAAGGAACCGTTACGAGTCTGACCGTTACACCCTCGGCAGGGCGTAAACGCGGGCACTCAAGTGGGTTTTTTCACAACTTTTGCTCGTGCGGACGACCGGGCCGTGATCACCATCGAGCGGCCACGCACGCTCAGTTCGCTCGACATCGCCACTCTCAACGCTTTGGAAAGAGCGGCCACAGCGGTGGCGACCGGCCATTGCTCAAGGCGGTGGTCGTTCGGGGAAGGGGTCGGGCGCTCTCGTCAGGAGTGGGCCGGAGTCCTGCGCGGCGGTGGGGATGGCGTCACCCCGAGGGCGGTGGACCAGGTGGGACCACCAGCCATCGGTAGTCTGCTCCCCAACGTCAGCAAGGAGATCATGGCGATTTTCCCGCTTACCCGGGTCGAAACGCGATGAACCGTTCTGAGCGTTCCGGGCTGAAGACTTCCTGTCATTCGGCGCCCAAGCGCCGGACGAAGCTGCTGGTGGTGCTGGTGGCGGTGATCACCGCCACCCAGACAGTGGCCCAGCCGGCTCCGACCAGTGCGACCCAGGGCGGCTACTCGGACATCGGCGATGCGGGACCACACCGGCCGGCCGTGGCCAGACTGGCCGAACAAGGCGTTTTGGACGGCACCGACTGCGGACCCGGCAAGTTCTGTCCCGAAGAACCCATCCCAAGATGGGTGATGGCCGTCTGGCTCGTGCGTGTCCTCGAAGAAGCAGAACCCCAGGCCGTCGACACGAGCCGGTTTTCCGATGTGGAGGCCACCGCCTGGTGGGCTCCCTACGTGGAACGGATTGCTGATCTTGGCATCACCCGGGGATGCTCTCTTGACCCGGCCCTGTTCTGCCCCACCGAGGCGGTCACCCGCGCGCAGATGGCGTCGTTCCTGGTGCGGGCTTTCCAACTACCCCCGGGACCCTCCGGTCGGTTCACCGACACCATTGGAAACACCCACCAGACAGACATCGAAGCCTTGGTCGCGGCCGGGATCACCATTGGATGTTCCACCGAACCAGCCCTGTATTGCCCAACGGCGGACACCACCCGCGCGCAGATGGCCACCTTCCTGACCCGGGCTATCGATTACAGAGCCGATCCCACCCAGATCGGAGGGTCAAGCTTTGTGTCCGGCGACTTCTCTGCCATCACCTCCGGCGAGCGTCACATCTGCGGGTTGGCGGCCGACCGAACCGTTTCGTGCTGGGGAGACAACCTCGAGGGACAGGCCGAAGCACCTGAAGGAGAGTTCCTTGACATCGCCGCCGGGTCAGACTACACCTGCGGCATCCGAACCGACGGACTGCTCACATGTTGGGGGAATCTGGCCGGCCTCCCGAACCCGCCCGACGACCCGTTCACCGACATCGCGGTCGGCACGAACCACGCCTGCGCGATCGGGGTTGACCGGACCATACGGTGTTGGGGACACCACGAATACGGCAACAACCATGGACAGTCCAGCCCACCGCCGGGTGAGTTCACCGCTATCGAAATCGGCGATCGGTTCTCATGCGCGCTTCGAACCGACCGGACCATCGCCTGCTGGGGGCGGAACCTTTACGGGGAAACCGAGTCTCCGCCGGGTGAGTTCACCGCATTGGCGACCAACTATGCCAGGTCGTGCGCGGTGCGCACCGACCAAGCCGTCCTCTGCTGGGGCGCCGGTGGAGAGGTGCTTGCGCCGCCCGTAGGAGAATACGCGGCGGTGGCGGTGGGAGGGTCTCACGCATGCGGAATTCTCACCGACCAGTCGGTGGTGTGCTGGGGGCGGGACAAGGCAGGCGTGACCATCCCCCCCGAAGGGAAATTCACCTCCCTGTCGGCGGGTTGGCTCCACTCGTGCGGACTCCGCGCCGATGGAACGGTGCTCTGCTGGGGAGAACACAGGTACAGCCACGCCGCAACGCCGACGGGTGCTTTCATCGCGTTGGACGCCGGTGATCGGCACTCCTGCGCGATTCGCTCCAACCAGGCCATCGCCTGCTGGGGCCTGAATCGAGAAAGGGTCACCGAGGCTCCCTTCGGGCGATTCACCGCCGTCTCGGCGGGCGCCGGCGCTTCATGCGCGATAAGGACCGACCAGACCCTCACTTGCTGGGGCGACTCCGGATTCGCCAAAACGAGCCCGCCAGGTGGGAGGTTCATCGGGATCGCGGCCGCCGGTTCGCGCATGTGCGCGCTGGGGTCCGACAAAACCATCGTCTGCTGGGGCAGCAGTGAAGCGCACCCCGATGATCCGCCGCAGGGCGAATTCCTTGCGATGGACTCGGACGGCCCCGCCTGCGGAATCAGAACCGACAACTCGATTGAATGCTGGACAGGCCGATCCTCACAGCTGAACCCTCCCGACGGCCGGTTCACGAGCATCTCCGCCGGAGGGTCCCACCTGTGCGCAATGCGTACCGACCGGACTGTGGCCTGCTGGGGAAGGAACCCTCATGGCCAAACCGACGCTCCCGCCGGAGAGTTCATCGCGGTCAGCGCGGGAGGCAATCACTCCTGCGGCGTCCGCTCCGACCGGACTGTCGCCTGCTGGGGAGCGAACGATCATGGTCAGACCGACGCTCCCGCCGGAGGGTTCATCGCGGTCAGCGCGGGAGGCAATCACTCCTGCGGCGTCCGCGCCGACCAGACCTTGACCTGCTGGGGTCTGCAGGCGGCGGTTGCGGCAAGTGCGGGCGCCTATCACGTCAGTCACCCCTCTCCATCCGCTGATCCGGGATCCTGTCGCCCCCAGGGTGGGTCGGGCGCAGTGACGGCCGGGTTCCCCCTGCCCGCGTCTGCGGCTCCCTCCACCGGAGCGGTGCGGGTCGCCGTCCTGTTCGTGGACTTCCCCAATGCACAGGCTGTGTACTCCACTCATCGCGAGGCCGAACAAGGGCTGCCCTTCACCGAGGAGTACCTGGAAGCGGTCAGCTACGGGCAGATGGACATCGAATTCGTTCCCCATCACAAATGGCTGAGGGCCGAGGAGAGGTATGAACATTACTTCGGACTTTTCGGCGACGAAGATCCCCTCATCAGGGCTTTGATCGATCAGGTGGCAGCCCGGCTGGCGGACCCGGAGTTCGACTTCACAGGCTTCTCAGCGGTGTTGGTTGTCATGCCGAGTTCCCACTTCGGAGGTGGAAACGCCCACGGCACCGTCGTCACCGATGAGGGACGTCTCGGAAACACTTCCCGGATCAACACGGTTCCCCTGACCCAACAGTCGGCTCCCAGGGACTGGAGCATCACGGGAGCCCACGAACTCCTGCACAGCCTCGGTTTACCCGATCTCTACCCGTATGACCCGACCTTCGAGCACACAGAGCTTCCCGGGGGATACACGTGGGGTGAGGCCAGCTTCGGATTGATGGGCTTGAAGTCCCTGTTTCCGGTTTCCGTTCGGGAGTTGCCCTACTTCGAAGCACTCGAGATGGTGGCTTGGAGCCGCTGGCAACTGGGATGGCTTGATGAGACACAGATACGGTGTATCACCGGACAGCGGGCGACCGTCACCCTGAGCCCGGTTGCGGATCCCGGTACCGGGATAGCGATGGCCGCCATACCGGTGTCGGAAGCCAAACTCATCGTGATTGAGAGCAGGCGACGACTGGGGTTCGACGGGACCACTATCGAACGCCGCAACGGGCGCAACATCACTATTCAATCAACGATGCCTGAAGGGGTTCTCGTCTACACCGTGGATGCCTCCGGTCGATCAGGCTATCTTCCGATCGCGGTAGGCGGGCACAGGGTGTTGGAAGGGTCCCCCATCCTGGCCGAAGGACAGAAGATCACCATCGAGGGCGTCACGATCACGGTGGACTCGGCCTCCCCCACCACGCACACCGTCACCGTCACCCGGTAGGCGAGGGCGGGTCCGCATCATGTCCCGGGAGCGTTCGCGGTCATGACCCACAATTCAGGGATGGCTTGCTGAACAGCCACACGCCACAGGTCGATGCCTCCCCGTCCTCTTTGCCGCAGCGGCCTTCGACGCGCTGATGGAGCATCCGATGATCCTGGTGGACGGAAGATCTGGGACCGCACATACTGCCACAGGTCCTCCGAGGAAGTCCTGGCCGCCGTTGCGGCGACCCGCCGGCGTTGAACCCCCCGGCCGTCGTTCGACTTCGATCTGAATAGAAAAGGGACCCCGTGCGTTCCGGGGTCCCATCACCGCGGTATGTCGGCTACATTCGGCCTACGCCTACTAGCCGGACCGACAGGCTGGACCTTATGCTACTCATGCACCTTGATGCCTGCTTTGACCAGAGACGCTGTCCTCTATAGACGGAAAACCCGCCGTCGATGCGGATCTCTGCGCCGGTGGTGAACGCGGTTGTGTCTCATCAGTCAACATGTTCACCACGCCGATCGTACCCCTCACCCGGTTAATGTGGGTGGCGGGAATCCCTCTGGGATTCGGGTTGATGTCTCGGGGAGTTATTCAGTAGACGGAGAAGCCGCCGTCGATGCGGATCTCGGCGCCGGTGGTGAAGGCGGAGGCGTCGGAGGCCAGGTAGACGGCGATTCCCTCGAACTCGGCTGCGGTTCCCCACCTCCCCATGGGGACGCGGCTTTCGATGTAGCGGTTGAAGTCGTCGTGCTGCTGCTGGAGGCCGGTCATCTCGGTGGCGATCCATCCCGGGCTCACCGCGTTGACGCGGATGCGGTGGGGAGCGAGGGAGACCGCCAGGGTCTTCACCAGACCCAGTTGGGCGGCCTTGCTGGCCGCGTAGTGGGGGAGGTAGGGGATGCCGAAGTGGGCGGCGATCGACGAGGTGACCACGATCGAGCCTCCTTCGCCCTGGTCGATCATCGCGGCGGTGGCGGCGCGGACCGGGAGCATGGTGCCGGTGGCGTTGACGTTCATCATCTGTTCCCAGGCGCGGGTGGAGAGGTCGGGGAACGTGGCGCTCCGGCCGATGCCGGCGTTGGCGAACAGGGCGTCGATCCGCCCGAATCGCTCGAGGGTGGTTTGCAGGGCTTGGTCGACCTGTTGTTCCGAAGTGACGTCGCAGGCCACCGCAAGGGCCTCGGCGCCCAGGTTCTGCAGTTCGGCCACCGCCGCCTGGTTGTATTCATCCGAGCGGCCCCACACCGCCACCGCGGCGCCCGCCTTGGCCAGGCCCCGGGCCATCCCCAGGCCGATCCCCCGGTTGCCTCCGGTGACCGCGGCCACCCTTCCGGTCAGATCGAAGAGGTCCATGGATGTGACAGGCTAATGAACAGGCCCTTCGGCCCGGCCTCCGCGTTGGGTGTCTCTATACTCGGAGGCGGCAACAGAGGGGAGAGCTTGAGGAGGGCTCCGATAGGGAAAGGGGTATAACGATGGCGGAAACCGAAGTCCGACAGCAGGAGCACGACCAGGCAGGGGATCTCAGGGATCAGATCCATGGTGTTCGCCTGGAGGTCAGGGACCAGACCCATGGTGTTCGCCTGGAGGTGGAGAAGGTGCGAACTGAAATGGCCACAACGGAGACGAGGCTGGTTGAGAAGATTGGCGGGGTGGAGTCCAGGCTGAGTCAGGAGATGACGAAGTTGGAGAACAGACTGTCCGATCGTATGGACAGACTCGAAAAAAGCCTCCGCGGGTGGCTGGTGATCGGGGTGTCGGTTATCGGGGCGATGATTGCTCTGATGGGGCTGCTCGGCTGACAGCCGCCGGTAACGGGGGCCGCGCCGGTTCGACGGGGGGACAGGTTGACAAAGGGCTCTCTGCCTGCCTTGCGCCTTGGGTGTCTCTATACTTCAAGATGGCAATAGAGGGGAGCGTCTTGCAGACGGCGTCGATAGGGAAAGGGGTATAACGATGGCGGAAACCGAAATCCGACAGCAGGAGTACGACGAGGCAGGCGATCTCAGGGATCAGATCCATGGTGTCGCTTGGAGGTCAGGGATCAGACCCATGGTGTTCGCCTGGAGATCCAGGAGGTTCGCCTGGAGGTGGAGAAGGTTCGTTCCGAGATGGCAAAGATGGATACGGGCCTGTCTGATCGGATCGGTGGTGTGCGCCTGGATGTGGAGAAGGTTCGTTCCGAGATGACCGATCAGATCGGTGGGTTGGAGAGGAGTATGTCCGAGCAGATCCAGGGTGTGGAGAAGGGATTGCGAGCCTGGATGGCGATCGGTGTGTCCCTTATCGCGGTGCTGGTGACCTTTGACGTCCGTCCTGGGCTAGGGAGACAAGGGGTCCATCGGATTCGAGGGGGAACACGGCCGGGCACTGTCAGGAGCAGGGGTCGGTTACCGGTTGGTTGAGATAGGGTCGGCCTTGGGTCGATCCGGGGCGGCGTCGGGTCAGCGGGGGCCCGCCACGTTGACGGTGACGATGTCGACGTCGTGGTACTTCTGGTGGCGCACCGAGGAGGCGTAGTGCCGTAGCAGGCGGAACGACATCTCCCGCGCGTCGGGGATCTCGGGGGCGTCCCTGACATAGGACACCCGATCCTCCAGGTTCTCACCGTCGGATCCGCACAGGAACTCCAACTCCACCCCGTCGCCGGCGGGCCGGGCCGTGACGACCAGGTGGCGGGGTTCGGTGGAGGAGTCGTCTTCTTCGGTGATGAGGCTCGAGAGCGTCTCCTCGCCCACCAGGACCAGGCGGTCCTCGGTGGCGGGGTCCCATCCGGATTTGGAGGCCAGGTCCCGGAGGAGGCCCTCCAGTCTGGGCAGGGCGTCCCAGTCCAGGGGGAGGTCCAGTTTCTTTCGTCTCGAACCGGTGGCCTCCATGAAGGCCATCATGACGATGGCCACAATCGCGCCGCCGGTCATGCCGTTTCCGAACAGCACCCCCCAGAAACCATCACCCAGGAGGTCGGGGAAGATCCAGCCGTTCTGGAACCCCGCGCCCATCCAGAAGGAGACTCCCACCAGGAGGGCCTTCCGGTGATCCAGGCCGTCCTGGACGACGATCTTGGCGCCCTGGACGAACAGCAGGCTCACCAGTACCAGCATGTAGGCGGCGGCCACGGGAGGGGGAATCGAGATCAGAAGGGCCGCCGCCTTGGGGAGGAAGGCGAATCCCAGGAAGAAGGCGCCGATGATGACGCCCACCCGCCGCGAGGCGACGCCGGTGACCTCGGCGAGGGAGATGCTGGTCGAATAGGTGGTGTTGGGGAGGGTTCCCGCCAAGCCCGAGAGGAGGTTCCCGACGCCGTCGGCGTTGAGGGCCCCCTGCACCACTCGGAAGTCGGTGGCCCGGGGGGTGCGCCGGGAGACCCGCTGGATGGCGACCCCGTCGCCGAGGGTCTCTATCGCCCCCACCAGGGTGACCACCACGAAGGCGGGCAGGAGCTCCCAGAACTCGACGCCGGGGGTGAGGTCCAGTCCCGGCCAGGACGAGAACGGGGCGCCGATCCAGGAGGCGTCGAGGACCGGGCCCAGGTCGTAGAGGCCGAAGGGCGCGGCCACCACACAGCCCACCGCAACCCCTATGACGGGCGACCAGAGCCGGAAGGCGGGGGGAGCCCGCAGGATCAGCCCCCCGACCACCACCAGGGTGACCAGGGCGGCGGTCGGCGCGGCGGCTCCGGGGGTATCGGCGGGCACGTCGGTGAGGGAGGAGAAGATCAGCGGCATCACCGTGGCGGCGATCAGCATGATCACCGTGCCGGCCACCACCGGGGTGAACACCCGGCGCAGCCACGAGAGCCGGTTCGCCATCAGGAACTGGAAGAGCGACGACACCACCACCAGGCTTGCCATGGTGGCCGGGCCGCCGTCCACCAGGGCGGCCACGCACACCGCGATGAAGGCTCCCGAGGTGCCCATGATCAGCACGTGCCCCGATCCGATCCGTCCCAGCCTGCGGGCCTGGAGGGCGGTGGTGAGCCCGCTGATCAGGAGCGCGGCGAACACCGCCCAGGTGATGTAGCTGTCTGCCTGGTCGGCGATGCGGGCCACGATCACCACGGTGAGGACCACCGGCGCCACGATCACCGCCGCGGCCTGGAGGCCCGCTCCGAGCGCCAGCGGCAGTGGCGGGGACTCGTCGGGCTCGTAGCGGATGGCTTTGTTCTCGGGGGTCTGGGTCATGGGTCGGTCCTCGGGTGTCTCTTGATTGCCTGGTCCAATGGTATTGAACGTTTGATTTGCATCAGGCGGCAATCACCAAGGAGCACTGGAGTGCGTTTGCCCCTGAGGTGGTTCCTCGCGGTCGCCGCCGACCGCGGTTTGAGGGATGGTTTCTAACGATGCCCGCGGTGTAAGCCGCAACCGGTTCGACTGTTTTGGCGTTTGCAGTGTAGGCGAATACCTGACGAGGCCGGGCTAATGCCGAGTCCGGAAGGCCCGGTCTCGAATCCCCGCCGATCCCCCGTGATGGAGGAAGGCTCACTGTGAAGGGCTATGGCCTCGTTTTCAGATACCCAGTTCGGTTCGCCCACGCGTCGGCGAGTTCGGCCAGGACATCCTGGTGACGCGCCATCTCTTCCTGTATTAGATCCCAGCGATCTTTTTGCGAGTCGATTTCTTCCCGCAAGGGCGGAAAATCCCTCCCCTGCTGGTCTCGGCCGTCACTCTGGGCGATTGGTTCTCTCACGAGTCGGCGAGTTCGGTCAGGACTTCGTGGTACCGCTCGAATGTCTCTTTGCGGAATGCCTCGGTCTCTTCCGGAGCGGGGGCCTCGGCCCGCAAGGGCGGAACCTCCCTCCTCCGTCGGTCCTGGTCGTCATCCCGGACTTGAGCGTCCTTCCCGGACGGCTTCCTGACCCGTACCATGTTGTCCCCTTCTGCGCTGGCTGATCCCGATCTTAGATTCGCCCACTCCCGCCGGCCGAGGGGGTTCGGGTCGGCGGACGGTCCGGGGGAGCGGAGAGTCTGCCAGAATGGGGCCCAGGAGCGATCGGAGGAGTCAGCGGAACATGGAAATGGCGGAACGGGTGGCGGTGGTGACCGGGGGTGGGAACGGGATCGGGGAGGCGATGTGCCGCAGGTTCGCCTCCGAAGGCGCCTCGGTGGCGGTGGTGGACCTGGACGGAGAGGCCGCCCGGCGGGTTGCCGGGGCTATCGGCGGGCTGTGGTTCCGATCCGACGTGTCCTCTGAGACCGACACCCGGGCGGTGGTCACCGAGGTGGAGGACCGCCTGGGGCCGATCGATCTTTACTGCGCCAACGCCGGGATCGGGATGGAGGGGGGCGTGGAGACGCCGGATGCGGACTGGCAGCGGATCTGGGAGATCAACTTCATGTCCCATGTGTACGCGGCGCGGGCGGTGCTGCCCGGGATGCTGGCCCGCGGCGAGGGCTATCTCCTCCACACCGCATCGGCGGCGGGGCTTTTGACCAACCTGGGCGCGGCGGCCTACTCGGTGACCAAGCACGCGGTGGTGGCGCTTGCCGAGTGGCTGCAGATCACCTACGGCGACCGGGGCCTTAAAGTCTCCGCGCTGTGCCCCCAGTTCGTCTTCACCGAACTCCTGGACGACCTGTTGCCCACCGGGATGAGGACCATGGCCAACCAGGTGGGGCTCTCTGCGGACCAGGTGGCAGACGCGGTGGTGGAGGGACTTGGCGCCGAGAGTTTCCTGATCCTTCCCCATCCGGAGGTGAGCGAGTACTTCGCCTACAAGGCGGGGGACTACGACCGGTGGCTCCAGGGGATGGCCCGGCTGCAGTCCCGGCTGGGAATCGAGGTCCCCTCTCCCTGATGAGGCTTCTGGTCGCCAACCGGGGCGAGGAGTGGGGACAGCCGGTAACTATGATTGATGGCGGTGGGTGACCTCCCGGGAGGCTCGCCGTTACCCTAAGCAACCTTCGCGACATCGATCATGTTTACCCAAATCAGAGCCCGGAATTTCAAGTCTTGGGCGGACACCGAAAGAGTGGATCTGTCTCGAATCAGCGCCTTCTTCGGAGTCAACAGTTCAGGCAAGACCTCCCTGATTCAGACGCTTCTTCTAATGAAGCAGACCACGGCTTCTTCAGACCGTCGCCAAGTACTGAACCTGGGAGACGATGGCACACCGTTGGTTCTGGGACTAAGAGACGCCCTGTTCAAACAGGATGTCAATCGCGAACTCTATCTGGAGTACGCCTGGTCCCGACCGGAGAGGGCCCAAAGAGACTCCATACCCCTTGCCCCCCCGGACCCCGTCAACCCGGAGAGGGCACTGTTCGAGGCGACGGATGTGTCCTTTTCCACCTCGCTCAGTGTGACCAACAACCAGTTGCAAGTTGAGGACCTTGAATACAGGGCCAGTCCCGCCAACGTCTCTATCTCCCGGGTTCGCGGGGGACGGCAACGCAGGATCGCCGAATACCGTCTGGCTGCCAGCGTAAACGGGGACGGCAATTACTTGACGCGCGTGCCGGGCCGCGTGTGGCAATTGCCGCCGCCGGTGAAGTGCTATGGGTTTCCCGATGAGGTGTTTGCCTACTACAAGAATTCCGAGTTTGTCAGCGAACTCGAACTCGACCTGGAGCGGCAGTTCAGCGAACGGCTCTTCTATCTAGGGCCGCTCCGCCAGGTTCCCCGCCGTCGGTACTCGTGGCAGGGCTCGACTCCATCCGATGTTGGTGTGGCCGGGGAGCGAGCCATCGAGGCCCTCTTGGTGTCAAGCAGTCGACCTCATCCTAGGACCAACACCAGAGCCTTCAACAAGATAGGACGCGCCATCAGGCGGATAACCGTCGAAGAGCATGTGGCGGCATGGCTGGCCGAACTTGACCTTCTTGACAAGTTTGACGTAGAACCGATCGCCGAGGGCCTTGACATCTATCGGGTGATGGTGCAGCGACATGCGGGGTCATCTCCGGTGTCCCTCGCCGATGTGGGATTCGGTGTCTCCCAGGTACTTCCTGTGTTGGTGCTACTCGCCTACGTCCCCGAAGGCGCCACCGTGGTGCTTGAGCAGCCGGAACTCCATCTCCACCCTGCTGTGCAAGCCGGCCTTGCCGACATCATTATCGAAACCTCCAGTGTGCGCAGAGTTCAAGTCATAGTGGAGAGCCACAGCGAACACCTCCTCCGCAGGTTGCAAAGAAGGGTCGCCGAGCGGAAGGTCCACGCGGAGGATGTCGCGCTCTACTTTTGCGAATACCAGCAAGGTGAGTCCCGGTTGGACCGGCTGGATCTCAACCTCCTCGGCGAGATCAGCAACTGGCCCGCCGGATTCTTTGGCGATCCTCTGGGAGAATCGGTAGCAATGGTCAACGCTCGGAGGGCTTTCCCGGCACGTGAGATATGACGTAGTCGACATAAATGTCCTGGTCGTCGCGGAAGGTGACCAGACACACGCCGGTGATCGATGCCAGGAGACCGCTTCGCTAAAACTGCTCCATGTCCGGGACCAGCACAGCCTGGTGCTCGACACCTCGCGGGAAATCCTTGGAGAATATGCGAAAGGCCTGGGCAGTGGAGGCGCGTCCGGACCCGGGGAACTCTTCTTCATTTGGGCTGTCTCATCGGGAGGTCACAGATATGTGGAACTCGAGACTCACGTCGACAGAGGTTTCGAAGCGTTTCCTGATGATCCCCGCTTGGACAGATTCGACTGGGATGATCGCAAATTCGTTGCCGCAGCCGTCGTTTCGGGGACAACCGAGACCCGGATAGTCAACGCGGTTGACTCCGATTACCTCCTCCATAAGGAAGCCCTGGATGAAGTCGGTGTCGTCATTCAAGAACTCTGTCCCGAACAGTTACCTCAGGTCTAACCAGTTGTTGGTTGCGGAAGGGCGCAACTAACCCAAGGAAACAGCCCCGGGGGAACCTGACGGTGTTGCTGATACCCTCCCCCTGATGAGCGTTCGCAGGCTGCTGGTCGCCAACCGGGGCGAGATCGCCCGGCGCATCTTCGGTACCTGTGAGGAGATGGGCATCGAAGCGGTGGCGGTGTTCTCCGAGGCCGACCGGGAGGCGGCGTTCGTCTCGGAGGCCGACCTGGCCGTGAGCCTGGGAGGGTTCGCTCCGTCGGAGTCCTACCTGCGGGCCGAGGCGATCGTGGAGGCGGCGCTTCGGGTGGGAGCCGACGCGGTGCACCCCGGTTACGGCTTCCTTTCCGAGGACGCCGGGTTCGCGAGACAGGTGATCGGAGCGGGGCTCACCTGGGTGGGTCCCCCTCCCCGGGCGATGGAGTTGATGGGGGACAAGCTGGCCGCCAAGGAGTTGATGGCCCGGGCGGGGGTTCCGGTGCTCTCCGCGGCGCTACCCGGGGAGGCGTCCGAGATCGGGTTCCCGGTGATGGTGAAGGCCGCGGCGGGCGGGGGAGGCCGGGGGATGAGGATCGTTCGGTCGGGCGAACGACTCGCCGCCGAGGTGGAGAGCGCCCGCCGGGAGGCCGAGGCGGCCTTCGGGGACGGGCGGGTGTTCCTGGAGCGGCTGGTGGAAGACTCCCGCCACATCGAGGTGCAGGTCATGGCGGACGCTCACGGGAACACCGCGGTGCTGTATGAGCGGGAGTGTTCCATCCAGCGGCGGCACCAGAAGATCGTCGAGGAGGCGCCGTCTCCCTTCGTGGATGAGGATTTGCGCGGGAGGCTGTCGGAGGCGGCGGTGGCCGCGGCGGAGGCCGTGGACTACGTGGGAGCGGGAACGGTGGAGTTCCTGGTGGCACGTGACGGGGAGTTCTGGTTCCTGGAGATGAACACCCGCCTGCAGGTGGAGCACCCGGTGACCGAGGAGATCACCGGCCTCGACCTGGTGCGCCTCCAGATCGAGGCCGCCCGGGGAAAAGACTTGTCGGAGCGGCTTCGGGGGGTGTCTGCGCGCGGGCACGCCATAGAGGCGAGGATCTACGCGGAGGACCCCGCTGCGGGCTTTCTCCCCACCGCCGGGAGGATGCATCGCTTCGAGCTTTCCGGGCGCGGGATCCGGGTGGAGACCGGGGTGGAGTCCGGCGACGAGATCGGGGTCCACTACGACCCGATGCTGGCCAAGGTGGTGGCCTGGGCGCCGGGGCGAGACGAGGCGGCGGCGCGCCTTTCCCGTGCGCTCCGGCGTGCCTCGATCCACGGTCCGGTGACCAACCGGGATCTGTTGGTGCGGATCCTCGAGCATCCCGAGTTCCTCGCCGGCCGCACCGACACCGGCTTTCTGGAGCGCCACTCTCCGGCGGAGTTGGGCCGGCCCCTCCCCACCGGGGCGGAGGAGCGGCTCTCGGCGGTTGCGGCCGCATTGGCGGCACAGGCGGGGCGGCGGGAGTCGGCGGGGGTGCTGTCGACCATCCCCAGCGGGTGGCGCAACAATCCCTCCCAGTTGCAGGTGGTGGACCTGGTGGGCGTCCGGGGCGAGATCCGGGTGGGGTACAGCCTGTCGGCGGGGGTGGTGGTCGAGGTGGACGGCGAGGCGCTCGGGGTCACCGGCCTCTCGGAGTGCGGTCCGGACCGGGTGGGGCTGGAGGTGGACGGGGTGCTGGGGTTCTACCGGGTCAACCGGGTGGGAGACACCCACTACGTGGACGGACCCGGAGGGCTGTCGCGGCTGGTGGAGAAGGACCGCTACCCGATGCCGGGCGGCGCCGAGCAGTCGGGGTCGCTCCAGGCGCCCATGCCCGGGCGGGTGGTGGAGGTGGCTTCGGGGGAGGGCGACGAGGTGGAGAAGGGAGAGGTGCTGGTGGTGATGGAGGCGATGAAGATGGAGCACGGGTTGCGCGCACCCCACTCGGGGAAGGTGGTCTCGGTGCTGGCCGCCCCCGGAGAGCAGGTGGCGAGTGGACAGGTGCTGGTGGTCATGGCAGAATGAGAAGCGATAAAGGAGGACACAGTTGAGCGAACGGCTTGGATTCATCGGCCTGGGGATAATGGGGGGAGGGATGGCGGCCAACCTGCTTCGGGCCGGACATCCGGTGACGGTGTGGAACCGCACGGCGTCGCGCATGGAGCCGCTGGTGGAGATGGGCGCCTCGGCCGTGGGGTCGCCGCGGGAGGTGGCGGAAGGATCGTCGGTGGTGATGATCTGTGTCTCCGACACCCCCGACGTGGTGGCGGTGACCGAGGGACCCGACGGGATCCTGGCGGGTCTCTCTCCGGGTTCGGTGGTGGTGGACCACTCCACCATCAGCCCGTCGGAGACCCGGCGGCTGGCGGCCCTGGCAGAAGAGGCTGGCTCTTCGTGGCTGGATGGCCCCGTCAGCGGGGGGAGCGAAGGCGCCGCGTTGGGCACCCTCTCGATAATGGTGGGCGGCGAGGCCTCCGACTTGGGCCGGGTGCGTCCCTACCTGGAGGCGATGGGAAAGAGCATCACCCACACCGGCCCGGTGGGATCGGGACAGATGGTGAAGCTGGTCAACCAGGTGCTGGTGGTGGTGAACCAACTGGCGGTGTCTGAGGCGTTGTTGCTGGCCGAGGTGGGGGAACTGGACCTGGAGGCCACCCTGTCGGCGGTGACCGGCGGGGCGGCCGGGTCGTGGATGCTTGCCAACCGGGGCCCGCAGATGATCGTGCGCGACTGGCGTCCGGGGTTCACCATCGACCTGCAGCAAAAGGACCTGCGCCTGGTGCTGGAGGCCGCGGACGAGTTGGGCGTGCCCCTTCCGGGGACCGCCCTGGTGTTCCAGCTCTACCGGGCCCTGCAGCGCCGGGGCCTGGGCGCGGAGGGCAATCACGCGCTGGTCAAGGCCCTCGAGCACATCGTAGGCGCCGAGGTGGGGTCGGAGGCGGAGTAGCGATGGCGGAGATGATGGACACGGTGGTGGCGGACCTGGCTGCCGAACAGGACGTGCTGGACGGGTTGGTGGCGGACCTGGACGAGGCCGGCTGGGCGACCGCCACCCCGTCGGAGGGGTGGAACGTGGCCGACCAGATCAGCCACCTGGCCTACTTCGACCAGAAGGCCGCCCAGTCGGTGACCGACCCCGAGGGCTTCGCGGCCGAGGTGGCCGGGCTCATAGCCTCCGAAGACCTCTGGGGATTGGAGGGCCGGATCATGGCGCGGGGGAGGGCGATGTCGGGGAGCCAACTGCTGGGGTGGTGGAGAGAGTCGCGGCTGAGCCTGTATTCGGCGATGCGGGGGTTCGATCCGGAGCAGCAGGTCCCCTGGTACGGGCCTCCGATGAAAGCGTATTCGTCCGCGCAGGCCCGGCTGATGGAGAACTGGGCGCACGGCCAGGACGTCGCCGACGCGCTGGGGGTGGACTACCCGGCCTCCGACCGGATCTATCACGTGGCGGAACTGGGGATCAAGACCTTCTCGTGGAGCTTCCGGAACCGGGGCCTTGCGGTGCCCGACCAGAGGGTCCGGGTGGTGCTGCGGGGAACGTCGGGACGGGTGTGGGTGTGGAACGAGGGCTGCGACGCCAACATCACCGGACCTTTGCGCGACTTCTGTTTGGTGGTGACCCAGCGCCGGCATGCCGCCGACACCCGCCTGGTCGTCCAGGGCGGACCGGCCCGCCAGTGGATGAAGATCGCCCAGGCCTACGCCGGCCCGCCCGGTCCCGGGCGTCCCCCCTCGGGGGATTAGCTCAGGGTCCCTTTCGCTCACGCGGCCGCGACGCCTATTCGCATAGGGTTGGCAAAACCAGGAGTCCGGATTGGACCGATTTGTGTTTGGAGGGGTTGTAAAATGCCCCCTGTAGGTGATCCGCTGCAAGGAGGGAGTTATGAAGGAGGCAGTTTTTACGGTACGGCAGAACGCGTTGGCGATATTCGACCTGCTTATGGGTTATCAAGACATCACCCTTGAAGATGCGCAACGGAGATTGCACCTCTCCGATGAGGAATTGGAAGAGGCCCTTGAGGTGCTTCGTGAGGCGTACCGCGAAGTTTTCGGAGAGTTGGACAGGCCTGTGGCCGTTTGATGGAGTGGTTGATTGCCCTGGCGATCGTCGCCGGGAACACGATCACCGTGTTGATAGTGCAACTGTTCGGGAACCGCAGGCAGAAGGCAGAGACAGAGTTCAGCATCGTGCAGGCTCATCATGTGGTGCTGAAAGACCTGTATGCCGCCCTTGAGAGAGCCCAACGGCTACTGGAGGTACAGGAGCAGCAACTGAACATTCTGCGCCAAAAGATCGTCTCCTACCTATAGGTCGAATTGCCTGGGCTCGATCGTCATCCTTCTGGCTCGTCTCCCCCCAGAGGCAGGCAGGCCAATGTGGCAAAAAAGCCCCGTCCGGGGGGTTGACTTGGCCGGTCTTGGGGGCTGATACTACCTAAAACAGTTGCAAGGAAGCCTCTTGGAACCACGAGCCAGCCCGGTGGTAGGTGCCAGACGCGAAGGACTATTGAAACCCCAGTTTGCACTTGCAGATTCCACTGAGATCTGCCACAGATGGCGTCTAATCTGGAGAGTGCTCTAACAGGAAATGGAAACCGAATCGTGACGGATGCTGTGGCCCAGAATCATGCTGCGTACAACGAAAAGCACAAACATCGGTTGGAGAGAGAGCACTTCGGTCGAGTGGCGCTCATGAAAGATGGCGAGGTTGTCGGGATCTACAACGACATGAGTGATGCCTACTCGATTGGCCACGAGAAATACGGTTTGGGTAACTTCTCACTAAAGAAAATCGGGGAAAGGCCAGCCCAACTCGGGATCCTTGCGTTCACCCTTTAACGCATGCCCACCTTCGCCGACCGGGTTAGAGACAACCAAATTCGCCTGTTGGTCGGGGTCGCGGTGCCTCTACCAAAGGCCGGACCTCCCCCCTCCTCCCAAGCTCTGGTGGACACAGGAGCACAGAAGACCATGGTTTCCCCCAAAGTGGTTGAACAAACAGGTGCTATCAGGACGGACATCGCTTCGTTCGTACCCGCAAACGGTAAACCTCAAGAAACAGACGAGTTCCTGCTGAACAACAGCATCCCCATCGCAACGGGCTCCCAAAGCAGCCGAACCACCTACTCCAGCGGCCGGGACCTTACCGTATTACTACTGCCATACAGTCCCCCAGGCTTCGATGTCCTGCTGGGATTGGACTTTCTCCGCCCCTACCACATCACCATGTGGAACGGAACCTTCGTTCTCAGCAACTAGCAGGTTGGTGCGGCCGAAGTGGCAAAAAACGCCCCGTCCGAGGGTTGACTCGCCTGGTCTCTCCGGCTGATACTGGGGGGACAGCTACATAAACCTCCGGTCCGGGTCCCGAGCTCACCCGGTCCGCGAAACCAGAGGTCATACACCGAAATCCGTCTGACCCGATGCCGGATTTTCGCGACTTCACAGCTGGTGGTGGCGGTGGGGGAGGGCCCATCGGAGATCCCCGCCTCCCGCGATTTTCGCGACTTTCCCTCCCGGATTCTCACCCTCTCCGGGGGCTTTCGGCTAGAAGGAGATGGGGGTGAAACTGGTGAAGAAGGCGACGCCGCCGAAGATCAGGCCGAGGAGCGACTGGACCTGGCGTTCGGGTTCGCGGACGGCCATCCAACCCATGATGGCGGCGATGCCTCCCAGGATGAACGAGACCGGGTAGTCGGAGAGAGTGAACTGGGCGACGAAGTACGAATAGGACCGGGCGGCCAACGCCGCGCTACCCACCACCAGTGTGGTGGTGGCCAGATAGTTGGGGGGCTCTTTGGCCACTGGGCGGTCCTTCCGGTCTTCTCCCCCTTCGGGCGGATACTACCGGGGCGGTAAGATAGCGGCAGATGAGCAACACTCCCCGGATCGACTGCGTGGTGGCGGCCGACGCCGTGCTGGGGGAGAGCCCGGTCTGGGATCCCGAGTCCGGGGTGCTGTGGTGGGTGGACATCGGCGGGCGGGCCGTCCACCGCTACGACCCGGCGTCGAACCGGGACGGGGCGACTTCGGTCTCCGTCACGCCGGCCGCACTGGCGGTGAGGGAGCGGGGCGGGCTGGTGCTGGCCACTAACGACGGGTTCTGGGCCCTCGACGCCGACAGCGGAGAGGCCACCCAGTTGGCGCCCGATCCTGAGCCCGATCTTCCCCGCAACCGGCTCAACGACTCGCGCTGTGACCGCCAGGGACGCTTCTGGGCGGGCAGCATGCACGACCCCACCTCCGACAAGGTGGCGGCGGGACGGCTTCACCGGCTCGATCACGACCTCACGGTGAGCACCTTCGGAGGGGGCCTGGGGGTCTCCAACGGCCTGGCGTTCTCTCCCGACGGTCGCACCATGTACCACGCCGACACCTGGGAGGAGACGGTGTGGGCCTACGCCTACGACCGCGACGGCGGCGTCCCCTCGAACCGGCGGGTGTTCGCCGAGTTCCATGACCTCCCGGGGCGTCCCGACGGGGCGGCGGTGGACGAGTCGGGGTGCTACTGGGTGGCCCTGGCCAGGGGAGGACAGATCGTCCGGGTGACTCCCCGGGGAGAGCGCGACCGCGTGATCTCTTTCCCGGTGAGCGCCCCCACCATGGTGGCCTTCGGGGGAGCGGGGCTGGACACCATGTACGTCACCACCATGGGTTCGGGCGCGGTGGGCCCGGACTCGGCTGTCCCGGGGTTGGACGGGGGGCTGTTCGCGTTCGATCCGGGCTGTCGGGGACTCCCCGAACCGAGATTCGGCGGGTAGGGGTGATCCGCAACCTCACCAAGGAGAAGCTTTCTGCGGGAGAGACGGTGGTCGGGTGCTTCTTCAAGTACGCGGAGGCCGACCTCGCCGAGTACCTGGCGCTCCTGGGCTGGGACTTTTTGGTGTTCGACGGCGAGCACGGGACCATCGAGCCGGGGGACCTCTCCGGTCTGGCCCGGGCTTGTGAACTGCACGACGTCACTCCCATCGCCCGGGTGCCCACCAACCTTCCCCATCCCATCCTGCGGTTCCTGGACACCGGCATCCACGGGGTGCACGTTCCCTGGGTGAACACCCCCGAGGGAGCCGAGGCGGCGGTGCGCTCGGTGAAGTACCACCCCCGGGGCGTCCGGGGGCTGGCCAGCAACCGGAGCGGCGACTACGGGCTTTCCGAACCGGCGGACCGATTCGTCGCCCGGGCCAACCGGGAGACCCTGACGGTGATCCACATAGAGACCCTCGATGCCGTCAACTCCATCGAGGGGTACCTGGAGATCGACGACCTGGACGTGCTGTTCCTCGGTCCCACCGACCTCTCCCAGTCGATGGGCCTGGTGGGCCGGAAGGGCCATCCCGACCTGGTGGCCGCCATGGACACGGTGGCTCGGGCGGTGGCCGGCTCTGACAAGGTGCTGGGAGTCTTCGCCACCACGCTCGGGGACGCAGAAGAGTGGGTCGCGAAGGGAGCGCGTTATATCGTCACCGGCATGGAGGGGTTCATCCGCAGCGGCGCGGCGGGCTACCTGGAGGGCGTTCGCGGCCTGT
Source organism: bacterium (assembly GCA_028824015.1). Classification (GTDB taxonomy): domain Bacteria; phylum Actinomycetota; class Acidimicrobiia; order Spongiisociales; family ZC4RG35; genus Bin76. The sequence goes on from JAPPFC010000043.1 coordinate 19,428, forward strand.
AGGGATCAGCCGCTCGTCACCAGTTCCATGAGGTTGCGGGCGCGCGGGTCGAGATCGGCGTCCTGCCTCCAGACTCCCACTATCCGCCGTCGGGCCACCAGGGGGCCCTCGGAGAGGGTCTCTCCGGGTTCTGCGACCTGGCGGGGAAGCACCGTGCGGGCATAGCCCAGCACGGCCATCTGGCGCAGCACGGTCGGGTTGGCCGACTCCAGGGCCACCTGGGGGCGGATGCCCCGCTGCGCGAGGCCCTGGTCGACCAGCAGCCGGGTCCGGGAGCCGGACGGGTAGAGAGCCCATCCGTCAGGCGCCCGCCCCGGGGGGGAGTAGATGTGCATGCCCTCGGTGGCGATCGGCTGCGAGCGGTAGGCCGCCCCGGCCGGGCCCACCACGAAGGCCAGGTCTATCCGGTAGTCGTCCAGCATCCCCAGGAGCGCCCCCGATTCGTCCACCACCAGTTGGAGGTCGACGGCGGCGTGTTCTCTTCGGAGCCGGGACAGCCCCGAGGGAAGGGTGTAGAGGCCAACGGTGTCGATCATCCCCACCCGGAGGGTCCCCACCTCTCCTCTCTCCCAGCCCCGCAGCCAGCGCAGGAGTTCGGCGGTCTGGCCGACCACCCCGTCGGCGTAGCGGGCCACCCGCCTCCCGGGCTCGGTGAGGACCCGCCGCCGCCCGGCCTTTCTGAAGAGCGGCGCCCCGAGGCGACGCGACAACTCGGCCAGGGAGTGGGACAGGGCGGGCTGGCTGATGCGCAGTTCGGCGGCCGCGTCGGTGAAGGACCCGCGCCGGTCCACCTCCTGGAGACAGCGCAGGCTGGTGAAGCTGAGCGACGGCAAATCCATAGAAAAAACTTATGGTTTATTGTAAAGACATTTATTTGACTAATCAAAGTCGGCAGGGCAGACTATTCGTGACCGGACACACAGAGGATGGAACAGTGAAAGAAATCAGAGTGGCCATAGTGGGGGTGGGGAACTGTGCCTCCTCGCTGGTGCAGGGAGTGGAGTATTACCGTGACGCCGCTTCCGACCAGATGATCCCCGGACTGATGCACCCCTCCCTGGGGGGATACCACGTGGGGGACATCCGGTTCGTGGCCGCCTTCGATGTGGACGCCGCCAAGGTGGGACAGGACCTGTCCAAGGCGATCTCGGCCGGGCAGAACAACACCGTGGCGTTCTCCGATGTCTCCCACCTGGACGTGACCGTGCAGCGGGGCCCCACCCTGGACGGGATCGGCTCGTACCTGGCCGACCTGGTGGAGGAGTCGGCGGTCCCCGAGGGCGATGTCGCCGAGGCGCTGCGCCGGGCCCGGGTGGACGTGGTGGTCTCCTACCTGCCGGTCGGCTCGCAGAAGGCCACCGAGTACTACGCGCGCCAGGCCCTCGAAGCCGGGTGCGCCTTCGTCAACTGCATCCCGGTGTTCATCGCCCGCACTCCCGAGTGGGCCGAACGCTTCCGGGAGGCGGGAGTCCCGATCGTCGGGGACGACATCAAGTCGCAGGTGGGCGCCACCATCCTGCACCGGACCCTGGTCAACCTCTTCCAGGACCGGGGAGTGAAGGTGGACCGCACATACCAACTCAACTTCGGCGGCAACACCGACTTTTTGAACATGCTGGAGCGGAGCCGGCTCGTCTCGAAGAAGGAGTCGAAGACCAAGGCGGTGACCAGCCAGTTGGAGACCCGGACGCCGGTGGAGGACGTCCACATCGGGCCTTCCGATCACGTGCCGTGGCTGACCGACCGCAAGTGGGCGCACATTCGCCTGGAGGGGACCGGGTTCGGGGACACCCCGCTGTCGGCCGAGGTGAAGTTGGAGGTGTGGGACAGCCCCAACTCGGCGGGAGTGGTGATCGACGCCATCCGGTGCGCCAAGCTGGGCCTCGACCGGGGACTATCCGGTCCGCTCTATGAGGCCAGCGCCTATTTCATGAAGTCGCCTCCCACCCAGATGCGGGACGAGGCGGCCAGGGAAGCGGTGGAAGCCTTCATTGCGGGAGGTGACGCCGACTAGGACTCTCCCATCACAGACCGGCGGAGGGCGGGCACGAGCTTGGGACAAAACCCTTTCGCGAACCCTCGTCTCCATTCGCGATAGTCACCCTCGATCTGGCCCGCCTCGCCGCCAATCCTTTTATGAGTCCCCAGTCGCATTTAGCATCATGAGGCGTGCCTTGATTCCATTTCCAGACCAGATCCCACCCGGGCAAACTCGGTGTCCACCTCCACCTCTATAACCATGGAGAGTTGGGGTCAGTCAAGTAACGAGGCGAGTTCCCGACCACCCGACGTCCCGACCATGCGCAACTCAACTTCCGCCCGGGCGACCAGTGACAGAGGAGTGAGTTGATGCCCCACTTGCAGTTGTCCATGAACGATGCGATCCAGACCGGCTCCGACCAAGATGGGAGAAGTCCGTAAGGTTGCCTCCAGCGTCACGGACCGAAGGGACCCGGAGTGGGCAATCACGTTCCGCTGGTTGTAGAGACGGCGCAGAGACTCAGTGACATACCTCCTAATACGTTCCAGTCCTTGAGCCTTGTTCGCCACGAGGGCGAGCATCCGGTTCTGCGCAGCGATGTCGCTGTTATCTGTCAATGTCAGCAGTCCACCGGAAGACAGGTGCCGCTCGACGAGAAGCACCTTCTGCTTGTTGGTCGTCGCCTCACGAATCTGGTGGGCCAGATCGTCGTCCGAGGCCTCGATGTGCCGATAGGCCAGGGGTGTCATCTCGGCGCGGGGAAACGAGCAGGCGACTAGAGCGGCGAGCCGATCAGCAGCTTCGTAGTAACTCCCCTCACCAGGGCGTATGAGTAGTCCCTCGATGGCCGCCCATCCACCGGTAATGGCTGTACCTGGACTAGGAGACTCCATGGAGGAAGCCAATTCGAGAGCATCGTCGGTCTCTGCGGGCAGTCCACCGTCAAAGTCGTACACGGCTGCCTCTCTGGCAAGGCTTCCGATTTCGACGCGTCTCCCTGGATTATCGACCCGAAATGTGTGGTTACTTCCTGCGACTCGTGCCCAACCTGCAAGTTCAATGCTCTTGTTGGATGGTTGGGCCACTTTGGCTCGAGCGTCCGCGCGAGCAATCAGGGTCCGTGCCCCTTCAACGGCGGCCCACGGATCGCGGGCCTGGACTTTGACAATCAGGCCCGCGCTATGCCGGTGACGCCCGCCTCCGGGAACCCTCTCACGGAGCCACAACGCGGATTCCGGGCCGTCTACCCACCTCATGACAACACTTGATTGAGGCTTCAGACCGGGAGCGGAGCAGGGCACGAACACTTCGTGAAACTTCGCAGGCATCCGCTCTGTCATGGACGCCAGCTCCTCTGCCGCCTCTCCGATAGAGGCCATAGACTCTTGAGTCGCCTGCAGCCAGCGATACAGGTGATCGGGGCTGAAACCTGCGTCGAGAAGGTGGGTAGCCAACGCTCTGGCTGCGAATTCGATGGGTATGTTCCGGGGAGCGTCCTTCCATCTGTGGCAGTAATCTTCCTTAGCGCGGCGGGTCAACTGCTCCAATTCGTCACGGTCTGATCTCTCAATCCTGCTCCACGATTCTCTCTTGAGGTTGTTAAGGGCCAGATCTATTGCCGATCGGATGTGGGTTACTCCTGGGTCTCGGCCAACTTCTCTCTGAGCCGTCTCCACTACGAATTGGAGACCTCGGGTGTCTCGGACCTGGTTGGCTAGGCAACCATCGGTATATTCGAGCACTTCTTGGAGGCTCAGTACCGTACCGATGCTCCAGAGACGCCGATGCCAAGGAGTACGTCGAGCAAAGAAGTCTTGGAGCCGGCTGCACAGAATGGCAAAGGCAGGCGGCGATTGTTGTTGGACAGCCGACACGTTCGTGTGTATCCTTAATGGTCAAGCTAACAGGGAGGAGCCGCTCCATCGGGGCCGCTCCTCCCAGCACCCCCGTTTCGTTTCAAGGCGGGGTTCCGCGGCTGAGATCGCCTTCCCGATCCGTCTCCTGTGTGCAAAGCCTATTGCTGCGGCTGACAGCTCCCCTGGTCAAGACAGTAGCCAGATTTGCAATGCTTTGTTTCGTCTTTCGCGCTCTGTGTGATCGGGAGTTGGGCCGCCTTAGTCTCCACGGGGTCCCTGGCTATCCGGACGCGTCCTGGATGGCCTGCCAGATCCGTACCGGAGTGAGGGGCATGTCTAGGTGGTCCACCCCCAGGGGCCGGAGGGCATCGATCACCGCGTTCTGGACGGCGGCGGTGGCGCCGATGGTCCCCGCCTCGCCGATCCCCTTGACGCCCAGGGCGTTCTGGATGGTGGGCGTGACGGTGTGGTCGATCTCCACCGAGGGCAGGTTGGAGGCGGTGGGCACCAAGTAGGTGGTGAGGTTGGAGGTGAGGGGGTTGGCATCGGGATCGTAGAGGACCTGCTCCAAGAGCGCCTGTCCGGCCGCCTGGGCTATGCCGCCGTGGATCTGTCCGTCCACCATCCGCTGGTTGAGGATCTTCCCGCAGTCGTCCACCGCCACATGCCGCAGGTAGCGGACGTCGCCGGTCTCGGTGTCCACCTCCACCACCGCGATGTGGGTCCCGAACGGGAAGGTCGCCTCCGCCTGGTCCAGGGAGAGTTCCGCAGACAGGCCGTCTTCTGCCGCCTGGGCCAGTTCTCCCCAGGTCATGGCCGTCTCGGGCGAGCCCGCCACCGCCACCCGGCCGCCTTCTGTGACCACCACGTCGTCCAGGGCCGCCTCGCGCAGGTGCGCGAACAGCCTCCGTCCCTCCTCGGCCACCTGCCGGCCCGCCTCGAGCATCGCGGAGCCTCCCAGCTGCAGCGAACGAGAGCCCATGGTCCCCCCGCCGGTGGCCACCCGGCCGGTGTCGCCCTGGATGTAGGTGATCCGCTCCATGGGGACCGAGAGGACGTCGGAGACGATCTGGGTGAGGGAGGTCTCGTGCCCCTGGCCGTGGGAGGAGAGGCCGGTGGCGATCTCCACGGTGTCGTCGGGGTTGACCGTGACCGATCCCCATTCGCTCCGTCCCTGGGGGGCGGTGATCTCCACGTAGGTGCTGATCCCCACCCCCAGCCTCCACCGGTCGCCCCGGTCCGCCCGCTCGGCCTGGTCTGTGCGCAGCCTCTCGTAGTCGGCCATCTCGAGGGCCCGGTCGAGGGCTTTGTCGTAGTCGCCGGAGTCGTACAACTGGTCGGTGGGGGTCCGGTAGGGGAACATGGCGGGCTGGATGAAGTTGCGCCGGCGGATCTCGACGGGGTCGAGGCCCAGTTCCACCGAGAGGAGGTCCATGCACCTCTCCAGAAAGGAGGTGGCCTCGGGGCGGCCGGCGCCCCGGTAGGCGTTGATCGGGCAGGTGTTGGAGACCACCGACTGGTAGGTGAAACGCACCTTGGGGATGTGGTAGGCGCCGTTGGCCACCATGATGCTGAACTCGGGCAGGTAGGCGCCGAAGTAGACGTAGGCGCCGGCTTCCGCCACCACGTGCACGGAGAGCCCGGTGAGCGTCCCGTCGGTTCGGGCGCCCAGTTCCACGGTCTGGTAGTGGCCCCGGCCGTGGGGGAGGGAGAGCAGGTTCTCCTCGCGGGTCTCCTGCCAGCGGACCGGGCGGGAGAGGCGGTGGGCGGCGGCCGCGCACAGGATCTGTTCGGGCATGGGGGCGATCTTCACCCCGAAGCCCCCGCCCATGTCGGGCACCCGGACCCGCACCAGGTCCCGGTCGATGCCCAGGCAGCGGGCTATGGCGTTGCGGTGGACGAAGGCGTTCTGGGATCCCGTCCACACGTCGAGGCGTTCCCCGTCGGGGACGGCCAGGCAGTTGCTGTTCTCGAGGGGCACCCCGGCCACCCGCTGGTTGTAAAAGCGCGCCCGGATCACCACGTCCGCGTCGGAGAGGGGGTCGTCGCCGGCCTGGTCGGTGGTGTCGAGGGCCACGTTGGTGCCCAACTTGGGAAAGAGGAGGGGAGCGTCCGGCGACAGGGCGTCGACCGGGCTCTCGACGGCCGGGAGCGGGTCGATCTCCACCCACACCCTCTCGGCGGCGTCGGTGGCCTGCGCGTCGGTCTCGGCCACCACGATCGCCACCGCCTCGCCGGTGAACCGCACCCGGTCGGTGGCGGGGACCGGCTGGCCGAATCCCGGGTCGGCGCCCGGCGATCCGGCCGGCAGGCCGCGAAGCCCCAGGTCGGCGGCGGTGTAGACCGCCACCACCCCCGGTGAGTCGATGGCCTCTGAGATGTCGACGTCGGTGATTACTCCATGGGGGATGTCGGAACGGACCACCTTCATCCACAGGGCGTCGGGTCGGTTGAGGTTTCCCACGAACCGGCCCCGCCCCCGGATCAGGCGGGGATCCTCCACTCGCTTGACGGCTGCGCCGATGACAGAACTGGACATTCGCGGAATGCTAGACGGCTGAGGCCCCGATTCAGTAAGCGGCCAGGCGCCGGGCGGCGGCGGCGATCTTTCGGGCGTCAGGCCGGTAGGCGTCTTCGAGCGGGGGGCTGAAGGGCACGGGGACGTCGAGGCCGCCCAGGCGGGTCACCGGGGCGTCCAGCCACTCGAAGCACTCCTCTGAGATGCGCGCCGAGACCTCCGCGCCGACGCCCGCCAGGCGGTTTGCCGAATGCACCACCAGGGCCCGGGAGGTTCGGGTGACGCTTTCGGCCACGGTCTCGAAGTCGAGGGGCTTTAGGGACCGCAGGTCCACCACCTCGGCCTCGATTCCCCCGGTGGCGAGTTCCTCGGCCGCCGACAGCGCCTGGGGGACCTGGGCGCCGTAGGCCACCATGGTGAGATGGGTTCCGGGGCGGACCACCCTGGCCTTCCCGATGGGAACCAGGTGCTCGCCGTCTGGCACCGGTCCCCGGAGGGAGCGGTACAGGGGCTTTGACTCGAAGTAGATCACCGGATTGGAGTCGCGCACCGCCGAGCACAGCAGGCCCTTGGCGTCGGCGGGGTTGGAGGGCGCCACCACCTTCAGCCCGGGGGTGTGGACGAACCAGGCCTCGGGGTTCTGGCTGTGAAAGGGACCCGAGCGGATCCCCCCGTCGGAGGGAGCCCGGATCACCCAGGGGACCTTCCCGCCGAACCGGTAGTGGATGGTGGCGGCCGACTGGACGATCGAGTCGAAACCGCTGGAGATGAAGTCGGCGAACTGCACCTCGACGATGGGACGCATTCCCATCAGCGCCATCCCGTTGGCCATGCCGATGAAGGACTGCTCGACGAGGGGCGTGTTGAGCACCCGCCGGTCGCCGAACCGGGCGGCCAGGCCCCTGGTCACCTTGAAAGCGCCCCCGAAGTCGCCCCCCACGTCCTCTCCCAGTACCAGCACGTCGGGGTCTCTCTCCATCTCGTGGGAGATGGCCTCGGAGATGGCGGCGATGTAGGTGAGTTCCCTCATGCGTAGATCCGGTCGGAGACGGTGCCGGGATCGGGGAAGGGCGCCGCCTCGGCTTCGGCCACGGCCGCGTTGATCTCGGCCCGCGCCCAGGCGTCTATCTCCGCCAGTCCGGCTTCTCCGGACACCCCCTCCGAAAGGAGGCGTCGGCGCTGGTGGTCCACCGGATCGCGGGCCTCCCAGCGTTCCAGGAGTTCTCTGGGGACGTACTCGGCGCCGTCGTGGATGGCGTGGCCGAGCATGCGCATGGTCCGGGCCTCGATCACCGTCGGTCCCCCCCCGGAGCGGGCCCGGTCCACGGCGGCCTTGATGGAGCGGAACATGGCCTCCACGTCGTTGCCGTCCTCGGTCCGGGCGGTGAGCCCGTAGGCGGCGGCCCGCTCGGTGATGGCGAAGGTGGCCATCTGCTGGTCGAGGGGAGTGGAGTAGGCGTACTGGTTGTTCTGTACCACCAGCACCATGGGTGCGGAGTACAGGGCTGCCATGTTCAGGGACTCGTGGTAGGGGCCGGTGGTGGTCCCGCCGTCGCCGCAGGCGGTGAGGGCCACCCGGGGTTCGCCCCGGTACCGAAAGGACATCGCCATCCCCAGGGTGATGGGGATCTGCTGGGGGATGTGGGAGACGTATCCGATGATCCCCAGGCTCAGGTCGCCCATGCCGTGCAGGTTGGCGTCCCGCCCTTCGCTCGGGCCGGTGACCCTGCCGAGGAGGTTCCCGAACACCCGGGCCGGGGTCATGCCCCGCACCAGGTACGACCCGACGTCCCGGTGCATCGGCGCGATCACGTCGTCGGGGCCGAGCGCCATTGCCATGGGCACGCTGATCCCCTCATGGCCCCGTCCGCTGAAGGTCCCTCCCAGGCCTCTTCCCTGCTTCCACATGTCGACCATGGTGTTGTCGAGAGTGCGGGTGAGGCGCATCCACCGGTAGAGGTCGATGCGCAGGTCGTCCGGCAGGTCGGCGGGCGCCTCCCCGGACTCGGGTTGCGGCTCGGGTTCGTCGGGTCGAGCCGGCGCGGCGAAGAGAGCCTCCCTGATCTGGCTGCCCAGGGGATCGCTCATTTCAGGAGGGTCCGGCCGAGTCGGCGGGAGGTGATCGCCAGGCCCACCAGTCCCACGCCCACCAGCACCCCGGCGTGAGCGAGGAGGGTCCAGTCGAAGCTTCCCAGGGTGAAGGCCCTCAACAGCTCCGTTCCGTGATATAGGGGAGAGATCTGCATGATGGGTTGGAGGAAGGGGGGGTACACGCTCAGAGGATAGAAAGTCCCCGAGAAGAGGAAGAGGGGGAGGATCACCAACTGGATCATGTCGAAGTCGTGCCAGGTGCGCATGAAGGTCACCGCCGCGAAGCCGGCCGCCGAGAAAGTGAACCCCACCAGCAGGGCGCCGGGAATCGCCCCCAATGCCCAGAGGGTGTCGGTGAGCCCCACGATGTACATCAGCGCCAGGAAACCGCAGGCGTAGATCGCGGCCCGCAGCTGTGACCAGAGGATCTCTCCCACCGTGATGTCCGCCACCCGCATGGGGGTGGCCAGCACCGCGTCGTAGGTGCGGTTGTAGTGGAGCTTGAAGAAGATCGGGAAGGTGGACTCGATGATGGCCCCGTTCATGGCGGAGGCCGCCAGCAGCCCGGGCGCCACGAAGGCGGCGTAGGTGAGGGGGACCCCGCCCTGGGTGGTGACCTCCCCCACGAACTCGCCCAGGCCCACGCCAACTCCCAGGAGGTAGAAGACCGGTTCGCAGAATCCGGCGATGATCACCAGCCAGATGCGCTTGTAGACCAGCAGGTTCCGCTGGATGAGCCGGCCCGCTCCCCGGGTGGGGCGGGACTGGGGCGGGATCCATCTGGTGAGGAGGAGACTCACAGGTTGAGCGTCTTTCTGAGCTGGCGGATGGCGGCCCACCAACCCACGACGGTGACCGCCAGGAGGTAGCCGACCTCCACCCAGAGCGACAGGGTGAGAGGCGTTCCCAGGGTGATCGACCGGCACAGGTCGACGCCGTGCCACACGGGGCTCACCAGCGCCAGGGGCTCGAGGAAGTCGGGGAGGCGATCGATGGGGAAGAAGGCGCCCGAGAAGAGGAACAGCGGGATGAGGCTGAACCGGAACAGGGCGATCATCGTGGAGTCCTCCTTGAACCAGGCGGCCAGGAACGCCATGGGGGAGGCGAACGCCATCCCGCACAGCACCGCGGCGGGCACCGCGGTCAGGCCCCTGTCGATGGGAGCGGCGCCGAAGGCCCACATCACCACTGCGAAGGCGACCGAGACGAACATCAATCTGATGAACACCCAGATCAGCAGCCCGTTCAGAATGTCGTCGGGGGTGATGGGCGTGGAGATCTGCGCCCAGAAGTGCTTGCGCCACTTGATGCCGGTGCGCACCGGCCAGGAGGAGTCGGTGATGGCGGTCTGCATGGCGGAGGCTGCCATCAGGCCAGGGGCGAGGAAGGCCAGGTAGCCCGCGCCTCCCAGCGCCTGGTCGGCGGTCCGGTCGATCAGGGTGCCGAGGCCCACCCCCATGGCCAGGAGGAACAGGATGGGACGAAGCCAGGTGGTGATGACCGTGCCCCGCCAGGTGCGCTTGTAGTAGCGCCACTCCGACTCGACGATCAACAGCGCCCGGGGGGTGGTCATTCGATGAGTTGGCGGCCGGTGAGCCGCAGGAAGACGTCCTCTAGGGTGGAGCGGCGGATCAGGGTGGAGATGGGATGTATGTCCCGCCGGGCCAGGTAGGCGGCGACCTCGTCGGCGTTGTGGGTGTAGATCATGACCCTATCGGGGAGTTCCTCGGTGCGTTCGGCGACCTCGGCGATGATGGGCATCGCCAGGAGGTGCTGGTCGGCGTCGAAGCGCATCTCCAGCACGTCCCGGGTGGAGTAGCGCTCGAGGAGTTCCCGGGGTGATCCCTCGGCGACTATCCGGCCCTTGTCCATCACCACCAGCCGGTCGCAGAGTTGTTCGGCCTCGTCCATGTAGTGGGTGGTGATGATCAGGGTCACCCCCTCCCGCTTGAGCTGGTAGAGACGGTCCCAAACCACGTGCCGAGCCTGGGGATCGAGGCCGGTGGTGGGTTCGTCGAGGATCACCAACTCGGGCTCGTTGATCAGCCCCCGGGCGATGATCAGCCGCCGCTTCATACCACCCGACAGGAGGTCCACCCGGTCGTCACGGCGCTCCGAGAGCTGAACGAACTCCAGCAGTTCATCGATCCGGACATCGATCTCGGCACGTCTCATGTGGAAATAGCGTCCGTAGGTGAGGAGGTTTTCGTACACCGACAGTTCCCGGTCCAGGTTGTCCTCCTGGGGGACCACCCCCAGCCGTCCCCGGATCTTGATCCCCTCGGTGCGGGGATCCATTCCCAGCACCCGCAGGTGTCCGGAGGTGGCGGGGGAGACCGCGCCGATCATCCGCATCGTGGAACTCTTGCCCGCCCCGTTGGGTCCGAGAAACCCGAAGGCCTCGCCGGGATAGATGTCGAAGTCGATGTTGTCGACCGCGGTGAAGTCTCCGAACATCTTGCTCAAACCCCGTCCGACCACCAGCGACTTGACCATTGGGAATAGGCTACCCCCGGTCGACCGGAGCTTGGGCTATAGCCGATCCCGGCGCCTCGAGGTTGATCCCTGCATCGGCTTGTCGCAGGTTGTGAAATAAATTCCGAGGTGGGGGTTGGTTTTTGTCCCAGGGGGGTGTCATGTTGTTGGGAGCCAAGCACTTGAGACGGTTCGTTCCGGCGTCGTTCGGACCGCGTTGAAGGATCAGACCCGGTTTGCTCGACGGTCCGTGTTCGGGGCTGTCCGGGCTTGTTCGACCTTGGATAGGTGAGCTCCTATGTCAAATTGTGGGGGTTTTGGAGGTGTTTGTAGACGCGGTT
>JAPPFC010000018.1 GCA_028824015.1 bacterium
CCACCGAGGCCCCGTCGGCGCTGGTGGCGAACAGGGTCTCGAAGATGTGATCGAGAACGTAGATGGTGTCGGTTTCCACGGCGGCTCCGGGGTCGAGGCCGGTGTTGTCGCGGTGGCGGGCGAAAACCAGGTCGCCGCCTCGCTTGGGACCGTCCGCGTCCTCTTCCATCATGTCGTCGTCGGCCATGTCGTCATCTTCGGCCGGCATCTCATCGTCGGCCATGTCGTCGGCCGGCGCAGGCTCCTCTTCGGCGGGAGCGGCAGTCGTGGCGGGAGCGGCGGTGGTTGTTACCGCAGCGGCCGCCGTTGTGGCAGGCGCCTCCTCGGCGTCGTCACCGCAGGCCGCCGCCAGAAGCGACAGAACCAAGGTCAACGAAACACCTAGCACTGCTTTCTTTCTCAACAAACTCACTTTGACTCCTTCGTTCGGCTTGCAAAGGAGGCTAACCCTCAACTTGCCGGTCTTACTGGGGAGGAAGGGAATTTAATGAGGTCGGGACGCGATAATCGGGCAGCACTGACACCATTCACGGAAGCAGCTTGAGGAAGCGCAGGGGGTTGGCACTCCCCGGCTCTTGATGCCGGGGAGTGTTGGGTCTCTTGAAAGAGGCCTTCCTTTCGCCGGGGAGGGTCTTTCAGTCTTGGTCGGGGAGGATGCGCTCCCACCACTTGCGAGCTGTGGGTATGCCTCCCACCCCGAAGGCGACGGCCAGGGTGACTCCCACCGTGCCTACCACGCCCATGAACAGCGTGTTCACTATCTCCTCGGCGATGTTCAGGGTGTTGAGAGCGGCCAGGGCTCCGAAACCTATGACCATCCACCGGGCGACCGCCGGGAGCCAAGCGACGCCGTGCTCCTCGGACCACGGCGTGGAGACCTCCGCCAGGAAGGCGCCCACGGCGGCTGCGACGATCACAACGATGACCGCCACCACTATCAGAGGCAGATAGGAAATGAGGGCGCTGAGCAGTTCGCTCAGGTGTTCGATTTCCAGGGTCTGGGCGGCGAGCAGCAGGACCACCAGCAACATAATCCAGTACACCGCCCGGGCTACCACCTCTGTGGCGCTCATACCCGCGTCTTTCATGCGTTCGCCGAGCCCGGCTCTCTCCAGGAGTCCGTCGAGGCTGATGCCTTGGAGCAGGCGGGAGACGGCCCTGTAGATGAGGCGTGCTACCACCCAGCCGGCGAGCAGGATGACAACGGTCCCGAGCAACTTGGGCAGGAAGGTGATCACGTCCTGCCAAGCCGCCTCCAGGCCGCTTGATATACCTTCGACAAAGTCAGACACTTCTGACCCCATCCTTTCTTTAAAGTGGGTTTCCCAGTCCTCAGGGGAACCCAACGCGAAACTAACTAAGCCAACCCGTCCTTCGACGGACCGACACCTAATACCCTAGGGTGTCTTCCGCCCCGTCAAGGGGTTTTGTTGTGCCAGGGGAGCAAGCCAGTCGGAAAGGGGTGCTCACGGGGAGTCGCCTCTCTCCTTCCATCGCCTCCGCCACTCTCTGGCCGGAGTTCACCCCCGCCGTGAATCCACCGCTCGGGCCACTCTCGGCGATGCCGGGCGCCCGGTAGGATAGGCCGGGTACCTCGCCGACCCGAGCAACCTGCGACAGGAGGCCGCGGGCGGCGACCGGAGACCACTAGGGGGTAGACATGAACATCCGACGGTTCACCGAAGTCGAGGCCTACCAGCATGCCGATGACGGCTACTACTACCGTCCTCTGGTGGCGGGCAAGGAACTGTTTTCCTACGTGGCGCACGTGCCCGCCGGCGGTTACATGCCGCCCGACGCGGAGGAGGCCGAACTGTTCGAGCTTTCGCTGTTCATGCTGGAGGGAAATCTCGACGGGATCCTCGACACCGACCGGGTGGCTCTGGCGCCGGGGGATGCGCTGCACATTCCCAGGGGGATGCCCTTCGGAGTGGAGAACCGGGGTTCGGCCACGGTCTCGTTCGTCCTCAGCTTCGCTCCGCCGCCGCCCGGGGTGGACCTCGAGAAGATGAAGGCCCAGGCGATCGAACGGGGCCGGAACGTGATCGAAGCCGTCGACGTCGAGGATGTGGTCGGCCCGGTCACCTTCCCCCGATAAGGACCGTGACGGTCGGAGAAGCCGGCCAATCGAGGACCGGCAAAACCGTCGGCTCGCCATGACTTTCCGCGAGGAGGACCGGTCCGTGGAGGTCGACGGCGCAGTCCTGGCCGGGACCCTGACGCGTCCCACCACCGACGGACCGTGGCCGATGACGCTCCTCCTGGGCGGGACCTTCTCGGACCTCCGGGACGCGGATGTGGATCCGAGGCGTCGCGAAGGAGTGCCCAAGCGTGGCATGTACAAGATCCTCGCCCACGGGTTGGCGAAAGCGGGGATCGCCTCCTACCGCTTCGACCGGAGGGGCGCCGGTGAGAGCACCGGTGAGTTCGGGGTGGAGCGCGCCCAGGAGGTTGCCGACGCGGGCGCGGTCTGGCGGTGGGTGAGAGAGTTGCCCGAGTGCAACGGGAGGTCCGCCATGCTGGGTCACAGCGCCGGCGCCTACGTCCTGTGCCGGGTGGCGCTCGAGGTCGGGCAACCCGACGCGGCGGTGCTCCAGGGCGCCCTCTACCGGTCCATCGCCGAACTGCTGAGGTACAACTACAGCCTGGTGCGGGACTACATCGAACTGGGGGAGGAGCAGGCGGCCTGGGTCAGGGAGCACTCTCTCAAGGCCTTTGAGGATGCACACATGATGGACGCCATCGTCGACGCCATCGAACGGGCCGACCCGGCTGTTGAAGGAGAGGTCGACGGAGTGCGAATAACCCGCGATCTGTCGAGCCTCCGATACGACCTGGAGTTCCCTCCCGAAGACCAGTTCCTTCTGCTTGAGGCTCCCACACTGGTGCTCCACTCCTCGGAGGACCTGAACGTCCCGGTGGAGGACGCCTTCGACACGGTCGCAGCCCTGTGGGCCGCAGGGAACCGGGATGTCGAACTTCGGATACTCCCGGGCGGCAACCATTCCTTCCAGTTCGACGCCGAGGACTACGAGACGCGGGTCCAGGAGAAGATCACCATGCAGAACTTCGCCCGACCCTTCGATCCGCTCTACCCGGCTGTCGTGGTCGACTACCTGGCGCGCAGACTCTCCTGACCTCACCGCGGGCAGGTTGCTTCTGCTGGCCAAGCCTGCCCTGCCCGGGATGGGGAGAGGGGTCTTTGAAGACTCTTGGCTGACTCGGTGACCCTCACGTCCGACGACGATGAAAATCGGGCGACCGGAACTTTTCCTCGCCCTGACCGCCTGTTCGGTGGTCTTCATAAGCCTCATGCGCGCGCAGAGGGGACGCCTAGTCTTCACTGCTTCTGCAGATAATCGGGTCCTGCTGCGGCGTTAGTGTATGAAAAGGGAGAGCTACACTTCTTGTATGAAATCTTCTACACACTGTGTGGATATGAGAAGAGTCGATAAAGCAAGAACTCGGCCAGTCGCCCGCGCGGTCGCGGCTGCCACATTTGTCTTTGTCCTGTTTTCCGGAACCGCTCTGACCGTCGGCGCGCAGACCTCCGGGGGAGTGTCGTGTTCGGCGGGCTCGACCTCGATCGAGGTGTCATGGGAGGGCGAATTCCGTGCATATGAGTACACGGCCACGATGCAAGACTCATCGGGCTCGGAGTCGGAGAAGACTGTGGACTGGAGCCAAAGGACGACAGGTACCGCCTCCGTGACGTTCACCGGTTTGACGGCGGGCGACTACACCGTGTCGGTGGTAATGCAAACCGTCGACGGGTCGTGGATCACCATCGGGCAAACGAGTTGCACGGTGGAAGCCGCCGAAACGACCACCACCACCACGGCCACCACGACCACAACCACCACCCTGCCGTCGGTGACCTTCCCGTATCCCGAGAACCAGGCCGGCCGCTATTCGCCCACGACCACTACGACCACGACGACTACAACCACCACCCTGCCGTCGGTGACCTTCCCGTCTCCCGAGAACCAGGCCGGTGGCCATTCGCCCACTACCCCCTCGTCTCCCGAAGGCCAGGTCGGCGGCTTGTAGTGGCCCGCTGCCCGGCGGCTCGGCCACACCTGTCGTTCACCGGTGATGATGGGCGGTCATTTGCCCGGTTGCCAACCACGCTTAGCCGAACTGTTGTGCCGTTGACGACGCATCGGGCGAACAGGTTGTCGGCCCAGTCGGAGCGTGTAATGGCGTTGTGGTCCGGGCATCACCCGGACCTGCACAGCGAGAGTAGCGCAGACTTGTCCCGTAGATGAGCGCCGCCCTGAAGACGAGCAAGCTCGCAGCGGCAGTGTCCGCGGTCGTGGCCCTCGGGTTGCTGCTTGGAGCAGGATGCGGCAACCGCGTCGGCGATGAGGCGCCGGCGCCGTCGAAGTCCGATCCCGCGGCCTACACGAGATACGTAGTGGACCAGGCCATCGCCCGCTATGAAACGGAGGGGCTGGATGCCGCGCTTGCGCACTTCAACAGCCCGGACAGCATCGATGATCAGTGGTATGTGTTCGTGATCGACGAGAATGACGCCGTGATCGGCCACTACGACCCCGACCGGCTGGGGCTGGACGTCAAGGGCTGGGTGGGCACCGACATCAACGGATACAACTTCGGTCCCCAGATACTGGCCGCCCCAGAAGCGGGCCGCTGGGTGCCTTACGTATATGTCAACCCCGCCGCCGGGACCTTGGATGACGAGGGTGCTTTCGAGCTGAAGATAGCCTGGGTCATCCGCCATGACGGGCTCCTGTTCGGCTCGGGCTGGTACATCAACACCGAGGAGTTCGTGCCACAGCTAATCTCCGAAGCGGCCGAGCATTTTCGCAGCGGGGGACTGGAAGCCATCCTGGAGTTCTACAACGATCCCCAGGGCGTGTCGGTGGGTCTCATACCGATCGCGGAGTACTACAACAGGACCGACACACTCGACGGGTACTTCACCGGAATCATCGCAGGACCCGACGGCGAGATCCTCTCTCACATAGACCCCGGGCATATCGGGACCGACATCGAGGATCTCCTGGGGCCGGCGGTGCGCAACGCCACCGCCGATGGCTCCTGGATCACCGCCGCGGACAACCCTGCCGGAGCCGACGGCCCCCGGACGATGCGCTTCTGGATCCTCGACGTGGACGGCGCCCTCATCGGCGCCGGCTGGTACGACGACGGAGACGGCTGAGGTCGACGGCGCAACAGTCCCGGGCGGCGTCCACTCGTTCCAAGTCGACGCCGGGGACTACGAGACCCTGGGTTCAAGAGAAGATCACTGGGTGCACAACCCCGCGGGCACAATCGACCCGTCGTACCCGGCCGTGTTTGTCGATTCACTGCAGCGGCGGCCCTAACTGATCCGGCCGGGGACCGGCCACCAGGCCTCTTAACACCCTCCTCATCGCTGCCGGCGCCCCTGGCGTGTCGTTTGTAGCGCTCGGCGGGCTGCAGAGAAATGGTTTCTCGTGCACCGCTCTCGCTGGCTCCCGTGGAGGCTGGTACATTGATGGAGTGATATTGATTATCATTATCATTATCATTAGGGAAAGTCAAACCACTTAGGAAAGGAAGCTTTTTCGCATGACCAATCTGAGAGTTTCCAAGTCTTCGCCACTTGGGAGCATTCGAGCGATTGCCGTATTGGCGGCATTGGCGTTGGTGTTGTCCGCCTGCGGGGAGGATGAGGGCGACACGACCGAAGCCGCGCCTACCACGACGGCGGCGCCAACCACCACCGCCGCACCAACCACCACTGAAGCCATGGATGATGATGACCATATGGACGACGATGACGACGATCATGCCGATCATGATCATGACGACGATGATGACCATATGGACGACGATGACGACGATCATGCCGATCATGATCATGACGACGATGACGATCATATGGACGACGATGACGACGATCATGCCGATCATGATCATGACGACGATGACGATCATATGGACGACGATGACGACGATCATGCCGATCATGATCATGACGACGACGATGATGACCATATGGACGACGAAGATCACATGGACGACGAAGTCGCCTTGACGGTCACCGACGGGAGCGGTCGGGAGATCACTCTCGACAGTCCCGCCGAACGGGTGCTGTGCGTGCAGGACAACTGCACCGACCTCACCTCCGACCTGGGAATCGTCCCGGTCGCCATGCACCGTGGCGATGGCTGGGGGAGTTTCGCCGCCTACTACGGCGAGGGCGCCGCAGCGATCCCCGTGCTCGGAGATCGCATGTCGGTGGAGGAAGTCGCCCAGTATTCGCCTGATCTGATCATCGGCCGGGTCGGCGAGGAAGAGGTGCGCGACGCTCTCGAGATCGTTGCCCCGGTGTACCTGGTGGACATCGGCGGCGTCGAGACCCTCAAGGAGGGATGGATCGACGTCGGCCTCCTCACCGGTAGATCGGCAGAGGCGGCTGCTGCCGTCGCCCGCTTCGAGTCCAATGTCGGAGGCCTGGCGGCCCGCCTGCCCGCCGGAGCGGTCGACACCAGGGTGGCGGTCGGGTTCGGCGACACCAACTGGATGATCTGGGATTCCTCTTCGTTCTGTCGGTTCCTCAATGCCGAGGGCGCCGGGACGTGTGTGTTCCCCGACCAGGGCGTCTCTGAGTGGGGTTCTCCCGACAGTGAGTTCTCGTGGGAGTTCATTCTGGAGGTCGATCCCGAGGTGTGGGTGATGATCACCTGGCCCGGGAGCGCCCGCAAGGACACCGTCACCGCGGAGGTCTGGCTGCAGACCACCGCCCATCGCGAAGGCAGGGTGTGTGAGGAGGACTCGGCGGGTTCCTTCGGTCACGGACTGTTGATGCTCCAGTGGGCCTACCAGTGTTACCTGAACGCCGGATGGCCCGACCTCTACGATGCCCCGGGCGACCTGTCGGTGTGGTTGCCGGAGGGCCGATAATCGACACCAAGTAAATGTAAGGAGGGCTGTTTTCCTTCGCTCGCAGCCCTCCTTCACTCTTTAGGTGAGAGACTCCCGATACCGGAACCGTTGGATGCGGGCGGCCGGGGTGGTGGCCGTCATCGCTTTTCTGTGCGTGGTGGTCGCCCTGGTCTCGCTCATGCAGGGAACGCCCGACCTGTCGGTCGGCGAGGTCCTGGAGGCCCTGTTCGGCTCGGAGTCGGAGGGGAACCGCCAGTTCATCGTACGGAACCTGCGGCTTCCCCGGGTGGTCGGGGGAGTGGTGGCGGGCGCCATGCTGGGCGCCTCGGGAGCGGTGATGCAGGACACCCTCCGCAATCCCCTGGCGGGGCCGGAGTTGATCGGCGTCTCCGCCGGCGCCTCCCTGGCAGTAACCACCATCATCGCCTTCCGGCTCCCCTTCCCGGGCATCGCCCTGCCGATCGCCGCCCTCCTGGCCGGACTGGTGACCGGAACGGTGATCCTGTCGCTGGTGAGCCTCAAGTCCAACCCCATGCGGATGCTCCTGGTGGGTGCGGCCTTCACCGCTCTGCTCAACGCCCTGGTGATCGCGGTGATCACGCTGGCGCCCAATTTCGGGGGCGTCTCGGTTATCTACCGCTTCCTGGTGGGGAGTCTCTCCGACGTCCAATGGGAGGAGGTCCGCCTGGTGGCGCCCTGGACGGTTACCCTCCTCGCCATATTCCTCCTGGCGGGACGGCCGTTGAACATTCTGAAGCTGGGTGACGAGGTTGCCGAGGGTCTCGGCGTCGGCGTCCGGCGGACCAGGGCGGTGCTGTTCGCAGGAGCGGTCCTCCTGGTGGCGCCGGTGATCGCCATCGCCGGGCCGATCGGCTTCATAGCGCTGGTGTCGCCGCACATCGTCCGCCGGCTGCTGCGGACCTCCGACGCCCGGATAGTGGTGCCCCTCTCGGCCGTGATGGGGGCGATCCTGGTCCTCGCGGCCGACATGGCCGCCCGACTGGCGCTCCATCCCCACGAGATCGCGGTCGGCCTGTGGACGGTGGTGCTGGGCGCTCCCGCACTCCTGGTGCTCATGCAGCGCGGGCTCCTGCGAAGGCGGGCTCTCTCGTGACCGCCACCTCGCTCGGTACCCGGCGCCGGGACGCCGCGGCGAACCCGGCGGTCCGCGCCCGGTGGATACTGGTGACCCTGGGAGCGCTGCTCCTGGCGGTGATGTGCGCCTACGTGATGCTGGGACCTGTCATCTTCGGTCCCGATCAGGTCTGGAAGGCACTTATCAACCAGGCCGACGAAGTCTTTCACCGCATCTCGGTGTGGGAGGTGCGGGTGCCCCGGGTGCTGATCGCCGCGCTGGCAGGCGCCATGCTGGCCTGCTCGGGGGCGTTCCTCCAGTCGGTCCTCCGCAATCCCCTGGCCGCTCCCGCCACCGTGGGGGTCACCCAGGGCGCCGTCCTGGGAGCGGTCCTGGCGCTGGCCATCAGCTACGGGACCGAGGGGGCAATGGACGACCTCAACGCCTTCGTGCCGATGGCGGCCATCGCCGGGGGACTGATCGCCGGCGGTCTCGTCTACGCGCTGAGCTACCGGCGGGCCGGCACCGACCCCATCCGGATGATCCTCACCGGGGTGATCGTGGCCGCCGCGGTGTCTTCGGTCACCTCCTTCATAGTGCTGGTCTCGGGCAGCACCATCGACTCGATCGTCAGATGGCTGGTCGGGTCGCTCGGCACCAGGACCTGGGACCACCTCATCTTCCTGGTCCCGGTGGCGGTGCTGATCCTCCCCCTGGTGGTGATGGTCATCCCCCTCGCCAACGCCCTGCAACTGGGAGACGCCACCTCGGTGAGCCTGGGCCTTCGGACCGAGGTGGCCCGCGGGATCATCCTCATGACCGCGGTGGTGCTGGCCGCCGGTTCGATTTCGGTGGTGGGGGGCATCGCCTTCCTGGGCCTGATCGCCCCGCACCTGGCCCGCACCCTGGTGGGATCGGACCTCCGGCGACTTCTGGTCTGTTCGGCGCTGGTGGGCGCCATCATCCTGGTGAGCGCCGACCTTCTGGCGCGGGTGTTCTCGCTCGACTGGATCCCCTTCTGGGAGATCCAGACCGAGAGCGGCAGCCGCGTGCCCGTGGGCGCCTTCACCGCCCTGGTGGGAGCGCCTTTTTTCCTTTACCTGATGAGAGAGCGAATGCGATGACGGAGAAACAGCCCATGAAGTCAGATCCCGCCTTCACCACCGACCAGATCTCCACCGGCTACGGGAGCCACGTGGTGTCCCACCGGCTCAGCATCACCATCGAGCACGGGACCAGGACCGCCCTGGTGGGTCCCAACGGGTCGGGGAAGAGCACCACCCTCAAGACCCTGGCGCGCCTCATCGCGCCGCTCCGGGGCGCCGTCTACCTGTCCGGCCAGGACATAAACCGCCTCCCCACCCGCCAGGTCGCCCGACAGATGGCCATCCTGCCCCAGGTCCACGAGGTCCCGGCCGAACTCACCGTCATGGAGTTGGTCGAACAGGGCCGCTTTCCCCATGTGGGCGCGCTGGGGATGCTGCGGCGCCGCGACGACGAGGCGATCCAGGACGCCATACGGATGACCCGGCTTTCGGAGTTCATCCACCGTCCCATCGACACCCTCTCGGGCGGGGAGCGCCAGCGGGCCTGGATGGCGCTGGCTCTCTCCCAGCAGACCGACATCCTTCTACTCGACGAGCCCACCACCTTCCTCGACGTCGGGCACCAACTGGACCTGCTGGAACTCGTCTCCGGCCTGAACCGCGACCGGGGGGTGACCATCGTGATGGTGCTTCACGACCTCAACCATGCGGCGCGGTTCTCCGACCGCATGGTCGCCCTGTCAGGCGGCGACGTGGTGGCCGACGGCACTCCCGCTGAGGTCCTGACTCCCCGGCTCCTGCGGGACTGCTTCGGCGTCGATGCCTCGGTGGTCGCCGACCCGAACACCGACTCGCCGATGTGCATACCCCACTCGCCGATATTCTCCGGTGACGAGGAGAATGCGACGAACGGATAGAGCAGAAAAGAACGGACGCCCATACCGGGTCCGGTTGGTGACCGGGGGGATGGCCCGGCGATGAGCGGAGGATGGAGCGGCCGGCAGGTCCTGTCCGACCTGGGGATCGGTCCGGTGATCAACGCTCACAACGACCTCACCGGCCTGGGCGGGAGCCTTCCCCGAGGACCGGTACTAGAGGCGATCGCGGCCGCCAACCAGGCATTCATCGAGGTCGAGAGCCTCTCGGACGCGGCCGGGGAGGCGATCGCCGAGATGTTGGGAATCGAGGCGGCCCTGGTCACGCCGGGCGCCGCCGCCGGAGCGGTGCTGGCCACCGCCGCCTGCATCACAGGAGGAAGAGACGACCTGGTGGCGCGGATCCCGGACACCACGGGGATGGCCTCCGAGTTCGTGGTCCCCGCCGACCGGAGGACCTTCTACGACCGCAGCCTGGAAGGCGCCGGGGGGAAGATCGTGCTGGCTGGAGAGGTCGGTTCCACCACCGCCTCGGACATCGAAGGCTGCATCACAGAGCGGACCGCCGGGATCTTCTTCTACGCACCGGGAGCGCCCGACGCGGTCTCCTTCGAACAGGTTCTCGGGATCGCCACGCGCCACGACCTGCCTCTCATCGTCGACGCCGCCGAGCAGGTCTATCCCCTGGAGAATTTCAGCAAGTACGTCCGGGCCGGCGCCGACTTCGCAACCTACAGCGGCAAGTTCTTCGGCGCCGGTTCCATGGCGGGCATCCTCACCGGCACGGCCGAGGGGATCGCCGCGGCCCGGAAGAACAGCTACCTGGCCTTCGAGGGACCCAATGCCCTGGCGTTCGGGAGGCACATGAAAGTGGGGCGGAGCGAGATAGTGGCCGCCTACGCGGCTTTGAAGCAGTGGCTGGATATGGACCACGAAGAGCGCTTCCGCCGCTACCGGAGGCTCCTCGACAACATGCGCACCCGTCTCGAAGGGTTTTCTTTCCTGAGCTTCGCCTACGCCGACGGTTCGGTGACCTCCGAGTCGAAACCGCCCGATTCCCTCCGGATCACCTTCGACCGGTCCCGCTCACCCAAGAGCCTGGCCGAGGTGGTGAGGGAGTTGCACCAGGGGGAGCCGTGCATCATCCTCCGTCCCCACTACCAGTGGGTCGACCCCGACCGCGACTACATGGACATCAGGGTCTCCACCCTCCAGGACGGCCAGGAAATGATCATCGCCGAGCGGATGGCGGAAATCCTGGAGGACCGGGACCGGTGAAATCCGACCCCGATCCCGGCATGCGGGAGCGCTACCGGCGTGCCGAGCAAATGCTTTATCGCAACGTCAAGTCGCTGGTGTTCAACCTGGAGACGGCGGTGCACTGGCTTCCGGACTCCAGTGGGTTCTGGTACCGCTCCGAGTCGGCCTCGGGTCAGCGGTTCATGCTGGTCGACGCAGCCACCGGCCGCCAGCAGGAGGCGTTTGATCACCGGGGGGTGGCGCAGGCGCTCACAGAAGCCCTGGGAAGGGAGGTCCGCCCGTCCGGTCTCCCGGTCGAGACCTTCGAGTTCACCTCCCGAGGGTCCCGCATCCGCTTCGAGGTCGATGGCCGGAAGTGGGAGTGCGGACTGGACGGTTCCGAGTTGGCGGCCCTTCCCGATTCCTCGCCGACAGATGGGCGGGGGAGTCTCTCTCCATCGGGGAGGTACGAGGCAAGGATCGACGTCGGTGACCTGGTGCTGGTCGACCGCGCCAATGGTTTCTCCACGGCCCTAACCAACGACGCCCAGCCATCCTACGGCTACGGGTCGCCGACGGAGGGCCGCAACTCGGCGGTCACCGACCGACTCCGAGGGCGCCAGGTTCCCCCCAGGGTGGCGTGGTCTCCCGACGAGCGCTATCTCCTGACTCACCGCCTCGACGAGCGACGGGTCGAGATGTTGCACCTCCTCCAGGGCGCTCCCGAAGGATCGCTGCGCCCCCGGGTCCACTCCTACCGCCAAGCCTTGCCGGGCGATGCCGAGTTGCCGCTGGCGCAACTGGTGGTGTTCGATGTGGAGACCGCCAGGCGCACCGACTTGGGATGGCGGCCCCTGGCGTCGCCGTTCCTCACGCCCATCGAACTAAACCACATCTGGTGGGCCTCCGGCTCGCACGCGGTCTTCTTCCTCGACTGGGCCAGGGACCGCCGCTCCGTCCGCCTGGTCTCGGCCGACCCGTCGACGGGTGAGTGCACGGTGCTGGTGGAGGAGACGAGCGATACGCCCATCGACCTCAACGCCTTCTACTACGGCCCTCCCAACGTCTGGGTGGGGAGGGATCGCCAGGAGATCATCTGGTACTCGACCGGAAGCGGCTGGGGTCACCTCTATCTCCTGGATGGCCGCGGCGATCCCATCAGGCAGTTGACCGCCGGAGAGTGGGTGGTCACCGACCTGGTGAGAGTCGATGAGGAGACCCGGACGGCGTTCTTCATGGGCACCGGGGTGGAACCGTCCCGCGATCCCTACTACCACCACCTCTACGCGGTGAGCCTCGACGGAGGGACGCCGGTCCTCCTGACGCCCGAGGACGCCGAGCATGGCGAATGGCCTCCCTGGGTGGACTTCTCTCCCGACGGTCGGTACTTCGTGGACCGCTATTCCCGGATCGACCAGCCGCCCAGAACGGTGCTCCGCAGGTCCACCGGCGAGTTGGTGGCGCCGGTGGCCGAGACCGACGTCTCCGAACTCCTGTCCACCGGGAGGAGATACCCCGAGCGTTTCACCGCCAAAGCAAGCGACGGCCAGACCGACCTGTGGGGGATGATCGTCCTGCCCCGTGACTTCGATCCCTCCCGCAAGTACCCGGTGATCGAGAGCATCTATCCGGGTCCACAGGCCACCAGGACTCCCCGTGCCTTCACAGACGTGGTGGGGGAGGGCACCCGCTGTCTTGCCGACCTTGGATTCGTGGTGTTCACCGTCGACGGCCGGGGCACGCCCGGAAGATCCAAGGCCTTCTTAGACGCCGGATACGGCAGGTCCGGCGAGGCGGGAGTCCTGGCCGATCACGTGGCGGCGCTCAACCAACTGGCCGAGGAGAGGCCGTACCTGGACCTCGACCGGGTAGGCATCTACGGTCACTCGGCGGGTGGCTACGCGGCGGTCAGGGCGATGCTGGAGTACCCGGAGGTGTACCGCGTGGGTGTCGCCTCGGCGGGAAACCACGACCAGAGGCTCACCAACGTCACCTGGGGAGAACGCTGGATCGGGCCCCTACCGGGACCCGGCTGGGACACCCAGGCCAACAAGAGCCTGGCTCACAACCTCCGAGGAAAGCTCCTCCTGGTGACAGGGGACTTGGACGACAACGTCAACCCTGCCTCAACCATGCAACTGGTCGCCGCCCTGATCGCGGCCAATCGGGACTTCGACCTGCTGGTGCTCCCCAACCGAAACCACGACTTCGCCGGAACCTGGGGCACCTGGAGCGAGGACCCCTACTTCACCCGCCGCCGCTGGGACTACTTCGTGGAACACCTTCTGGGCGAACCACCACCCCGGGGATACCGGGTTGGCACCCTCGGTTAGGCCCGCCGCCTTTTCCTTAATTTGCCAAGACCGGCGCCCATCCCTCGGCTGTCCATTTTGGGGGAGGCGTAGGCATTTGTATTTGCCGCTATTAGTGTGGCGCACTACTATGCGAGGGCTCCGCGGAAGCAGAGGCCGATTTGACCACAGAGCCGAAAACTCCCCCGATCCACCCCGGCGACATCCTGAACGAGGAGTTCCTCGTTCCCATGAAGATCACTCAATACCGGCTGGCCAAAGCTATCGGAGTGGACGCCAGACGGATTCACTCCATCGTCCACGGTGAACGGGCCATTACGGCCGAGACCGCTTTGCTGCTGGCTCGCTTCTTCGGCAATTCTCCGGGGTTCTGGATGGGGCTGCAGAGCCAATACGACCTTGAGACCACCCAAGACCGGATTTCGGAACGGCTGGCCAAGATCCCAGTGGCCCAGGCGGGGTAGCGCTGGCCGGACGAATCTCGATGGAGATGCTAAAAGCGGATCAGCGGCGTTCGAGCCGCCACACCTCCAGGGCGTTCTCGTAGAACACGGCGTGGCGCACCTCTGGATCGGAGGTGGCGTCCAGGACCTTCTGTGACTCCACCCGGGGCGACTGATAGGGTGCGTCCGTTCCGTACAGGAGTTTGTCCGACCCGGCTTCGGCCAGGAAGATGGCGATGTCGTAGGTGAAGGCCTGGGACATGTCGCACCAGATGTTGTCGTGTTCCTGAGCGGCGATGATCGCCTCCCAGAGGAAGAGGTGCATGCCCATGTGAGCTAACTGGAACCGGACCCGCGGGTATCGCTTGGCCGCCTGGGCTTGCAGCGAGGGGAGGTCGCGCGGCGCGTCGCCGGAGTGGAAGAGCACCGTGAGGTCGTGTTCCTCGCATTTGTCGAGGAGCGGACCCATCACCGACATGTCGTTGGGCCGGTAGTAGTCGTAGCCGGCCACCAGTTTCACCCCCCGGCAGTTCCATGACTCGACGTAGCGGTCCAGCAACCCGGCTGTGTGCTCCGCTCCGAAGGTGGGATTGATCCGGGCCACTCCGATCAACCGGTCCGGATAGGCCGTGGCGGCCCGTCCGACCTGTTCGTTCTGTTTGTTGTAGTCGGCGTCCCAGGGGGGCGTGAAGATGCGGTCGTGGGGAAACAGGATCCCGATCTCGGCATTCTGCTCCTCGAGGAACCGGATCGCCGACTCGGGCTCGTCGGGACGCAGGTAGGGGACCACCGTCTTGGAGGCGACGTGCGGGTCGGTCCCGAAATGGATGTGAGCGTCGATCTTCCGCTGGGTCACAGCCTTCCTTCCAGTCGTTCTTCCAAGGCCCTCCGGGTGGGCAGGTTGGTCTGGCATCCCACCTCCTCCACCACGAAACTGGCTGCGGAGCTTCCCAGCCGGGCAGCCTCGGGCAGGGCCAGGCCGGAGGATAGGCCCACCACCGTGGCCGCCGTGAAGGCGTCTCCCGCGCCGGTGGGATCGGCCACTCTCCGGGGTGCAACCGCTTGAGTATGCCATTGGCGCTCCCCGTCGATCACCTGCGCACCCCGGGGACCCTCGGTGATCACCCTCCGGCTGGGACCATGGTCGGCACCCACCATCTCAGCCAAGGCATCCATCTCCGCCCGGTTTATCACCAGCAGCGCGGCAATGTCCAGGAACTCGGTCGCCAGAGGCCCGGCAGAGCCCACCATGCCGTTGAGGGCCACCGGGACCCCGGCGCGATGAGCCAATCGCGCGGCATCCAGGGTGTAGCGGCCGAAGGACTCGCTCACCACCACCCACCGAGCCTCGGTTACCAGTTCCCCCGGTACCGAGTAGGAGTCCTGGAACCGGGAGGCGTCCCGATGGCTGATGCAGAAGCTCGAACCGCCGGGGGTGGAGATGTTCAGGTTCCAACCCGAGGTGGCCCCGGGGTGGATCGCCACCCCCCTGAGGTCCACACCCAGGGTCTCCAGGTGTTCCCGGTAGCCGGAGGTCTCGAAGTCGTCGCCCACCACCGTCGCCAAAGCGGCGCCGGCTCCCAGAGCGGCCGCCGCGGCGGCCACGTTGATGCTGCAGTCCCCGAAGAAGACCTCCTCGTGCGGGGGGTGGGAGAGCACGCTGACCGTCGCTCCGTCGTCCGCCTCCCCGTCCAGAGCCAGTATCCGGTCGAACGCCGCCCAGGCGCCGACCGAGACGATCTCGACGGTCATTGCTTGAGAGCGCCCATGGTCAGGCCTCTCACCAGGTGGCGTTGCAGGTAGACGGCGATCAGGACCCCGGGGACGGCGGCGATGAAGGCGGCGGCGGCCATCTCCCCCCACCGGATCTGGTCGAAGGTCATCGCTTCGAGAATACCCATGGTCACCGGGGTGGTGTTGCGGCCGCTGAGCACCAGGCCCAGGAGCAGGTTGTTCCAACTGGTGATGAAGGCGATGATCACCGCCGCCGCGATCCCGGGGCGGATGACCGGGACGACCACGTGCCGGAGCCGGTGCCACGGGCCGGCGCCGTCCACCAGTGCAGCCTCCTCCAGCGAGTAGGGGACGTCCTCGATGAACCCCCGGCAGATCCAGATGACGAGGGGCAGGGTCAGCAGTTGATGGGCGAGGATCAGGCCCCAGTAGGTGTCGTACAGCCCCGAACGCTGGTAGATGGCGAACAGGGGAAGGATGATGGCGAACTCGGGGGCAAAGCGAAAGGATAAGAAGGTGAAGGCCAGGTGCTCCCGCGCCCTGATCCTGCCCCGCGCCAGGACGTATGCGGCCGGCAGCCCCACCAGGAGCGCCAACCCCACCGCGCCCCCCGACACGATCATCGAGTTGAGCAGGTACCGGGGAAAGCCCGAACCCAGGACCTCCGCGAAGTTGTCGAGGGTGGGGGAGAAGATGAACCGGGGCGGCACGGCGATGATGTCGGCGAAGGTCTTGAAGGCCATGGTGGCTATCCAGAACAGCGGGAAGGCCACGAACACCGCGAAGGCCACATATCCCAGTGGGACCAGGGGAGAGCGGCGGCGGGTGCGCACCGTCACAGGGCGGCCGCTCCCGAGTGGCGCCTCCAGGTGATGGTGAGGAACACGCTGACGATGTACACGATCACCCACAGCACCAGCACTATCGCCATGGCCCGGCCGGTGTTGGCCCATCTGAATCCCTCCTCGTAGGCCTGGATGTGCAACACCCGGGTGGCGTTGAGCGGCCCGCCGCGGGTGGTGGCGTAGATCACCTCGAAGGTCTTGATGGCGTCCACGGCCCGAAAGATCATCGCCAGGAGCACGTACGGCACCAGCCACCGGAGCGTCACGTGGCGGAAGGTCTGCCACTCCGAGGCGCCGTCCACCCGGGCGGCCTCCAGTTGCTCATCGGGCACCGACTGCATCCCGGCCAGGAGGATCAGCGCCACGAACGGCATGTAGATCCAGGTGTCGATGATGGCGGTCGAGACCAGGGCGGTGCTGGGAGAGGTGAGCCAGGGTTGGGGGCCCACGCCGATCAGGTCCAGGGCCCAGTTGACGATGCCGGCGGTGGGCTGCAGCATGGTCTTCCAGATCAGGGCCGCCACCACCGCCGGGATCAGGAGGGGCGCCACCACCACTGAGCGTCCCAGCTTCTGGAGCCGGGTGGGAGCGTTCAGGAGCGCCGCCACTCCCATCCCGAGGGGCAGTTGCATGGCCAGCACCAGGACCGCGAAGGCCACCACCAGCCACAGCCCCTGGACGAACACGTCCTCTCCGAGGAGGTCGGTGTAGTTGCCGACGCCCACGAACTCGGTCTCGGTGGTGGCGTAGAGGCGCTCGTTGGTGAGGCTGGTCCAAACCCCCTCGGCGAAGGGGACCAGCACACCTATTAATAGGAGAAAGGCGGGCAGGAGCATCGCCACCAGTGCCCGCCTCTCTCCACTCGAACGGCGTGTTTTGCGGGTGGGCGGCGCCGACATGCGTGCCGAGCGCCTCTCGCGCTTCACGGAAGCCGCGCCGCCGCCCACCTTGACATCACAGTCCGAGGATGTCCGCTATGTCTTCTTCGGCCGCGCAGAGGTTGTCCTCGACGTTTCCTCCTTCGAAGTAGGACTGCTGGATGGCTTCCGCCCAGCGGTCCAGCGCCCTGGTGAGTTCGGCATGCGGGGGATAGAGGATCTGGGCGTACTGGCCCATCTCGCTCACCACTTCCACGTACTGTCCCTCGTAGGCGCCCCAGGAGTTGACCAGGTCGGCCACGTCCTCATCGGCCCAGGCCGAGGCGCGCACCGGGTTCATGTTCCCGCCCAGATGGGTCTGGACCATGGTCTCGGGCGACGTCAGCCACTGGAGGAACAACCAGGCGGGCACCTTGTTGTTGGAGCCCGAACTCATCGAGACCGACCAGATCCAGGCGCCCGAGGCCCGGCCCGCCGGACCCTCGGGGGTGACCGCGTAGCCCACGTCACCGGTGACCTCCGACTGCTCGGGGTCCTGGTAGACGGGAGCGAACAGGTCGGCTTCGTTGAAGGAGAGGGCGAACTGTCCGGATGAGAACCCTTGGAGGGCCTCATACCAGGTGAAGGCGCCCGCACCCTCGGGCGATCCAGCCGAGATGATGGAGATGAAGTCCTCGGTGGCCGCCACCGACTCGGCCGAGCAGACCCCGAGCGTCCCGTCGTCGTTGATGAGGGTCGCTCCGTAGGAGGCCAGCATGGTGCCGAAGGTCAGGTAGGGGAGGTCCCAGAACTTGTCGAAGCGGGTGACGATCCCGTACTGAGACCCGCTGCCGTCGTTGAGTTCGGCGGCGATGTCGATCAGTTCGTCATACGTCCCGGGGACCTCAAGTCCCTTCTCCTCGAACACGCTGGGCCGATAGGCCAAGAGGTAGGTCTCGAAGTTGATGGGAAGACCCCAGAGGCTCCCCTCGCCGAGTCCGCTCAGTTCCTCGAGCGTCCAGCGGTTGGCGCCCAGGATCCCGGGGAAGAAGTCGTCCACCCGGTAGGCGTCGGCGTCCGTCAGAGCCGGGTCCGACAGGAAATCATCCAGCGGCTCCAGCCATCCGGCGGTGGCGTACTGCCAGTTCTGGAGCGGGCTCGACATGAACACGTCATATACGCCCGAGCCGGTCGACAGGTCGGCCAGGAGCTTCTCGTTGGCCTGCACTTCGGCCAGGGTCTCCAGGTTGACGGTGATGCCGGTCAAGTCCTCGAACTGGCCCAGCAGGGGCTCCACCGAGTCCACGAACGGATGGGACACGAACAGCAGCGAGACCTCGGATCCCTCGGCCTGCCTCCAGTCGAAACCGACAGGCTCCGGTTCGGGCGCCGCGGTGGTCGTGGGAGCGGCGGTGGTTGCGGGCGCGGCGGTGGTGGCCGGCGCCTCCTCGGCGTCGTCACCGCAGGCCGCCGTCACCAGGCTCAGGACGGCCAGAACCACCAGTGCCCGTATCCATGTGTTGCGCTTAGTCATCAAGTCGCTTCTCCTTTCGTTACCCGCGCCACCCCGAGAGGTCGCACAGGTTTCATTCCTCGTTCATTGGTCGCCGGCCAACTCCGAGCGGAGACCCCCGTCGGCGTTTCCACACCCGGGTCGAACCGATCAGCTAGGCCGTTCACAGGTCCATGCGTCCGGTATTCGCGGACACCTAGCACTGCCGCGAGGCGCCAATGGGTGAGGGATGGCACTCGCTCCAGTCGACCATGAAGATCATGATATTATGACAAATCCCGACGAGAAACCGGAAGGGAGGAAGGATTTCCGTTTCCCGGCCTCCGGTTACCCGACCTGTTCGGTTCTATGAAAGCTCTGTGTTCAATCCGGTTCGAGGCTGGGGCCTTCGAGACCTGTCCCCTCACCGTTCCGGTCCGGTGAGCCTGCTCTCGATGATCTCGGTGGCAACGGTGTTCTCGGACTCCCGCCAATCGGTGTAGCCGAGCTTCCGAAGCCGGGTCCAGTGGTCCTCGAGTTCCTCGAGGTCGGGGAAGGTCCAGATCTCCAGATGCTCCTGGCGGGATTGGCCCCGGATCGACAGGGGACCCACCCTGGTGGCGCCCGATTCGATCGAGACCGAAGCCGCGTTGTCCCAACTGGCGAGCAACCGGTCCCGGGCTTGCCTGGTGGCCTCGTACCAGTCGGGCCGTGGACGGTAGGTGTGTATCCATGTGATCACTGGAGTTGTTCCTCCAATCGGTCGAAGGCGATCGGACGCCCGATGAGATGGTAAGACGTGGTGAACATGAAGTCGTCCTGGATCTCGTGTCCGTGCATGGCTTCGGTGAGGGTCGGAAGGTCCGGCACCTCCCACAACGCCGCATGGTCCCAGTCCGAGGTCCCGGCGGTGTCGAAGCGGCCGAAAATGTCGATCCCCAACTCCACGTCGTATGCGAACGCCACATCGCAGTCGCGGTCGTAAACGGCCCGCTCCTCGGGCGTTGCGCTGTGCCAGGCGTCGTTCCAATCCCACAGGGCCAGGAACCCCAGACCCTCCTCGAACGGTCCTTCCCCCAGCGAGGGGGGAAGGTCGCGAGGGCCCACGATCCACTGGGTCCGCCCGAACATCTGACCCCAGCCCGCTTTCACCAACTCGCTGATTCCCCGGTGCGCCTCCTCGAGACCCGGCGCCTCGAACAGGCCGAAGGCGGCGGTTTCCTGGAAGGGCTCGGACCAGTAGATGGTGGGCGCGCCGGTCTCCCGCCGACCGGCGATGTGCTGGGGATCCAGCAACCAGCCGGCGTCGCCGAGTTCCCGCAGAGTCCGGGACAACTCGACGATGGCGCCCGGAAGCCGTAGTTCGTCGGCGATGAAGGTAACGCCGGTCGTCATTTGAGAGATCCTTCCGTTCTGTTCCTGATTAAAAACCTCTCCAGCATGATCCCCAGAATCGCGGCCGGAATCAAGTTGGTGAGGGTGAGTGCCGAAAGTTGGTCCCAATGCGTCCCGAAAGAGGTGATGCGCGACGCCAGGAGCAGAGGGACCGTGGTGGCTTCCTGGAAGGTGAGCATCAGCGCGAAGAGGTACTCGTTCCAGGCGAACACGAAGGCGAACAGCATCGACCCCACCACGCCCGGGAGCGCGAGGGGGAGGGAGATGCGAAAGAAAATGCCGGCTGCCGATGCGCCGTCCACCCCCGCACTCTCCTCCAACTCCAGCGGCACCTGCGCGAAGGCGTCGCGCATGATCCACACGGTGAAGGGAATGGCGAACCCGGTGTAGGCGATGGTCAGGCCCACCTGGGTGTCCAGCAGGCTGAGCCATCGGAACATCAGAAGGAAGGCCAGCACGATGGCGACGGGCGGAAGCATCCGCTGGGAGATGAACCAGAAGGCGATGTCCTCGTTGCGCCAGAATCGCCACCGGTACTGGAAGCGGGTGAGGCCGTATCCCGCCGCGGCGCCCAGCATGGTGGCGATCACCGCGCTGCCCCCCGACACGATCAAGCTGTTGGTGATGGCTCGGATCACGTCCGCCCGGGCCTCGGTCAGCAACCACTTCCAGCCCTCCAGGGTGGGCATGAAGTCCGCCCAGGGCAGGTAGGTGGGGTTCACCACTATGTCGAGTTGGGTCTTGAAGGAGGTGATCAAGATCCAGTAGAGGGGAAAGAAGGTGACGAAGGCCGCCGCCAGCAGGAATGCCCGGGTGATCAATCGGCCCTTCATTCGTACCTCGCCTGCACCCGGCGCATGACATACAGCGCAAGAAAGCTGACCCCGATCACCACGAACAGCAGGACGTAGGCGGCCGACGCCGCATAGGCCAGGTCACCCTGCTTGGCGCCGACGTTGTAGACGTAGGCGGTCACCGACTCGGTGGCGCGTCCCGGGCCGCCTCCGGTCACCACCCGGATGATGTCGATGATCTTGAACGCCTCCAGGGCCCGGATCAGGATAGCGGTGATGCTGACCGGCAGCAGAAGCGGGAAGACGATGTGGCGGAAGATCTGCCATTCCGAGGCGCCGTCCACCCGGGCCGCCTGGATCGGCTCTCCGGGTATGCCCTGCAGTCCGACCAGGATCAGGAGCATCATCAGCGGCGTCCACTGCCAGGTGTCCACCAGGATGATGGTCCACTTGGCCACGCCCGGCGAGGTGACCCAGGCAACGGCCGGAAGGCCCAGGGCGTCCAGCATGTCGTTGATCGGCCCGAAGCCCTCGCTGAACACCATCCGGCCGATGATGAAGCCCACCGCGATGGGACTCACCATCATCGGCAGCAGGAACAGGACGCGCATCAGGCGCTGTTCCCGCAGGCCCTGGTTGAGCGCCACCGCCAGCGCCAGGCCCAAGGCGTACTGGATCGCCACGCCTCCGCCCACGAAGATGACGGTGTTGATCAGCGTCTCCAGGAGAGCCTCGTCCGAGAAGATGCGCGCCCAGTTCTCCAAGCCGACGAAGCGCAGCGGCGTCCGCCGGAAGAGATTGACGTTGGTGAAGGTGAGGCCCAGCGAGAAGATGAGCGGGAAGATGCTCAGGGCCAGCACCGCGGTGGTGGCGGGTGAGATGAACCAGCGCGGCGCAAGCCCGGTCCGTCCCAGCGACCTGCCGGGACGGACCGGGGCGCGCGCTGCTTTAGATGTCAGCCGGTGAGCCCCAGGGCTTCGCGGTAGATGCGGAGTTGTTCGTCACGACCAAGACGGTCGGTGATCTCATTCCACTTGTCCGCGGCCTCGTCGAGGGCGTCCTGGGCGCTGTGCTGTCCGGACAGAGCCTCGGACACTGCCAACTCCAGTGCGTCCTTGTACTCGGGGAAGCCGGGCAGGCGCATGTCGAACACCGCGTTGGGGTGATCGAGCGACGCCCGGATGGCGTCGGTGTAGGCCTTCGCCTCGTCCTCGGGCCATCCCGCACTCACCCACAGGTCCACATCGAGCGTGGCGGCGGTCCCGGGGTTGACGCCGGTTCCGGCGGTCACAGCCGCCTCGGCCAGGACAGCCGGGCTGCCCAGGAAGGAGGCCAGGTCAAAGGCGGCCGCCAGGTGGTTGGATGTGGCGGGAACCAGGTTGAACCATCCACCAAAGCCTAGGAACGGCGCCTTGTTGGGTCCGTCACCGGAAGCCCACTCTTCGGCAACCGGGTCCCAGTACTCATCCGCGCCGGGGGCGGGGCCGTATCCGACCGCTCCCTCGACGACCGAGTCGGGAGACTTGGACATCGGGCCGATGTCTCCCCACTGGATGTCCTGTGCCGCCAGGCCGCCCACGAAGCTCAGGGCGTTCTCGATCCAGCCGAAGTTGAGCATCCCCGGAGGACCGTACTCGATCACGGCTCCCCAGTCCTCGAGAGCCCGTACGAAGCCCGGATTGTTGATCCGGGGCTCCATGGTCTCGGGATCGAAGAAGAAACCGGGATCGTTGGGCGCCTTGGCGTATCCAGCCGCCCGGGTCATGAAGCCGTTCCAACCCTGGTTGTTGCGCATCGGCAACTCGACCAGGCCGTATCCCTCGTCCTGGCCGGACCAGTCGTTCTCTGTGAAGAACTTGGCGATCGCGGCGTACTCGCTCCACGACTCGGCCGGACGGAGAGCATTGCCGGTGGCCGCCTCGTAGGCGTCGGCGTGCGCCTCGAAGGCGTCCGCGCGCCAGTAGTACATCAGCACGTCGCCGTCCCAGGGCATTCCGTACGCAACCCCGCCGAACGACAACTGGTTCGACCGGAAGATGGGAAGGATGCCCTCCCAGTCGGCCCGCTCCTGCGCCCACTCGGGCGCGGCGGCCATGAACCCGCCGCCCATCAGGTCGCCACCCAGGTTCGAACCGATGTTGATGATGTCGGCGATGAAGGTGTCGGTGGACAGCGCCGCCAGGACCTTGTCGTTGAGTTCTCCGAAGGGAATCTCGTCGACCCGGACGGTGGCGCCGGTCTCGGCCGCCCATTCGGCTGCCTTGTCCTTCATGTAGTCGAGCTGGCCTGCCGGGCCTGCCACCACAACCTCGACGCCGTCGAAGCGTCCGGCCGCCGTGCCCGGGTCGGGGATGTTCCCGGGGGTGCCGGGATCGGCCATCTCGGGCTCGGGTTCCGGCTCCGGCTCGGGGGCCGCGGCCGTGGTGGTCGGCTCGGCGACCTCGGCCTCTTCTTCGGCGTCGCCACAGGATGCGGCCACCAGAGCCAGCATGGCAAACAGTGCGGTCCACAGCCGCAGGTGATGTTTCACTTTTTCCTCCTTGATATTGCTTTCATATTCCGTTTCTTACGCTCCGCACGACCTTCATCAGCCTTCTGGCGATGGAGGGGTCGACCGGATTCCACCAGGTGCCTCCATATTTGAGCGAACTCCCCACAATCGCGCCGTCCGCCACAGACAGCAGTTCCGCCGCATTGTCCACGTCCAGGCCGCTTCCCACCAGCACCGGAAGCGAGGTGCCGGCCTGGATGGCGCGGATCTCCTCCGGCTCGGTGGGGGATCCGGTGCGCTGTCCGCTCCCGATCAGCACGTCGGCGTCGAAGAACTCGGCGTCGCGGGCCTGCTCTGAGACCGTGCGGTCCGAAGTGATGGCGTGCGCGCCGAATTTGACGTGCACGTCGGCAAAGATCCGCACGTCGCGGGCGCCGATCGCCGACCGGTAGCGAAGCGCCTCGCCGGCCGGACCGTTGATGATTCCCTCGTTGGCCACATAGGCGTTGGCCCACTGGTTGGCTCGCACGAAGCGGGCGCCCACCGCCTTGGCGATGGCCAGGGCGGGCATCACCCCGTTGGCGACGCAGGTGATCCCGATGGGGAGGTCCACCGCGTCCCTGACCCGGACACAAGCCGCAGTCAAAGAGGCCACTGTCTCGGCTCCGATCGCCTCGGGCCGGGAGAAGGGAAGGTCGAAGGCGTTCTCGACGATGATCCCGTCGATGCCGGCCTGGGACATGGCCAGTGCATCCGTCACCCCCGCGGCGTAGATCTCCTCCACGGGTTGGCCGTCGTATCGGGGCGCTCCCGGAAGGGGAGGGAGATGGATCACTCCGATGATCGGCTTGGGCCGATCGAAGATACCGGCCAGGGCGTCCGGCTTCTTGGGCAGCAAACCACTCATGATCCGACCCCTCCGAGGGTCCCCAGCAATGGCTCGACCTCGGCGCGCCGTGGAAACGAGGGGAGTGCTCCCAGGGTCCGGCAGGCCAGCGCTCCCACCAGCACGCCCACTTCCAGCGCCTCGACCACCCCCGCACCCCGGGTGCGGGCCCAGATGTACCCGGCGGCGAAGCCGTCGCCGGCGCCGGTGGTGTCGACCGCTTCGACGGGGTGAGCGGGGATCCGCCCCGTGGTCCCCTCCGACCGGAACACTATGCCGTCGGCCCCCTGGGTGATTACCGCGTGACGACCGCCCAGCGGTCCCGAGAGGACGCCGAGCGCCTCCTCGGCGGACTCCGCCAACAGGTCCCGGGTCCGGGCGTTGGCGATCAGGGTGTCGGCGCCGGTGGTCACCGACGCGATCTCGGCCGGGTCGTCGGGAAGACAAGCCGGTTCCAGGTCGATCGAGAAGGGGACGTCCAGGGTGCGCCACCGGTCGGTGACCCAAGCCGCGGCGTCCGGATCGAAGGGAGCCGTGTGACCCCAGGACGCGGCTCCCAGGGTGGCCGTCTCGGGATAGAGGCCGGGCGTCACCGCCACCACCATCCGCTTCTCCGGTGAGTCGTCGGTGATCAGCGACATTGTGAAATAGGTATCTATGGAGGTGTCGACGGCCACGCCGGTGGCGTTCACGGCCTCGTGGTGAAGCGTCTCCAGCACCATGGAACCGAAGGCGTCCCGGCCGATTCGGGCATGGAGCGCCACCTCCGAACCGAGCCGGGCGAGGGCGACCGCCACATTGAGCGCCACCCCTCCCGGGCTCATCGCCGCGGTGCGGGTGTGCACCTTCTCGTCCGGTTCGGGCACCCGGAGAACCGGTAGGACCAGGTCGACACAGGCGTCGCCCACCACGTCGATCATGGGAGTTGCAACTCCACCCGGAAGCGATAGCGGTCCGCCCGGTACCACAGGCGCACCCACTCGACCGGGCGCCGGGACCGATCGAGAGACAGGCGGGTGGCGAGGAGTAGCGGCGATCCCTCCGCCACATCCAGCAGGGCGGCTCGGCCTCGGTCGGCTCGGACGGCCTCGATGGTCCCTTCCGCGGTCGCCGGATGCGACGCGGTCCGTTCCTCCATCAATCTGTAGAGCGACTTGTTGTGGAGGTCCGCAGCGGTGAACTCCTGGGTTCCCATCACCCAGATGGGCAGGTATCCGTGCTGGACCGCCATCGGCGTGTTGTCGGCGAGGAGGAGACGCCGGACCTCCACCAGGTCGTCTCCCTCGGCGCCCAGCGCCGACGCCGCGTCGGAGGGTCCGGGAACCACCCGGACCGAGAGGGTGTGAGCGGAGGCGACGAAGCCGCGGCTGGCCATGTCCTCGTGGAACCCGGCGAGACGGGTCACGGGCTGTTCGAAACTGCGTTGGGCCACAAAGGTGCCCCGCCCGGGTATCCGTTCCACCAGACCCTGGTCGCCCAACCGCTCGAAAGCAGTGCGCACCGTGATCCGGCTGACGCTGAAGAACTCGGTGAGTTCGACTTCAGTGGGTAGTTGTTCCCCCGGAGCCCACTCGCCCGCATCGATGGCCCGTCGGAGTTGCTCTTTGATCTGGAACCACAGGGGAAGCGGACCGCGTTGCAGATGTCGATCCAGCCGAGCCATGAAGATCATTATATTATGACAAATCCCTGCGGAGGGGCCCGGCAGGGAGAAAGACTTGGCGTCTCCCCGGCCCCTGGTTGCAATCGGGCCACGAGGCACTTTCTTATGATGTCTCACATGGGAGTTCCCGCGGCCATCGCTCAACCCCTAAGACACAATCCCTCGCACCAAGGCGCCTGCCACAAGGTTCACCTTCCATGAGGTCCCGACCGGAATACCCTGTCGCTCCCGAACTGGCCATTTCCCGCTGGTTCAACACCACCGCCAATCCAACTCTGGCCGACTTGCGAGGCGAGGTGGTGGTGATCGAGGCGTTCCAGATGCTCTGTCCGGGTTGCGTCTCCCACGGGCTTCCCCAGGCCATGCGAGTCCAGCAGGTCTTCGGCGACACCTTGACCGTTCTGGGGCTGCATTGTGTGTTCGAGCACCACGAAGCAATGACGCCGGTCTCCCTCGAGGCCTTCCTGTACGAGTACCGCATCACCTTTCCGGTCGGTGTCGACACACACGACGGATCGTCGAGTCTGCCCATCACCATGGGTCGATACCAACTGCGGGGCACCCCGAGTCTGGTGGTGATCGACCGGGCGGGACGCCTCCGCCTGAACGCCTTCGGCCAGGTCGACGACCTGGTCGTAGGCGCCACGCTAGCCCGCCTCATCGACGAACCCCGCCCCCAACGGACCCATTGATGGCACCGTTTCCGACGGGTAACCAACCAAGGGTCACCTTTCTCCACTGAAGGGCCTTCTTTTTCGCATTTTGCGAAAGATGCGGAAAATGCGAATCTAAGCGGCCCCCTTTTTCGTAAACCGGCCATTCCGGAGCGTCCTCCCACCTGAACCGCATGTGTTAAGGGCTGGGACAGCCACGGTTAGGTAGTTGCTTGAGGCTTGTTGGCGGGCCTAAGAGAACGTGAGTGCTCATGTGCAGGGCTCCCCCCTGTCGGACAAGCAGAAGGCATGTCATCATACACCTCTCCAGCAAGCAGGCGGCCACCGGACTTGGAGTGAAGGCCTCCCCATTGCTTGAAGAAGAAGGCGACGTCGGCGGCTTCGCATTGATCACGCAAGTCGAGAACCCATGACTCTTCCATGGCTCTCGCTCCGGGACCACTCTCCCCACCTGCGATAAGCCAGTGGATGCCCGAAAGATCCAGATCAGGAAGAGGACCTAGCAGAGGTTCGGCGCTGATAAAGCGGACTTCGGCAGGCACGGTTCGGAGGTGGCCGATGCGGAAGGCGTAGCGGCCGGTCTCGACGCTCACCCCCATCCAGACGTTCGGGGGCCAGTCCAACTCGGCGCCTAACACCGCCAATCGCTGGGAGCGCTTGGTGAGAATCTGATAGGTGTGCCGGGGAGTCCCGGCCATGACACAGAACACGTCCCGGATGAACTCGGAAGGGACTCTAGGGTGAAACAAGTCACTCATCGAGTTGACGAACACCAACCCTCGGAGTCCTCCAACGGTAAGGCTCCTCCAACACGTCAGGATGCAGTGTGAGCCCAAACCCGGGACCGCTGGTGCGAGGATCCCCGTCCTTCTGGTACTTACGATGGCCCATGGCCTTGAGACGCTTGGCGAAAGAGAGCGCATAGCAGTTGTCGCACCCCAATGACACTTGGTCGCATCCGGTCACCGGGTTCCACGTCGTCTCGGTCCATTCGATCGCCGATCGGCTACTCACGATGCAAGCCTCCTCCCATCCAAGGCGCCACGATGACCAATCTATGAGGGAGGTGTGACAAACACAGGGCAAAACTGGCCGTGTGTCTACGACACCGGCCGATCCCCAATCACCATGTTCGAGCAGTCGATGGTTTGCCGGTACAACTCCTCTAGAGTTTGAAACGAGGTTCTCTGAGGCTCTTCTCTCCATCAATTAATTCATGACTAAGTTGCTCAGATTCCTCGTTCTCCTGTGCTTTTTCACCGCGGCGTGCGGTCCCTCGTCCACCACCACGACGGTGTTGACACCGGTAACCGATCGGCTGCCTGCCGACCCCCTGGCACCGACGGCGGATTGGGTGGCTGGAACCAACGCGGCCGGGTGGGACTTTCACCGGCACCTGGTGGGCAACGCGGTCTCCAGCCCGGTCAGCCTCGGCCTGGCCTTCAGCCTCAGCCGGGCCGGCGCATCCGAGGACACGGGAGCGGTGCTCGATGAGATCTTCGGGTTCCCCGAGATCGATCTCCATGGTGCGGCCAATGCGGTCGATCTGATACTGGCCGAGTCCTCGGTGGAACCGACCACCTTGGAGGTGGCCAACCGTCTCTTCCCCGACGACGAGTTCTCGCCGTTGCCCGAGTTCTTGGAGAACGCCGGCACCCACTACGGAGCGGCGGTCCACCCCATCGATCTCGACGATGGCGCTTCGGCGGCCGAGACCATCAACGGATGGGTGTCGGACACCACCCGCGGCCTGGTTCCCACCATCGTCACAGAGCAGACCGTCCTACGCCAGGAACTGGTCCTGGTGAACACGGTGTACCTGAAGGCCGACTGGGCAGAGCCGTTTCTCCCAGAGTTGACCGGCCACGGCCCCTTCACAACCGGAGACCGCCGCGTGGTGACGGTGCCGTTCATGCGCGACCGGGAACCGGTCCCTCGTCGCTTCGTGCGACTCGATGGCGCCGACGCGGTTGAGCTCCCATACCAGGGCGGCCGGTTAGCCATGTGGCTGATCGTGCCCCACGACCCAGGCGGTCTTTCAGCGGTTGAGGAATCCCTCGACTCACAGGACTTGTCCGGTCTTGGGTTCATTGCCGAAGAGGGTTTTGTCGATCTCACCATGCCCAAGTGGGAACAGACCCTGCCGCCCACCGACCTGTTCGAGTGGCTCTGCCCCCTGGGGTTCTGCGACGGAGCGCCCTTCGACGGCATCGCCCCGGGGATCTTCATCACCGCCGCCCTCCACGGCGCCAAGGTGATCGTAGACGAGAAAGGCACCGAAGCGGCCGCAGCCACCGCCATGGCTTTCGACGAGTCAGCGGGTCCACAACCGGATCTCACGGTGATCGCCAACCGCCCTTTCCTCTGGGCCATCATCCACCCCGAAACCGGCGCCCTGCTGTTCATCGGACGCCTAGGCGACCCTACCGCCTAGACGATCCAGCACCCTGCAAGGAACTCGGATGAATATCGATACGGCATGAATACCTCTTTCAGGGGTCGGTCACACCTCCAATTCAATGACCGACTCCATGAAAGAGGGGGCACACCTACGTCTCCGGGAAACCGGGATGGTTCAGCCATGACAACGGCAAAGGTATAGTTGTTGGCGATCATTGAAATTCCCCACTCTCGATCACTGAAATTCCCCACCTCCT
>JAPPFC010000059.1 GCA_028824015.1 bacterium
CCAGACTGGGCACTTTCGGTGATCGACTCTGGGCACTTTCGATGATCGCCGTCACGACTTGTAGCCCCCGGCGTTGATAAGCCCGCGGAGTTGGTCTGATATCCCGTATACGTCTGTGAGGGCGTTGGTGCCGAGCGACTTGTAGAAAGCCAGCGCATCGAGCACCGCTCCTCGGGCTTCACCCGGATCGTCGGCCACCGAATAGATGGCGAAGAGCGTTATCCGATGAGACCCGGAGCGTCCCCCCACTCGCTGTCCCTCATCGATCCGTTCTCGGGCCCAGCGGACGTAATCGTGACCGGCCGCCACCGACAGCACGGTGCCATCGGCAATCTCTCCCGAGAGGCGGAGCATCTTCGACCGGTGACGCCCATGTGGATCGGGGTGGGGACTCGTTTCTCGGGATAGGTGAGTGTCACGTCGTGGAAATCGAACACATCCCCTGGGTGCTCGGAAACCTGGAGGACTTCGGCCAAGAGGCTGCCATCCACGAGCGCCTAGGACAGATCATGCGCTTCCCGATCCTGAGGGAAGCATTTGTTTCGTCCAGCCGAACCCGGGCCGAGAAGGAAGCGGAGCGCTACATCAGAGACGAGTACCTCCACTATTCGGGATACGACCTTGAGTACTTCGACAGGATGTTCGAGGACCTGCGCCAGAAGGCTTTCCTGTGGGGTTCACCCGCCACATTGCAGCCGGCATCGAGGCTCTCACCCGCGGTGGATTCGACCACTTCATGTTCCGCATGTCATGGGTCGGCATGCCCCTTCACCATGAAGAGCCTCGAAATCATGGCCCGGGTGGTCCTTTTCCGCTACTCCCGGAAACCACCACCCCACAGCCCTCTCTAACCTCCGTGCCGATGAAGTTCGGTCTGCTTCTCAGTTTCCAGTACAGGCGCACCGACCCCCTGGCCTCCCGTCTTGAAGAGACCCTGGAGTTGGTCGCGGCCGCCTCGGAACTGGGGTTCGACTCGGTTTTCGGAGTCCATCACTACCTCGGTGACCTGGTGGTCCCCCAGCCCCTGACCCTACTGGCGCGCCTCATCCCGGTTTCGGGCAAGATGGAGTTGGGAACCGGCGTCTTCATCGGAACCCTGGCTCATCCCGTCCACATCGCCGAAGAGGTGGCCACCCTGGACCAACTCTCGGGAGGCCGGGTCATCCTGGGATTGGGCGCCGGATACCGCCAACACGAATTCCAGAGCTTCGGCGTGAACCCCGGGGCCGCGGGCCGCCGGTTGGTCGAATCCGTTGAGGTCATCCGGGCGCTGTGGTCCGGTCGTAGGGTTTCCTACCAAGGGGAGTTCTTCCAGCTGGAGGACCAGGTCATCGGGGTGCCGCCCGCTCGGCCGAAAGGGCCCCCCATCTGGGTGGGCGCCGGGGTTCCCGCAACCATCCTCCGGGCCGCCCGGATCGGTGACGCCTGGCTCGCGCCTCCCAATGCAAAACCGCGGTACGCCACCGGAAA
The DNA here is from genome assembly GCA_028824015.1 of bacterium. Taxonomy (GTDB): domain Bacteria; phylum Actinomycetota; class Acidimicrobiia; order Spongiisociales; family ZC4RG35; genus Bin76. The sequence goes on from JAPPFC010000059.1 coordinate 1,471, forward strand.
CCTGGAGAGCTTCCGCCAAGAGGCCGCCGCTCACGGTCGTTTGCAGGAGATACGGAGCTACCCAATCGTCCGGGAGACCTACGTGTCCACCAGCCGTGACCGGGCCGAGGAGGAGGCGGGGCGCTATATCAGGGACGAGTACCTGGACTACTCCCGATACCTGGAGTTCTTCGGCGCCATGTTCGACGACCTGCGCCGGAAGGCCTTCCTGTGGGGTTCGCCCGACGACATCGCTTCCGGGATCAACCAGTTGGCAACGGCCGGGTTCGATCACTTTATCTTCAGGATGTCCTGGCTGGGGATGCCTTTCTCGCTCACCATGAAGAACCTCCGGCTGATGGCTGCAGAAGTCCTTCCCCGGTACCGCTAGCTCGCCATGCCCCTGGGACCGGTACGATGGGCGACACCCACCTCGACGAACTCCGGAAGGCCATAGCATCGTCACTCCACGTTATCGCGGAGATGATGTCCGACTAGCCGGCAACTGAATGCTCACAGGCAGCCTGTGGTTGCCGATGCGGGCATAGGCCCTGGAATTCACACGACTCAATAGTGGGCGTCCACCTCAATCGATACGCATGCACAGTTGCAAAGCGTATCGCCCCTCGGCCAGTTCAACGGCCGGGTCAGAAGCGCCCGGAGGTTCGCCCCGGGAGGCCATACCATGTAAGGCAGCCAGGAAGGGCATCAAAAGGCGCAATAGAGTAGATAGTCAATGGTGGCCGTCAAGGGAGCGTCTCGCAAGGGCTGGGTGTGGAGCGTTGAACCATGGCCAGCCACTTGAGCAACTGCCCGCGCCTGGGAGTGGACGCGGCGCTGGTTGCGGGGCGGATTGTGGAAGGGGATGCAAGTACCGCCGGTGAGCGCATCGGTGAGGTGGGTCTGCCTAAGGACGGAAGCGGCTGTCTGGCGGTGGCTGGCTACGTTGATCATCAGGTGAACGGGTTCAGTGGTGTGGACTTTGCCTTCGCTGACGTCAAGGGTTATCAACGAGCCGCCTCCGCCATGGCTGCTACCGGGGTGACCACCTTTCAGCCAACCTTCGTCTCCCTGCCCTGGGAGGCCTACGAGCCAGCGCTGGCGGTGGCGGGAGAGGCCTCTGCCGGAACGCCGGGGATGGTTGGTGTGCACCTGGAGGGACCGTTTCTATCTCCGGCGAAGAAGGGCGCTCATGATCCGGCCAACCTCCGGGAGGCGACTCCTGATCTGGTTAGGTCGTTGGCCTCCCACCCTCACGTGAGTTGGGTGACAGTGGCGCCCGAGGTGCCGGGTGTTATGGAGGCCATTGAGGTATTCGTCCGGGCCGGAGTTGGGGTTTCCATTGGGCATTCCAATGCCAGCGCGGAGGTCGCCCGGGCGGCGATCGACGCCGGGGCTGTCGCGGTCACTCACCTCTTCAACGCCCAGAGCGGGCTGCATCACCGCCGTCCGGGCATACCGGGGGCGGCCTTGGACGATGACCGGGTGTCGTTGGCGCTCATCGTCGACGGGCACCATCTGGCTCCGGAGATAGTACGGCTGGTGTTCAAGGTAGCCGGTCACCGGGCCTTCCTGACGACCGATGCCATCCCGGCGGCGGGCTTGTCCCTGCCTGGCCGCACGGAACTGGGTGGCAGTCGGATCCGGATCAGCGGTGACCGGGCCCATCTTGAGGACGGGACCCTGGCGGGCAGCATCCTGACCGTGGACAGGGCGGTCCGCAACGTTGTTGACCTGGGGATTCCGGCCGTATCAGCCCTCCGAGCCGCCACGGAAACACCCGCTCGGCTAATGGGTCTTCCGTCCTTGGCAGACATGCGACCGGGAAGCGTCGCCGACATCGTCGTGCTTGATGCCGACTACCGAGTGGTCCGCACTCTGCGTGGCGGGAGAGAGGTCTTCCACCGCTGAACCCGTGCCGGTGGAGACTCGTGGAGTTCAAAAAGAGACCCGTCCACGGCCCTTCTCAAACGAGCATAATGTTATATTGTTTTGGAAAGTCGAGAGAAAGGATTCAAATGAGGACCCAGGTAAACAGAGTCTTCCCGGTCATCGCGATCCTGGCCGTGCTGACTCTGGTCAGCGCCTCGTGCGGAGACGACACTCCTGCCGAGCCGGCGGAGACCACCGCCGCACCCACCACCACAGCCGCACCCACCACCACAGCCGCTCCTACCACTACCGCGGCGCCTGTGGAAACGACCGCAGCCGAAGATCCCGGGGTTGCCGAGGCCAAGGCCATAGTGGAAGCGCTTACCGCGGCGCCTTCCTTCGACTTTGAAGGACCTCCCCTCGATGTCGGCGATCAACTGCAGGGCAAGCGGATCTATGCCATCGGGAACGGGCTGGAGTTCTTCTTCGTGAAGAACTGGCTCGCCGGCGTGGAAGAGGCCGCGGCGGAACTGGGCATGGAAGTGACTGCTGTAGACGCGGGCGTGAACGACCCGGCCGGGTTGATCGATCAGGCGGTAGCACAGGGCTACGACGTGATTCTGATCCAGAGTGTTGACTCCGGCACGGTGGCGGCGCCTCTCGCCGACGCCAGGGATGCCGGGATACCCACGATCGAACTCACAACATCGGACCCCCACCTGCCGACCGCTGAGGAAGCGGCCCGCGGGGTGTTCGGATACGTCACCTTCTGCTATTCCTGTGCCGGCGAACAGATGGCTGCCTTCATCGTCGCCGACAGCGAGGGCACCGGCACCGGCGTCATCTACACCGTGCCGGGCCTGGTGGTGAGCGAGGCCATGGTGGCCGCTTTCCAGGATGAAATGGGCCGCCTCTGCGCCGACTGCGAGACCGGGGTCATCGAAGCGCCCTTCGCCCAGTGGGGCGACTTGCAAGGCCTGACCGGAACCGCCATCGAGACCTACCTCGGTGACGGGCCTCTCTATCTCGTCCCGGTATTCGATGCCATGGTCCCGATAGGTGTGGCCGCGGCCATCGCCGAGAAGGGCGTGGAGGACGAAGTCCACATCGTCACCTACAACGGGACGGACGCCGGACTGCCGGGAGTGGCGGACGGCACTGTCGCCGCCGACATCGGTGGACCCCAGGCCTGGCTTGGATGGGCCACTGTCGACCAGGTGGCCAGGGCACTTCTGGGCGCCGATCCAGCGGCGGACGAGTTGCTCCCCCACCGGATCTTCTCCGCCGAAAACATCGGAGACGTCGACCTCGCCGGACCCGAACACGAGTGGTATGGCGGCACAGACTTCCGCGCCGCCTACCGGGCGCTCTGGGGCATGTAGAGTCACCGATCAAACCACCGCGGCCCGATAAGGGTCGCTAGGAGGACAATGCCAGACAGCCTGCCACCGATCCTCGAGGCAAAGGGATTTGCCAAGACCTTCGGTGGCAGGACTGTTTTGCGAGAGGCCGACATGACCATCGGGCCGGGGGAGATCCGCGGACTGGTGGGGCAGAACGGTTCCGGGAAGTCAACCTTCATCAAGATCCTCTCGGGTTATCACAACCCCGACCCGGGCGCGGTCCTCAAGATCCGGGGACAGCCGGTCAATCTCCCCGTCCCCCTCGACGAGCCGGCGCGCCTCGGAATCAGTTTCGTCCACCAGGACCTGGGACTGTTCGAGGCAGGGACTGTCCTGGAGAACCTCCTGGTTGGAAGGTACGAGACGCGGCCCGGATGGCGGATCCCGTGGCGGAGCGAGAAACAGAGAACCCGCCAGATGCTGGAACCCTTCGGTCTCAACATGGACCCCGCCACTCCCCTGACGCAGTTGAGTGAAGTGGAGCGGGCCATCCTGGCCATTGCCCGGGCCATGTCCGGCCTTGACACCGAAGACGGGTTACTGGTGCTCGACGAGCCCACCTCGCGGCTGCCCAGAAACGAGGTGGACACATTCTTCGATGCAGTGCGTGATGTCGCTGCCCGGGGCACTGGGGTGTTGTTCGTGAGTCACCGCTCCGAGGAGGTACTTGCCCTGACCGACACGATCACCGTGTTGCGCGACGGGAGGATCGTCGCCGACCATCCAACGGCGTCCTTCACCGAACAAACCCTGGTCAAGGCGATTCTGGGATTCTCCCTGCAGCACCTGTACCCAGAGTCCCATCACACCACCCAGGACGTGGCCATGACGGTCACCGATCTCAGCGGACCGTCGGTGGAGGGATTCTCCGCCACCGTCCATCGTGGGGAGATAATCGGGCTAACCGGCCTGCTCGGCATGGGCCACGACATGGTCCCGCATCTCATATTCGGGTCGGTGCCTGCCACCGGAGGACGGATAGAGCTGGGGGACGCGGTGCATTCGGCGCACGAGATCAGTCCTCGCCAGGCCATGGACGCAGGATTGGCTTTGCTGCCCTCCAACCGCCTCCGTCAAGGAGGCGTCGCCGGAGCCACTGCCGGGGAGAACATCACCCTCCCGATCCTTCCCGGATTCCGGGTGAAGGGCTTCCTGCGCCGCCGCCGGGAATACGGATCGGCGGAACGCCTGATGGACCGATTCAAGGTGGAGCCGGTTGATGCCGGGCTGCCGCTCGGCACGTTCAGCGGAGGTAACCAGCAGAAAAGCCTCATCGCCAAGTGGTTCGCCACCCAACCCCGGCTCCTGTTGCTCGACGAGCCCACCCACGGGGTCGACGTGGGCTCCAAGAGGGAGATATTCAAGCATCTCAGGGACAGTGCCGAGAGCGGTACCGGCATCGTCATCGCCTCGGTTGAAGCGGAGGACCTGGCACAAATCTGTGACCGGGTCCTCATCTTCCGCGATGGCCGGGTAGTGTCCGAACTGGCAGGTTCCCGGCTAACCGCGGGACGGATCCGCCAGCAGACCCTGATCGGAATGCCGGCCCTGAAGACGGCCGTCCAACGGAGTGGATGATTGATGGCCGGCAATCGGTGTGGATGGAACGGAAGGAGCACATGAACTCACGCCTTCCCGTTTACCTGAACCGCTACGCCCTGTTGCTCGCCTGGATAGCGATCATCATCATCTTCGGCGCTCTCGAACCCGAATTGTTCCTGCGACCACGGAACTTCCTGACCATCTTCAGCGAGCGTTCGATTCTGTTGATCCTCACTTTGGGCATGCTCCCCGGCCTGGCAGCCGGGGAATACGACCTGTCCACGGCTTCGACGATGGGCCTGTCCTTCGTGATCCTGGGTTGGCTCAACATCATTCATGGCTGGCCGGTGGCGCCGGCCATCCTCGTGGCTCTCGCGGCCGCCCTGGTGGTGGGGATCGTCAACGCAGTGGTAATCGTGATCCTCAAGGTCCCTTCCATCGTGGCCACCCTTGGGATGGCCACACTCCTGGCGGGGGCTGCCTTGGGCATCAACAATCTGATCGTCTCCGGGATCTCCGAGAGCCTGGTGAACGTGGCCCGGACCAAGCTGTTCGGCCTGCAGTTGGTGTTCTTCTACGCGTTGGCGCTGACGCTGATCTTGTGGTACGTGTTCGCGTACACCCCTTTGGGCCGCTACATCTACTTCGTCGGCGCCGGCCGCGACGTGGCGCGACTCACCGGCATAAGGGTCGATGCCATCCGGGCCGGAACCCTGATCGCCGGGTCGGTGATCGCGGGACTGGCCGGCGTTCTTTTGGCGGGGCGGAACGGATCGGTCGATCCCAACTTCGCCCCTGGTCTCCTGCTCCCCGCCTTCGCCGGCGCTTTCCTCGGCTCCACCACCGTGACTCCCGGTCGATTCAACGCCTGGGGGACCTTCATCGCCGTGTACTTTCTGGTGACCGGGATCAACGGGCTGCAGTTGATGAAGATCACCGGGTGGGTGGAACAGGTGTTTTTCGGCGCCGCCCTGATCATCGGGGTCGTGTTCTCTCACCTGGCGGGCCGCCGCCGGATCGCAGGAGTGTGAGTGGCGGTCCCGGGCGCTGACTTCGACTCCCCCCGCATCCTGGTGGGGGTGATGTGCGGGACATCCGGAGACGGGATCAGCATCGGCATGGTCAGCACCAGCGGAGTTGGCCGAGAGCGCCGGGTCAAGTTGCTGAGACACGAAGTGATCCCGTATCCGACCGAGGCTCGCCGCCAACTCTTCCGGCTGTTTCCCCCGCAACGGTTCTCCGCAGCCGAACTCGGCGTCGCGCACCAACTGTTCGGCCGGTTGATAGGAGCGGCGGTTCTCGCGGTTCTTTACCGAAGTGGCCTCGGACCGGGCGACCTCACCGCAGTGGTTACCCAAGCCCCAACCCTGATCCATTGCCCGCCCCAGGAGGGGCGGGACGGGTTTCACCTGGAAATCGGCGAGCCCGCCATCATCTCCGAGATGGTCGGTGTCCCGGTGGTGGCGGACCTTCGACCGAGCGATGTTGCCGCGGGCGGCCACGGAGCGCCACTCAGTGCCTATGCCGATTGGGTGCTGTTCTCCCACCCCAGGCTCAATCGAGCCATACAGAACATCGGGGGGATCGCAAATGTCACTTTCGTACCGGCTGACGCGGCATTGGACGACGTCCTGGCCTTCGACACCGGGCCGGGGAACATGGTCATCGATGCCGTTGTCCAGAGACTCAGCGGCGGTCGGGAACTGTTCGATGCCGGAGGTGGCCGGGCGGCGAGAGGCGAAGTTCACCAACCCCTGCTGCGGCGCCTGATGGATCACCCCTACCTGGCCGGTCCCATCCCCAAGACCAGCGGTCGCGAGGACTTCGGCGAGCCGTTCGCGGAGGAGACTTTTGTCAAAGCCGCCTCCCTGGGCGTGAGTGACGACGATCTGATCGCCACCGTCACCGCCTTCACCGCAGAATGCATCGCATTTCACTACCAGAGGGAGTTGACACCTCGCGGCGGCGTTGACGAAGTGGTCCTGTACGGAGGGGGCGCCAACAATGCCACCCTTGTGGAGATGCTGTCGCGCCGGCTCGCTCCGACGCGCATCCGGTTTCACGACGAGTTCGGCATCCCCGGTGACGCCCGGGAAGCGGTCACCTGGGCGATTCTCGGCGACGAGACGCTGGCCGGCCGCCCCGCCAATGTTCCTTCGGCCAGCGGGGCGCGCCACCGGGTGGTGCTGGGAAAGGTGGTGTCCACCAGCGGCGCGCAGGCGCCATGACCATTCTGATCGTGGGGGCTCACGCCCTGGATGCCGAGATCATGGCGGGAGGCCTGGCCGCCCGCGCAGCTCGGGACGGGCACCGGGTGGTGCTGTTGCACCTGAGCCGGGGCGAGCGGGGCCACCCCACCTTGCCTCCCACGCGGTTCGCCCGGCAGTTGGACGATGAAATGGACCGGGCGGCTCGGGTCCTCGGAGTGGAGTCCCGGTGGAGCGGTCTCCCAGCGCCCATCCCGCACCCGGACGAGATCGCCCCTCTGGTAGCTGCTCACGTAGAAGAACTCGATCCGGCGCTGTTGGTGACCCACTGGAAGGGTTCGTGGCACCGCTCCCATCGCCGGTCGCATGCCGCAACCCTGGCCGCCGTCCACCAGAGTCACCGCCGAATCCCCGTGATCTACCCTGAAAACTGCGAAGACCTCGACGGCTTTCTCCCAGACTGCTTCCTGCCGATCTCCGACGTGTACGAGTCCTGGCTGGAGGCCTTGCGGTGCTATGAGCTGTTCCGACGGTCGGAGCCCGACTCCAAAGCCCATAGCGAGATCCCGTATTGGTCCTTCTATACCGCCACGGCCCGGGTGCGAGGCCTGCAGGCCGGTGTGGACATGGCGGGGGCTTTCATGCGGGAAGCCGGATCGGAGATCCCATCGGAGTTGGGTTTCCGCTGCCGGTGATCCTTGGATTTAGTGTCGTCGGAGAATCAGGCTTCCCACCCGATCAGGCTCCCCGGTCCAACCCGGAGGGATGACCGTAGTGGAGTCCAGCTGCTCTACCACGGCCGGGCCGTCTATACGACTGCCCCGCAACAAGTCGTCCCGATCGTAGACGGGGGTGGGAATCCAGCCGCCTGCCTCCCCGAAGAACACCTCCCGATGGGACTGCGGCAGGGCGCTCTCGCCTACCGGTAGTTCGGGCAGCTCGGGCCGGTCCATGCGCCCCACGCCTGCCAATCTCAGGTTGACGATCTCGATGGGTTCGTCGATGTTGGGAGAGTGTCCGTACTCGGCTTGATGCAGCGTCTGGAACAGGCGAGGAACCTGGTCATGCACCTCCTGTAGATAGGGCCCGGGAAGGTTGACGGTGAGTTCGTGGGTCTGCCCGACGTACCTCAGGTCCATGGCATAGACCATTTCCACCCGTCCCGCTTCCACCCCCTCGGTTGCCAGGAGTTCCCGCGCTCGGGCAGCCAACAATTCATACGCCCCGGCCACCTCGGAGGGTGTGACCTCGTTTCTCAAACGGAGGAAGGTCGAGACAAAGTCATGGCGGATGTCGGTAAGCAGGAGGCCCAGGGCGGACGTCACGCCGGGATGGGGTGGAATCAGCACGGTGTTGATGCCTACCTCATCGGCGACCTCGGTGGCGTGCAGGGGTCCGGCGCCGCCGTAAGCCACGATCACGAATTCTCTGGGATCCAGTCCTCTCTCGACCGTACGCTGGCGGATCGCGAACACGATGTTGGACACCGCCAACCGCCGGATCCCATCGGCGGTGGCCACAACGTCAAGACCCAGGGCATCAGCAACCGAAGCAATGGCCGTCCGAGCCGCATCGGCGGAGAGCGAGATGGCTCCCCGCAGCAGGTGGCCCGGATTGAGGCGACTCAAAAGGACATTGGCGTCGGTGAGGGTGGGTTCGGTGCCACCCAGTTCCATGCAGGCGGGTCCCGGGTCTGCGCCGGCGCTCTGGGGACCCATGTGGAGCATTCCGCCGGAGTCGAGCCACGCGATGGTTCCTCCTCCCGCTCCGATGGAGTCGATCTCGATCACCGGGTAGGACACCGGTGTTCCGAACTCCAACTCGAAGTCGCTTCGAAGGAAGGGCTTGCCGTCGTACACCAGGGAGATGTCGGTGCTGGTCCCCCCGATGTCCATGCCGATGATGTTGGTCATCGATGCCTCCACGCCGCCGGTCACCGGTGCGGGCGCGGCATCGGATGCCTGCCCCAGCGCCAGTTGCGCCAACACCCCGGCGGCCGGCCCCGAGCCGATCGTATAGGCGGGACGTTCGGTGGCTGCTGTTGCGGTGGCCAGACCGCCGTTGGAGAGCATCAGCAACAGGTCGTATCCGTATCCCCTCTGGCGAAGCGCCGACTCCAGACGTTCGAGGTAGGTGCTCAGCACCGGGCCGATGTAGGCGCTCACCACCGTTGTGGAGGTGCGTTCGAACTCCCGCCACTCCGGCAGGATTGCAGAGGAGAGGTAAACCGGCAACCCGGGAAGGGCGCCCTCTATCGCGGATCTGACGGCGCGCTCGTTTGCGCCGTTGAGGTACGCGTTGATGAAACAGACCGCCAGGGAGTCCACCCCCTCCTCCACCAGTCGACGCGCCTCCGCCACCGCTCCGTCTACGTCAGGAGTACGGAGAACCGTCCCGAAGGCGTCGGTCCGCTCAGCAACCTCCCGGCGCCACCGACGCTCAACCAGTTCCGCCGGGGGATCCCATTGAAAATCGTAGAGCGAGCCACGGGTGGTCCGGCGGATCTGCAGGACGTCCCGGAATCCCCTGGTGGTCAGCAGTCCCGTCGGCGCACCGGTTCGCATGATGACGGCATTGGTGGTGACGGTGGTCCCGTGAGAGAACTGATTCACCTCGGCAAGGGACCTGCCGGTCTCGGCGGTAGCGGCCAGCACCGCCATCGACAGATCGGCGGGGGTCGAGAGCACCTTGTGGATGCTCAACCTGCCATCCTCCAGCAAAACCAGGTCGGTGAAGGTCCCACCGACATCCACTCCGATTCTCATGACGCCGCTCTGCTCTTCAGGCCGGAGCGGAGTTCTGCGGTTTCCTCGACGGCCACCTCGCCGTCCTGTTTGATGACGACCCCATAGGCTTCGGCGGCGTGAGCAACGCTCACGTATCCCTGCCGGACATCCTCGGCGACCATCTCCGGATCCCGGTCCAGGGGGTCTCCATAGCCTCCCCCTCCCCCGGCAAGAATGGTTACCGTGTCACCCGCTTGGAGAGGAAAGCCCACCGCCTTGAGGGTCAGGTTTTCCTCATCGGGTCCGCCTGCGTTACGGACCAGGCCGTGGTTGGCCCCCGGTTCTCCGCCGAGGATTCCAGGAGGCGGATAGTGCTCCCGGTCACCCAGGCAGGACAACCGCACCTCTGCGTCCACGAGTCGGAAGGTCTTACGGGATCCCACCCCTCCCCGATACCTGCCGGGGCCCCCCGAATCGGGCCAGAGCGCCCATTCCTCGAACACCATCGGATAGCGTCGTTCGAAGACCTCGACCGGCGTGATCTTGGCCCCACCTCCGTACAGGGAAACCAAACCGGGGGCTCCATCCTTAGTCGACCGTGCCCCGAATCCGCCCTCTGAGTAGAGGTAGGCCACGAACTCGGTGTTCCGGTAGCGCCCTCCAATGGTCAGGTTGATGAGATTGTATGGAGTCCCCACCGCCTTCTCCGGCAGGGGGCCCGACAGCGCCAGCAGGGCGGCGCCGATCACCTTCTCATAGACGGTGGCCGCCATGCTGCTGATCGCCCGGGGAGGCAGGGCGTTGACGATCGTTCTCTCGGGAGCGGTGATCCTGATGGGCACGAAGACCCCGTGGTTCATGGGGATATCCGGGAACAGCGACTTGACCGTCACGAACACGGCCGAAGCAGTGGAAGAGTAGGTGGAATTCGAGGCGGAGAGAGACTCGGGGTCCGATCCCGTGAAGTCGAAGTGCATCGAATCCCCCTCCACGGTGAGCGTCAGAGCGACCCTTTTGGGTATGGGGCGATCCAGCGACTCCATGTCAACGAAGTCCTCTCCCAGGTACGTTCCATCGGGTATCCGGGAGATTTCCTGGCGCAGCATTCGCTCGGAATGAGCGATGGCCTCATCCATGGCACCCGTGACCTGGTCCCATCCGTATTTGCCTGCGAGTTCATTGAGCCGCTGCTCGCCCACCTGAGTCGCTCCAACCTGAGCTCTCACATCGCCCAACCGCTCCGATGCAATTCGCATATTCGCATTGATGACATCGAACACGGCCCGGTTCGGCTCACCGCGGATGTAGAGCTTCATAGGGGGTAGGCGGAGGCCTTCCTGGAAGTGTTCTCGTGCATTGGCCACGAAGCTGCCCGGCTCCTGTCCTCCCACGTCCGCCCAGTGGCCGCAGACAGCCACAAAAGCCATGAGCCGACCGTCGCTGAACAAAGGACGGACGACGCCCACATCATTGAAATGGGTACCGCCGACGAAGGGGTCGTTCATGATGAACACATCGCCGGGATTGATATCATCACCGAAGCCTTCGATGATTCCTTTGAGGGAGAACTCCAGCAACGCCACGAACACCGCCAGATCCCAGTCGCCCTGAGCGACGAGCCGTCCTTTGCGGTCGATGACCGCTCCCCCGATGTCGCGTCCCTCGGTGATCACCGGAGAGTAAGCCGACCTGAACAATGCCAGGTTCATTTCGTTTACGATGCTCTTGAAACCGTTGGTTATGACGGAAAGCGTTATAGGATCCACCCAGGGGTCTCCTTCCGGCGAATCACAACCCAGGCAATATGGATATAATAGTATATTGTTTGCGACACCTGCTGGGAGCGTATGGTCACAACGGAACAACTGGCGATCGGGCCGAGGCGAGTCAGTCGCAGCAACCCGATCCCCCTCTATGCGCAGGTCGAGCAGAACATGCGTCAGCTGATCAAGACCGGCCAATGGAGCCCTGGGCATCGGGTCCCCAGCGAAAAAGACCTGGAGGACATGTATGGCGTTAGTCGAATCACCATCAGGAGAGCGCTGAACGATCTGGCTGCAGAGGGAAAACTGGTCCGAGAGCCGGGTCGGGGAACCTTCGTTAAGGAACCCACGCTGGTGGCGGAGCCCAAGACGGTTACCTCCTTCACCGAAGAAATGACCCATCTCGGTTTACAGGCAGGGGCCCGGGTTCTCAGTATCGGTCTCGAGTATCCCGACTCGGTTATTGCCCGCCGGTTGCGCCTGCAGGAGGGCGAACCGATTGTGGCCGTCCACAGACTGAGGCTCGCCGATGACAGGCCCCTGGGAATTCAACGGGCCCGGCTCCCGGCAGGTAGATTCCCCGGCCTCGAGCACTCCGATCTGACCGATAGATCGCTTTACGAGCATCTGCGTACCGCTTATGGAGTCACCCCCACCGAGGCGGCAGAGACATTCCGGGTAGGACAGATCGGAGCCAGCGAAGCCAGGTTGCTGCAAACGGCCAAAGGAGCATGCACGTTCCTGGTTGATCGCCTTACCTTCGATGCAGAGGGTCCGATCGAGTTCGCAGAGTCTGTGATGCGCGGCGACCGGTACCGGGTGCATCTGGGATTGCGCAGTAATAGCTAGGCAAGGAGAAAAGGCAGTGAACTCGTTTCTGGAAACTCTGGGAGACCTCATCTCCCAAATGAAGGACACCCAGCAGAATGCGGTCGAACAAGCCGCATCGCTAGGTGCTGAAGCCATCAGAAACGACGGATGGGTGCACTTCTTCGGAAGCGGCCACTCGGTCATTCCCGTCCATGAGGCCTTTCCACGCTATGGCGTCTTCGTCGGTTTACACCCCCTTACCGACCCGAGACTGATGTGGTTCAACGTGCTGGGACCAGGAGGAGTGCGTGAGCTTCTGTGGCTGGAGAGGGAGGAAGGGTATGTCGAGAAATACCTCGATCATCAACCTCTGGCGCCCGGCGATGTACTGGTCGTCTTCTCCCACAGCGGTCGCAACAGCGCACCTGTCGAAGCTGCCATGTATGCCCGGGAACGAGGCCTCTCGGTGGTGGCTGTGACCGCCAAAGCCAATCTTTCCCGGCCGGCCGGACACTCATCCGGCAAGTTCACCGCCGATCTGGCGGATGTCGTCATCGACACCGGGGCTCCGGTCGAAGATGCGGTGGTCCATCTTGAGGGCTGGGGCGCTCCGCTGGGAGGCGTGTCCACAATCCTGGCCTGCGCAGTAACCGTGGAACTTGTCACCCGCATCGCCGCCAATCTGTTGGAGAGTGGCATAACAATGCCGACCTTCGTTTCTCCAACCGTTCCCGGCGCCTCGGTGGAAGCCAACGACGCCGTTTTCGAAGTGTTTCAGGAACGCCTGTTCAGATCGAATCTCAGACCACGAAACTGAACTACTGAACTGCTGGGGTCGGGGCGATCTATCAGCCAGCCTTGGTGGACCTCAGTGGTAGAGCCTCAGTTTCGAGTGTGGAAAGATCGCACCGTTTCGACGCGTGGTCGATGTCGAAGCCGACTACCTCACCATGGGCGTTCAAGTCCACATTTAGTCCCTCTGTGACCTCGCGGGTCTCCGTTCCTGGTCCAGCCTTGAGTTCCATATAGAGGCTGTCGGTTTCGGGGTAGTAGGAGAGCTTCATCACTTCATTTCTCTCGGAGGCTTCGATCGAGGAAGGCTTTGTGGGTGGTTTCGCCTCTGCAACTCACCGGCGGGTCCCAAGCAGGGGCAGGACTTGGTCGGCGGTTAGTTGGACCATGCGGTCTACCTCGTTGCTGGGCATTGGGAAGAGCGCCACGCTGTCGGCGCCGATCTCGTAGAAGCCTTCAATCTTGGCCGCCACCTCCTCGGGCGAACCGGCGATGGTGAGGTCCTCTACCCATTGGTCGGGCATCCCCTGGCGCACTGCTTCGTAGCCACCGTGGTCGATGAGCCCTCGGAGTTGGGCTGAAATCCCGTAGACGTCGGTGAGAGCATTGGTGCCGAGCGACTTGTAGAAAGCCAGGGGATCGCGAACCGCTTGGCGAGCTTCCTTTGGATCGTCGGCGACCGAATAGATGGCGAAGACGGTCACCCGGTGGTGGTCGGACCGTCCGCCCAGGCACCGTCCCTCGTCGATCCGTTCCCGGGCCCAGCGAACGTAGTCATGGCCGGCCGCCACCGACAGCACCGTTCCGTCCGCGATCTCTCCCGAGAGGCGGAGCATCTTCGGACCGGTAACTCCCATGTGGATCGGGGTGGGGACTCCCTCTTCGGGATAGGTGAGTGTCACATCATGGAAGTCGAACACATCCCCCTGCTGGTCGAGGGTCCCTCCGGCTAGCAGGCGTCTCACCGAAGTGACGCTCTCGCGCATGGCGGCCAGCGGCGAGCGGGGGTGGAGGCCCATCTGGCGGATCCATCCGGGCACGCCCAGTCCCAGTCCGGCGATCAGGCGTCCCGGGTAGGCGGCGGAGATGGTGGAGATCTCCATGGCGAGGAGCGCCGGGTGCCTCACCATCGCCGACACCACTCCCAGACCCACGGTGGCCTGTTCGGTGACCGATAGCACCAATGAAACGCCGGAGATGCCGCCGGTGAAGAAGAAGTCCTCTGCCAGCCAGATCTCGTCGAATCCTCCCTGCTCCGCGGTGCGGGCAGCCGAAGCCAGGTCCGAGGGAGCGATGGCGCTCCCCAGTACCAGCCCGATCGCCCGGTCTAGCGCCATGAGTTGTTCCTTCCCCGCATCAGGCGTCGGAGGCGGGCGCCACGGCGAAACATTCCGCCAGACGATAGCTCCCCACCGGAGCCAGGACCGGGGACTCACTCCGGCACCGATCGAACACCAGCGGGCAACGGTCCTGGAAGGAGCATCCGGTCGGCAGGTCGGTGGGACTGGGAGTCTCCCCCGGGAGGACGATCCGCTCCCGGACATCGTCGAGGTCCATGGTGGGCGCCACCGACAGGAGCGCCCTGGTGTAGGGATGGCGAGGGTCATCGAACAGTTCCCGGGTCGGGGCGATCTCCACGATCCTGCCCAGGTACATGACCGCCACCCGGTCGGCGATCCGGCGCACGGTGCCCAGGTCGTGGCTGATGAACAGATAGGACACGCCCCTCATCTCCTGGATCCTGCGCAAAAGCGCGATCATGCGGCCCCGGAGCGACTGGTCGAGACTGGAGGTGGGCTCGTCGAGCACCACCAGGTCCGGATCGGGCATCAGCGCCCGGGCGATGGCCACCCGCTGCTGCTGGCCTCCGGATAGCTGTCGCGGTCGACGGCTTCCGAAGGCCGGATCGAGGCCCACCAGTGCCAGCATCTCCTCGATGCGCCCGGCGGTCTCGGACCTGGGAGCCCCGGCCAGGAGCCGGAGGGGCTCGGCCAGCATCGCCCCCACCGTCATTCGGCGGTTGAGCGACTGGGCGGGGTGCTGGAACACCATCTGGATGCGCCGACGGTTCTCCCTCGATGCCGACGTTCCGTCCAGGTCTGACCCGTCGAAGCGGATCACTCCGTCGGTCACCGGAGTCAGCCCCGCCACCATCCGGCCCAAGGTGGTCTTGCCGCAGCCGGACTCCCCCACCACTCCCACGGTCTCTCCCCGCGCCACGTCCAGGTCCACCCCCCGGACCGCCGGTAGGGCGCGCCTGCCTCTGCCGAAGGTCTTCCGGAGCCCTCTCAGTTCAAGAAGCGCCGGCACGCGTCACCTCCGCGGTGTGCAGGAAGCAGGCGGAACGGTGGCCCTCCCCCACGGCGACCAGGTCCGGCACCTCCCCGCACGCCTCCCAGGCGTAGTCGCAGCGGTGGCCGAAGCGGCACCCCACCAGTTCGAAATCGACGCCGGCCTCGACCACGTGGGGGTCCACCTCCTTCTGCACCGAGTCCAGGAGATAGGTGGTGTAGGGGTGTCGAGGGCGGCGGAAGATGTCGTCCCTGGACCCCTCCTCCATGACCTGGCCGCCGAACAGGACGGTGACGGAGTCGCACATCTCGGCCACCGCCGCCAGGTCGTGGGTTATGAACAGCACGCCCGCTCCGGTCTCTGCCACCAGGTCCCTGATCAGGTCGAAGATCTGTGCCTGGATGGTGACGTCCAGGGCGGTGGTGGGCTCGTCGGCGATCAGGATGCGGGGGCGGCAGGCCAGGGCCATGGCGATCATGACCCGCTGGCACATCCCACCCGAAAGCTGGTGAGGATGGGCCCCGGCCACCCGGGCCGCTCCGGGAATGCCCACCCTTCGCAACATCTCGATGCTCTGGGACATGGCTTCGGAGCGGCCGGCGCCCTGCTGGAGGGAGAACACCCGGGCGATCTGGCGCCCCACTTTCATGGTCGGATTGAGCGCCGCCTGGGGGTGCTGGAAGATCATGGCCATGTCTGCGGACTCCCGGCTCACAGTCATCCTGGCGGGGTCGAGCAGCTGGCGCCCGTCCATGCGAACGCTGCCGGACCTCAACTCTATCCCGTCGGGGAGAAGGCCCATCATGGTGAGGGCCGCCATGGTCTTTCCCGAACCCGACTCGCCCACCAGACCGACGATCTTTCCCGCCGGCACGCTGAAGGAGACATCGGCCAGGATCGAAGTCGGGCTCCTGGTCACTCCGACCGTCAGCCCTTCCACCTCCAGGGTGCTCATGCCTCCCGGCCTCCGAACTCGTCGCCGATGAAGTGGAAGGCCATGGCCGCCAGGACGATCATCCCGCCCGGGAAGAACGAAGTCCACCAGTGACCGGCGTCGATGTCCCGCGCTCCCTCGCTGACCATCACGCCCCACTCGGCGGTGGGAGGCTTTATCCCCACCCCCAGGAAGGCCAACCCTGACACCGTGAGAATCGCCCAGCCGGCCACCAGGGTGGCGGTCACCAGGGAGGGCTGCAGCGAGTTGGGGAGGACGTGGATGAAGGCCACCCGCGCCGACCGGTTGCCGGCCAGTTTGGCCCCGTCCACATATTCCAGTTCCCTCTCCGAAAGCGCCTGGGCGCGGGTCAGGCGGATGAAGTAGGGAACGAAGGCAGCGGTCACCGCTACCCCGACGTTGAGAGTGCTGTTCCCCAGCACCGCCACCAGGATCAGGGCGAGGACGAATCCGGGGAAGGCCAGCACGATGTCGGTGAAACGCATCAGGGTCTCGTCGACGGCCCCTCCCCAGTAGCCGGCCACCACACCGATGGCGGAGCCGATCACCATCGCGCACATGGCTATGGCGATCCCCAGGGTCAGGTCCAACCGGGCGCTGTGAACGGCCCGGGCGAACACGTCGCGACCGAAGTTGTCGGTCCCCATGGGATGGTCGAAGGAAGGGGGAAGCAGGGCGTTGACCGGATCGGTGGCAACCGGGTCGGCCACGAAGAAGGGGCCCACCGCGGCCAGCAGGATGTAGACGGCCAGGATGGCCATCCCCACCACCGCCAGGGGCTTGCGAGAGGCCAGCGGAAGGGCCTCGGCGCCCCCGTCGATCCGGGGCGGGACGAACCGCCGGGAACGGCCTGGCATGGATTCAGCCGCCATGGCTCAAGCCACCACCCTCTGTCCCAACTTGATGCGGGGGTCGATCCATGAGTAGACGAAGTCGATCACGACGTTGAGGACGATGTACAGCAACCCCACCACGATGACGAATCCCTGGAGAGCCTCGAGATCGTTGACCCGCAGCGCCTCATAGGCGTAGCGACCGACGCCCGGCCAGGCGAATATCAACTCGACGATGATGTTGCCGCCCAGCATGTACCCGAAGATGATGCCGATGGCGGTGGTCACCGGGATCAGGGCGTTGCGGAAGCCGTCCCGGAACAGCACCTCCCGGTGGGGGACCCCCAGGGCCCGGGCGGTGCGGACGTACTCGCTGTCGAGGGTCTCGATCATCGAGGAACGGACGATCTTGATAATGGGCGCCGACAGCACGAATCCCACGGTCACCGCGGGGAGGGCCAGGTACGTGAAGGCCTCCCACATCAAGGCCCAGTTCCCCGCCAGGGCGGCGTCGACGGTGAAAAAGCCGGTGATGGTCTCGGGCGGCTCGGTGGTGATGGCCAGTCTCCCGACCGGACCCGGGAACCAGCCGAGTCTGAAGAAGAACAGAAAGGTCAGCATCAGTCCCAGCCAGAAGAAGGCCATGGACGATCCGAGCACCGCAACCACTCTCGCCGCCCGGTCGATCCAGGTGTCCCGCCGGGCGGCCGCCACGATGCCGACCGGGACACCTGCGAGGACCGCCAGCAGGACCGCGTAGAAGGCAAGCTCCAGGGAGGCGGGCAGGCGGATCAGGAGTTCCTCGGTGACCTTGCCGCCCGTTCTGATCGAGGTCCCCAGGTCGCCTCTGACCGCGTCCCTCACATAGTTGACGAACTGGGTCGGCACGGGATCGCTCAGGCCGAACTGTTCCCTTATCTGTTCAAGCTTCTCCTCCGAGGCATAGGGGCCAGCTCTGACCGCCGCGGCGTCGCCGGGGAGGATTCGCATGATGAAGAAGACCACCACCACGATGCCGGCGACGGTGACCACCGAAACCAGCAGTCTTCTTCCGAGATAGCTCCACATCAGACCGGAGGACCCCTATGAGAGTAAGGGCGGGGCCGGCTCGGCCTGCCCCGCCCACTCTTTATAGCTCTAACAGCCCGGAATCTTCGACATTTCGGTGAAGACCGGTATGCGGGTGTAGTCCTGCACCACGCCGGTGACGCAGCGGTGCGTGACCGAAGTCCGGTCAGACGACCAGAGCGGCGCCCAGACAGCCTGATCGAAGAAGATCTGCTGCGCCTGGGAGGAGACGCTCTGGCGTACTGCCGGATCGGTGGTGAAGGTGCCCTCCTGGACGAGGGCGTCATAAGCCTCGTCGCAGAAGCGGGCGTAGTTGACGAACTGGCCGCAGGTGGTGAGGAACCTCATCTGGTAGAAGGGGTCCTCGCCCCAGGAGAACCAGTCGTGGATGAACAGCGGCAACTCGTTGGCGTTGATCCGTCCCGAGAAGTCGCCGTCGGGAAGGATCTGGACATCCACGGTGACGCCGATCTGGCGGAGGGCGTCCTGGATCAGGACCGCCGCCTCCTGGTCGCCCAGGCGTGACTCGCGGACTCCCAGCAGGAGAGTCAGGTCCTCCATGCCGGACTGTTCCAGGTGGGCCCGCGCCGCGTCCAGGTCCTGGCGGAACTGGTCGCCGATAGAGGAATCCCAGGTCTCCATGTTGGAGGTCACGACTCCCCCGGCGGGGGACGCGAAGCCGTACATCACGTTGTCGATCAACGCCCGGTAGGGCACGGCGTTGACGATCGCCTTGCGCACGTGGACGTTGTCGAGCGGCGCGATGGTCTGGTTCATGGCCAGGTAGTGGACGCCGGTGGTCTGGCTCGCCCAGATGGTGACGTTGGGGTCGTCTTCCAGGACCGCCAGCAGCCGGGGCGGGATGCCGGTGGCCACGTCGATCTCTCCCGCCGCGATCAGGCGGGCCTTCTCGTTGGCGTCGGGAATCGGGCGGATGATCACGCCGGCGTTGGGGAGGCTGGCCGCGTCCCAGTAGCCGGGATTGGGCTCCAGCACCACTTCGTTGTCGGGGTCGAACCTGCTCACCCAGTAGGGACCCGAGCCGCCGCCCTTGTCGTTGTAGTAGGCGAAGGCCCAGGCGTCGTCCTCGGTGGCGTTGGCGTCGGCCTCGGCCCGGTTCATGGCTCCGAACACCTGGAAGGTGAGGAACCGCTGGAACAGGGGAGATTGCACGGTGGTCTCGATCTCCAGGGTGTAGTCGTCGATCACCCTGATCTGGTCGGTGCTGGCAATGCCCACGAAGGGAAGCAGCAGGCCGATGTATCCGGGACCTTCGATGGAACGATCGAAGACGTACTTGTAATCGGAGGCGGTCACCGGGGTGCCGTCATTGAAAGTCTGGCCCTGGCGGATGGTGAAGGTGGCCAGGAAGCCGCCGTCGGCGGTCGCCTCGATGCTGAAGGTCTCGGCGCCCGCGCCGTGATGGTCGACGAACGATCCCTGCAACAGCCCGTTGGCCTGCTCCACGAGGTCCTGTTTGATCAGCGGCTCATAGACCGCGTTGGTCACCGCGTAGGCCGAGGTGGTGCGGAAGGTGTGCAACTCGATCAGGTTGGGGGTGTCGGCCAGGGACGCCACGATGATCGGCTTCTCGACCACTTCTTCCATCGCGGCGGTGGTGGTCGGCGCCTCTTCTTCCTCCATCTCGGCAGCGGTCGTGGCCGGGGCCTCATCTTCCTCCATCTCGGCAGCGGTCGTGGCGGGGGCCTCCTCCGCCGCGGCCGTGGTGGGAGAGGCAGCGGCGGTGGTGGCAGCCGGTTCTTCCTCGTCACCTCCGCAGGCAGCCGCCAACAGCACCACAATCAAAAGGGCAGCCATCCTCTTGCCTCGAAGCGACCACATTCGTGTGCCTTTCACAATGACCTCCTCATCTGTAATCAATTTGCCATTGGAAACGGCCCCGGCAACCCTTCCCGAACGCCGGTCGCATCGCCGGCGAGGACGGTGCTGCCGGAGCATCTCGAATACCATCTAGGCTACCCCCGGAGTGCCGAGGGTGTGGCCTGAGAGGTAGGTTTCTTGGAGAGGCAAAGACATAAAACGGGAGGTCACGCCCAACGAGCCACCAGGTCTCGGATCGAGCCACTGCCAGGCGGGTCACTCCACCGGCGAGACCCCCAACGGGGGGATCAGGCCGACAGGCCCAGATCTCCGACAGCCTTCATCCTGATTCTGACGGCATTGGAGGGAAGGTAGGGAAGCGGGACCTCCTCGATGTCCACCACTTCCACGGTGGCGGGTTCGGCGCCCGCCACCACCGCCCTTTCCGTCGCTTCCGAACGGGCGGAGTCCAGGGCTTCCTGGCGGCCCATATCCTCGAGGGAGAAGACCCGGTCCACCTCTCCTCCCACCTGGGCGATGGCCGCCCCGATGGCGTTGGCGACCGCGAAGTTGTCGGGTCGGATCATCTCGCTGACACCGGGGAGGTCGTCGCCCAGCAGGACGGACCCCCCTCCCACCACGATCGCCGCCACGGGGTCGGCGCTGGTCTTCATCCGGTCGACCGTGCCCGCGATGTCCAGGCGGATCCGGTCGAGGGCCGCTTGCACCACATCGTTGTCCAAGCCCCCGATGGCGTTGCGATCGCCTATGTCCGCCAGACCGCCGGCCACGGCGATGTCGGTGGCGGTGAGGTCCGGCCCTCCGAACACCCGCGCCTGCTCCTCCAGCCGGTACCCGAGGCTGTCGGGACCGACCGTCACCGTCGTTCCGCTTCCGCGGACCATCGAACCCCCGCCGATGCCCAGTGACAGGACGTCGGGCATCCGAAAGTTGGTGGACACCCCGCCCACATGCACCACCACCGAGGCCTCCCGGGGGAATCCCCCCACCAGGATCCCCACGTCGGTGGTGGTCCCTCCCACGTCGATCACCACGCCGTCAGTCACGCCGCTCAGGAAGGCCGCACCCCTCATCGAGTTGGTGGGGCCCGAGGCGAAGGTGGCGACCGGGTACCGGCGGGCATAGTCCAGGTTGAGCAATGTTCCGTCGTTCTGGGTGATGAACAGGGATGCCCGTATCCCCGCTCGGGCCACCACCTCCTCGAAGCCGTCCAGCACCCGGTCGGCGAGGGGACCGAGGGAGGCGTTCAGGATGGTAGCGTTCTCGCGCTCGATAAGGCCGATCCGTCCGATCTCCCGGGATAGGGAGATTTTCACCCCGGGGAGTTCCTCGGCCAGGATGCCAGCGGCCCGGGTCTCCATCTCGGCGTTGACCGGGGAGAACACCGACGTCACGGCCACCGAGGCGACTCCCGCTTCCCCGATGTCGGTGGCGACCCGTCTGAGTTCGTCGGGGTCGAGAGCCGAGATCTCCCGCCCGTCGAACTCGTGGCCGCCCCGGCACACATAGGTGTGGCCGCCGAGCGCCCGGTGAAGCCGGTCCGGCCAGTCGGCCATGGGAGGGACGGCCAGAGTGGCGGGCGCCCCCAGGCGGACCGCGGCGGTGGGCGCCAGATGCCGGGCCTCGACCACCGCGTTGGTGAAATGGGTGGTGCCGATCATCACCGCCTGGACCTGTGCGGGACTCACCCCCGACGAGGCAAGAATCCTCCATAGCGCGGCGCCTATGCCCTCTGAGACATCGGGTGTGGTGGGTGTCTTGCAGACGGCGACGACCCGCCGCCCTTCCATCAGGACCGCGTCGGTGTTGGTCCCTCCGACGTCGATGCCGAGGCGCAACTCAGGCTTCCCGCCGCTCGTCGAGGGCCTCCAGCACTTCCTCCGGATCGATGGGAAGGGTGGTGATGTTGGCGCCGGTGGCGTCCGAGACGGCATTGGCGATGACCGCGGCCACCGGCACGATGGGCGGCTCGGCCGCTCCCTTGGCGCCGAAGGGTCCCGCCTCGCAGGGGTGTTCGAGGATGATGATCTCCACATCCGGCACGTCCACGGCCAGCGGCAGCCCGTAGGACTCCAGGGTCCGGCGGGTGTAGAGGCCGTCCCTGGTCTCCAGTCCCTCCCAGAGGGCGTATCCCATGCCCTGGGCCACCCCTCCCTGGATCTGGCCGTAAACGCCGTCGGGGTTGATCATCCGCCCCACCTCCTGGGCGACCACGTACCGGTTGACCCGGACCGAGCCGTCGTCGGGGTCGACCTCCACCTCGGCGAGATGGACGTGATAGGTTGGCACCGGGAAGACGGGGAACAGCAGGCCCTCGGCCGAGTCGGGGTCCCACTTGGGCAGGGGGACGTTGTAGGTGCCGGTGGCGCTGAGCGGCCCGCCCAGACCGAAGGCGGTCCGGGCGACCGTGGCCAGGGGCACCGACCGGGAGGGGTCGTCGCGCACGCAGACGCTGCCCCCGCTGAGTTCCAGGTCGTCGGGCAGCGCTCCCAGGAGGCCGGAGGCGATGTTGAAGATGCGCGGTTTCAACTGCTCGGCCGCGGCTTCGACGGCCATTCCCACCACGTGGGTGGTCCTGCTCCCCTGCGATCCGGCGTCATAGCCCTGCGTGTCGGTGTCGGGCGCGGTGACGAAGACCTGCTCGGCGTCGAGACCGAACTGGGCGGCGGCGATCTGGCGGACTCCCATGGTCACCGCCCCGCTGCCGTTCTCGGTGGCGGCGGTGGAGACGCCCAGGGAGCCGTCCTGCTGGATGCTGAGGGTGGCCGAACCCGCCAGGGGGTTGGTGAGCCAGATGACCGCGGCCAGCCCGACTCCCTTCAGGGGGCCCTTGCCGACCCCCTGCCAGGGGGCGACCTCCTCCACCCGCTCGAAGGCCTCCCTCAGGATGTAGGCGTCGTCCAGGGTCTGGCCGTTGAGCATGGCGTCGCCGGACTCGAAGAGGTTGCGCATCCGGAACTCCCTCCGGTCCATGCCGATGGCCTGTGCCAGGCGGTCGGTGTGCCGCTCCAGGGCGAAACAGATGTAGGTCCCGCTGACCCCCCGGAATGCCCCCGACGGGGCGGTGTTGGTGTACACGCTCTTGGCCGTCACCCGGGTGGGCCCCACCCGGTACACCGAGGCGACCATGAACATGGGGATGCTGGTTAGATAGACGGTGTCCCCCGCGTAGGCACCGCCGTCCATCAGGCACTCGAACTCCCGGGCGACTATCCGCCCGTCGGTGGTCACCCCCGAGCGAACCCGGATGGTGGCGTTCTCCCTCGACATGGTGGAGATGAGGTCCTCGTCCCGGTCGTTGACCAGTTGGACCGTGCGGCCGGTCACCGAGGCGCCGATCGCCGCGAACTGCTCGAGCCCGAGGTCGAGACGAGCCCCGAACCCGCCGCCCATGTGATGTCCCACCACCCTGATGCGCGAGTCGGTGACTCCCATTGCCTGGGCCACCCTGCTGCGGACCTGGAAGGGGAACTGGTGGGAGACGTGAATGGTCCAACGCCACCCGTCGTAGGAGGCGGTGGCCGACTTGGGCTCCAGGTAGGCCTGGTACTGGCGGGGGACCTCCAAGGTGTCCTCCACGATGACGTCGGCTGTCTGGAAGGCCTCGTCCACCCCTCCGGGATCCGAGGTGAGCACTCCCCCGCAGTTTCCGTGCTTGGGCCAAGTGGCGGCTCCGGGAAGGATCTCGTAGGAGTCCAGGTCGGGATGCAACAACCTGGCGCCGGGCGCCAGCGCCTCGGTCACGTCGGAGACCGGCTCCCAATCCTCGATTTCCAGCGCGATGGCCTCCACCGCCCGCCGGGCCTGGTTGGGCGTGTCGGCCACCACCATGGCTATCGGCTCTCCCTCGTACAGCACCGTGTCGGCCGCGAAGAAGGGGGTGTCGAAGAGAATCAGGCCGTTGCGGTGCTTTGGTGACTCATCGGCGGTCACCACCGCATGGACCCCGGGATACGAGCGGGCCTTGGTCACATCCAGGCGGGTTATCCTCCCGGCGGCCACCGGGGAACGCAGCAACCGGGCATGGAGCATCCCCGCCTCCCGGTAGTCGACGCCGTATCTGGCCAGCCCCCGGACCTTGGCGTCGGCATCGGACCTGGGGGTTCCCAGACCGACGGCCGTCATGCCCCACCCTCCCCCACCACCGACCGGACCGCCGCCCGGATGGCGCTGTAGCCGGTGCAGCGGCATATGTTGCCCGCCATGGCCTCGTCGACCTCGTGGTCGGAGGGAGATGCCTCGCTCTCCAGCAATGCGGTGAGGGTCATCAAAAAACCCGGAGTGCAGAAGCCGCATTGGACGGCGGCGGTGTCGACGAACGCCCGCTGGAGGTCGCTCAATTCCCCGCCCCCTCCGGCCAGTCCCTCCACGGTTCTGACCTGGGCGCCCGCCGCGGCCAGGGAGGGGAAGATGCAGGAATGGACGGGCGTTCGGCCGATAATGACTGTGCAGGCCCCGCACTCGCCCTCGTCGCAGCCCCGCTTGGTCCCGGTGAGGTGCAGCCGGTCCCGGAGGGTGTCCAACAGAACCTCGTCGGCGTCGACCTCCACCCTGGCGGGGATCCCGTTGACCTCGAGACTGAGTTCCTGCGTCATCCCATCCCCAGGCTTCGGCGCGCCAGGCGGGCGGCTTTCATGATGAGGCGTCCGACCATCATCCGGCGGTAGGAGGCGCTCGCCCGCTGGTCGTCGATCGGGCTGATCTCCTCTGTCGCCCGTCGGGCCGCGGCCGACACCGTTCCGGAGTCCAGGGTGGAACCCGCCAGCGCCTCTTCGCCGCGGTGCAGTCTCAGGGGCGCCGGCGCCACCGAACACACCGCCAGCCGGGCGGTCTCCACGCGGTTGTCGACCACGCTGAAGCGGGCTGCCAGCCCCACCTGGGCAACCTCCATGGCGCCTCTCCTCCCCACCTTGAGATAGGACTCCCAGGTGTTGGCGGGAGGCTCCGGCACCTCGATACCCAGGAGAATCTGGCCCTCCGGGAGGGAGGTGAGGCGCCTGTCCACGAAGAAGCGCTCGGCCGGAATCCGGGTGGGGCCGTCCACACCGGACACCACCATCACGGCGCCAGCGGCCAGGACCGGAGGCGCCAGGTCGGCGGCCGGCGAGGCGTTGCAGAGATTGCCGCCGATGGTGCCGACCGCCTGGGTCTGCCACCCTCCCACGGTGGCGGCCGCCTCGGCGAAGGAAGGCAGGTGGGTGGTTATGACCGGATCGCAGCACAGGTCCCGGTGGGTGGTGAGCGCCCCGATGCGGATGGTTCCGTCCGAACGGCTCACTCCCGCCAAGTCGGTGATCCCCCCTATGTAGAGGAGCGATTCGGAGCGGGGCAGTTGGCCGGTCATCCGTTGGATCATCACGTCGGTCCCGCCGGCCAGCACCCGGAGATCGCCTCCCCGTCCCGACAGCATCCCCAGCGCCTCGTCAAGGGTTCTGGGCGCCAGGAATTGCATCGATCGTCACCTCGGTGTTCCGGTTATGGAAGTGTACCCACCGCTTGTTGACCCGGCTCGTCTCCATCGGCGGGGTGGTAAGACGCCTGCTAGGATGCCCGGCATGACCGCCCAACTGCGCATCTACGGCCTGTATCCGGAGACCTGGCAGGAGTTCGCCCGGAAGGTGAACGAAGAGATCGTCCCGCTCCGGTTGGAGCACGGGTTCCGGCTCGACGGCCCCTGGTTCGTGGAGGAGAACTGCCAGTACGTCTGGATAGTCCACTACGACGGCGAGGGGACCTTCGAGGAGGCGGAGGAACGGTACGATGCCGACCCCCGGTGGGCCGACCTGTCATTCGACCCCATGGAATACATCGCCGACGTGGACGTCAGGACGCTGATACCCCAGCCACGCCCCTTCTGATGGGGCGGCCGCCTCTGGCGTTCGGGTGAGCGGACAGGTTGGGCGTGGTGACCAGCGCCGAGAACGGTCGTCCATGTGGTATGTGACCGAGGAGGACCTCATCCCCGCCGCCATCGGAGCGGCCATCCTCGGTACAGGCGGGGGCGGAAACCCCTACCTGGGACGTCTGCGGGCCAGAGCAGAACTGCGCGCCGGTAAGAAGATCAAGATCATCGACCCGACCGAGATTGCCGACGACGATCTGCTGGTGGCGGCGGGCGGCATGGGTTCTCCCGTGGTGGCGTTCGAAAAGGTCGCGGGAGGAAACGAGGAGACCGACGCCGTCCGGGCGCTGGAGCGCCACCTGGGCCGGCGATTCACCGCCATCGCCCCCTTCGAGATGGGGGGAGGCAACTCGATGGTGCCCCTGGTGGTGGGGGCGCGCCTCGGCATCCCGATCGTGGACGGCGACGGTATGGGGCGGGCCTTCCCCGAACTGCAGATGATCACCTACCTCATCTACGGCGGATCGCCCTTCCCCGCCGCGCTGGCCGACGAGCGGGGCAACCGAATCGTGGTGGACCGCATCGTCGACGCGCACTGGCTGGAGAGGATCATGCGGTCGGTCACCATCGACATGGGCGGTCACGCCGGCCTGGCCAACGCCGTCATGGACGGGGCTTTCTGCCGCAAGGCCATCATCCCCAACACGCTGTCTCTGGCCATCCGCATGGGCAAGGCCGTCCTGGCCGCCCGCCGACTTCATGAGGATCCGGGCGAGGCGGTGGTCAGCCAGGCGGGGGGTCGGCGGTACATTCGGGGAAAGGTCGTGGACGTGGAACGGCGCGCCACCCGGGGCTTCGCCAAGGGACACCTGGTCATAGAGGGTGTGGAGGACGACACCGGACGCCGGGTGGAGATCGACTTCCAGAACGAGAACCTGGTGATACGCGAGGGCGACGAGGTGCCGGTGACGGTCCCCGACCTCATCACCCTGATCACCAGTGACGAGGGCGAGCCGATCACCACCGAGTTGATCCGATACGGGCTGCGGGCCGATGTCCTGGTGATCCCGTGCCCCGACCTGCTCAAGACTCCCGAAGCCCTGGAGGTGGTGGGTCCCCGGGCCTTCGGGTACGACATCGACTACCGTCCGCTGGTCGCCTGACCCGTTCGGACCGAGGGTTGATTAGGGTTTAGCCGGTCCCTTCAATACCCGACGACACCGCAATAGAGGAGACCTCAGTGGCCGACACGCCTTGCCCAGCAACCGACGGATCCAGTCCCGTCCGTCGCAAATTCCGCACGCCTCCCCCCATGTGTATCGATCCGACCAAGTCCTACACCGCGGTGATGGAGACGTCGATGGGGACTTTGACCATCGCCTTAGATCCGATCTCCGCTCCCCGCACCGTGAACAACTTCGTGGTGCTGGCCCGCTACCACTACTACGAAGGCGTGATCTTC
>JAPPFC010000019.1 GCA_028824015.1 bacterium
ACTCGGGTGACCACTACATGTAGTGGCTACCTGAGTCAAGTGCATACCCCCAATAGTCGAGAACACCCGCACCCTTCGCGCTAGGTCGAACGGAGCAGGTGGATTCTCCTTCAGTCCCTCCACCACTTCCTGGAGTTCCTCGGGCCGGATATGCCCTTCTCCGACATGTTCATCATTCAAGCGCCTAGCGAGTTGCTCCGCGAGATCGAGGGTGCTCGCTGGAGCTCTGTCTCCCCCGGGAATCAATTCATCGACCAGTGCGTCGTGAGGATTCCCACTCGGGACCGCGTCGCCTCCGGTGCTGTTCTCGGTGATCCCTCCTTGGAGGACGATGGCATTGGGCTGATCGGAATTTCTGTCGCGATCGACGGCCCGGGGAGTCGGCGACCAGATCGTGACGACCTTATCGGCCATGAGCAGCCCCAACCGCAGACCCGAGTGCTTCCGTAACTCGATTTCGCGGCTGTGCTGCATTAAGTGCTCGAATCCGTTTACGTCGCCGTAGCCGATGCGGCATACTTCCTCGTCGGCGTCGAGAATGACAGTTACAGATGGGGAGCGATTATGCGCATCGACGAGCGCTCTCGCAATGGCCTGGGATACTCCCGGCGCCACGAATATCACCCGGTCCCTCGCAGCGCGAATCTGTTCGGTCAGCAAGTTGTCGGTCGCCGTCTGAAATGTCGTCATGGTTGAGGATGTCTTGAAAGGCGCACTTGGAAAGGATTAGCGGCGCGCTGCAACATCTACAGACCAGCTGACGCAATGCTCGTTCGTGGCGTGTGCTACGTGCGCCGCTAGCTTGGCGGGACTCGTTATTGTAAGTCCGCGCTGATCGAAGGAGTCCGAAGCAAGAAATGATACTCAGCTACGACGATCTGCATGACCACTTAAGGAGCCAGCTGAAGACTTAGACGTAGATGGACATTGCGACGGCTAGGGCTAACCAAGGAAAGCGTTTGCGAGCATTGGCCAACGCCATGAGTTGGCCGCAGCGGTGTCGGCGTTCCAAGGGGCGTGCGGTGAGGCATCTCTAAGCGTAGTCTGCCGCAATCCCCGCAGCGCCACGCCGATTGCCGGTCTGTCGACTGCCGGTCTTGGTCGGTCTGAATCACCGCTATGGCTCAAGACTCTGCTATTCCCTTCCAACACTGTCGAGCAAGCGGGGTATTGGTTCGGCCGGCTGCCAGCCTTCACCAAGTACCCGGGATTTCTGGGTGAGTACCAGAGGCAGCATCAGCCCCTGCGTCCGGCGGGTGGGGCACGTGCCGCCGGTCTTGGACTGGCCGGAGGAGAACCTCCGAATCGAATCAAGCGGTCTATCCACACTTGGCTACTGTGGGCGGGTGGGTGGTCGCGAAGGCCACAATGAGGCTTGGAATACTCCCGGAGTGAGGTTACAAAGCGGCACGCAGCTCTGGAATATGCTCTCGGTCCGCGTCGCCGGTGTCCTAGACGGCAGGGGGGTAGCGGAGGGCCAAGTTGGCAGTGGACGGCTTGGGAGAAGTGACGTCGGCTGAAGGGTCCGAAGCGATTAGCGCAGGTGATCGAAGGAGTAGAATGCAAGAACGGCATTGAAGAGATTCTGCGCGCCGCCTGAAGCCAGCGTCGCCAACCATTTGGCATAGCTTCCGCCTAAATCCAAGGTCACCAACTCTAGGGTATATCTCGAAAGGATGCATCTATCACGACTCACAGTCAGGAATTTCCGTCAGTTCGGCGAAGGTCACGCCGAACTACAGATTCGCTTTCAGCCAGGTGTTACGGCTCTAGTTGGTCGAAATGACTCCGGCAAATCCGCCGTCATCGACGCTGTCCGTTATGCATTGCTCACACGAGATCAGGAATTCATCCGCGTCCAGCCAGAGGACTTCCATATTGACAGTGCCGGCAAACAAGCCAGTGAGATCTATATTGTCTGCAAACTTGCCGGACTCACTGATGCAGAAAAGGGCGCGCTCATTGAGTATCTCTCGTACGAAGGTGATGACGTAGTCCTCTACGTCACATGGACGGCCCGCAAGCTAAGTGAAGCGCCCGGCACACGCCGCTGGATTGATCTATCGGTGCGTAGCGGCGTTGACGGTGTAGGCCCACCATTTGAAACTGCGGTTCGCGAATTGCTGTCCGGTGCGTACCTTCGACCATTGCGGGACGCGGAACGGGAGCTGTCTCCGAGCAGAGGCTCGCGTCTGTCCCAAGTCCTTTTCAACGTGCCAGAAATTTCTGCTGGCGAGAGTTTCGACGTTGCGAAGATTCCCAAGGACGCGGCTGCGGTCCGGAAACTCGGACTGGTTGGGCTCTCGAACTACCTGCGATACAACATCAAACACCACGCCGGGGTGCAGAAAGCGCAGGACGCGATTAACACGCAGTACCTTGATTCACTTTCATTGCGCGGAGATGATCTGCAAGGCAAGATCGACATTACCGAGGGAGGCACGGAGAGTGCGCTACTCCGACAGATCCTCGAGCGCCTTGAGCTTAGTCTGCTCGACGCAGCCACCGGCAACCCTAGAGGTCGCTATGGTCTTGGTTCGAACAACCTGCTGTTCATGGCCTGTGAACTTCTCCTGCTTGGCACGGAACCCGAAGGGCTTCCATTGCTTCTGGTCGAGGAACCGGAAGCACACCTTCATCCGCAGCGCCAACTCCGCCTGATGGAATTCTTGGGACAGGCCGCCGCCGGGGACATCGAAGGGGCGGACCGGAAGGTTCAGGTTCTGCTCTCAACCCACAGCCCCAATCTCGCATCGAAAATCCCGATTGCGAACCTAGTTCTCATGCACGATCGGCTGGCATTCCCACTCTCAAGCGATAAAACGTTGTTGTCGGCCGGAGA
Organism: bacterium; assembly: GCA_028824015.1. Lineage (GTDB taxonomy): Bacteria > Actinomycetota > Acidimicrobiia > Spongiisociales > ZC4RG35 > Bin76. The sequence continues at coordinate 2,843 of JAPPFC010000019.1, forward strand.
CTACAGCTTTCTGGAACGCTTCCTCGACGTGACGAAGGCCAATCTGTTTTTTGCGCACGGCGTACTGATAGTCGAGGGGGACGCAGAAGCGATCATCTTGCCCACGCTAGCCAAGCTTATAGGTAGAGACCTTACCGAACACGGCATTTCGGTTGTCAATGTAGGCGGTCGGGGACTGCGGCGCTTCAGCCGTATTTTCCAACGAAAGGACCCGTCCGCTCCATCGATAGGTGTTCCGGTTGCGTGTCTTGCTGACTTCGATGTGATGCCAGACTGCGCGCCGGAGATCCTCGGCTTGGTGGAAGGTGACGATGATCCGAAATGGCAAGACAGCAAACGCAGATGGAAGGCAGTTCGAGACTTCGGAGACGATGCAGAGCATAGCCACAGATCCTTGGCCGGGCTTCGTGATCGGTTGAAAGAGAACGATGGCCAGTCAGTTCGGACCTTCGTCGCCGACCACTGGACGCTCGAGTACGATCTCGCCCGTTGTGGCCTAGCCCAACAGGTATATGTCGCGGCTTGTCTGGCGAAGAATGATGATCCGTTGAATGAAGGAACCAAGAATCGCGAGGATGTCCTTGCCGCTGCAAAGGCCGAGTTTGCGTCGCTCAAGTCCGCTTCGGGCGATGACGAGGAGGTCTTGTGCTCACGCGTTTACCGCCTGTTCCGCATCGGAAGTGCTTCCAAAGCGGTAGCCGCACAGCATCTCTCTGAGCTGTTATCGAAACTCAGCGAGCAAGGCGACATCAGTGCCGCTGCGCTGCGAGGGAAATTACCTAACTACCTCGTGAATGCCATCGACTACGTAACAGGGCTTCCGCCGCAGCAATCTTCCGAATCCGCATTGATAGACAGGGAAAACAATGCCTGATGCGGAATCCGTTTTGCCGGAAATCACCGACAATGACATCGAGTGGGTTCGCTCGCTTATGGGACTCGACTGTTTCGACGAGCCCCGACGTGATTTTCTCAAACAGCGCTCGACCGTCGATCTATCTGCTTGCCCTGGCAGCGGCAAGACTACGCTTATCGTCGCCAAGCTCGCCATCCTTGCCCAAAAGTGGCCACACCGCACCAAGGGAATCTGCGTCCTCTCCCATACCAACGTTGCGCGTGAGCAGGTAGAGCATCGACTCGGTCGCACAGTCGTCGGACAGAAGCTTCTCGCGTATCCTCATTTCATCGGCACGATTCATGGCTTCGTGAATCGTTTCCTAGCCCTCCCTTGGCTTTACTCCGAAGGTTACCCGTCTCCGACGATTGACGACGACGTGACAACCACCCATCGAGGGAGGGTGCTGAAGAACGATTATTGGTCAGTAAAAGGCTTTCTTGATAGGAGACATACTAGCATTGACAGACTCCGCATTTGCGGACGTGATTTGAGCTTTGAACTTGGAGGGAAGCCTTTTCCGGCCGGGCCTTCCACGCAGAGTTTTCAGCACGTCAAACGAGCGATAGAGACAACGGCACGGGCTGGATACTTCTGTTATGACGAGATGTTCGTCTGGGCCAACGCCCTTCTTGAAGATCAAGATCGTTTTCCGATGTGGCTCGCATATCGGTTTCCGTTGGTCATCCTTGATGAGATGCAGGACACTTTTGAGCGTCAGGCCTCATTTTTGAATGCGGTTTTCCCTCGGAGTTCGAACACAGTCGTTGTTCAAAGGGTCGGCGACCCTAATCAGAGAATCTTTGATGCTCTTGACTTGAACTCCAATATGTTGGAGCCCTATCCCGATCCGTCGCGCTGTCTCGGGATCCCGAACAGCTACCGATTCGGCCCCAAGATTGCGGAGTTGGCGTCGCCCTTTGCTGTTCATCCTGTTGGCTCCTCCGGGTTGGTCGGTATGGGTCCCAGTGGACCGGGCCTTAGCGCTCAAACCTGTAACCATGCAATATTCGTTTTTCCTGACGACAACACTGACGGTGTCCTCAATGCGTTTGGCGAGCATGCGCTTGAAGTTCTAGGGGCGGCAATCGTCACGAGAGGGACCGCCAATGCGGTCGGCCATGTTCACCAAGACGATCCCAGAGTCTCGCCTGGACATGCCCACTATCCAAAGTCGGTGGGCCATTACTGGGAAGGCTATACCGTCGAGATATCCCGCAAGGACCCTTATCCCCGAACCTTGGTCCAGTACGTCCGTGTAGCGCAGGCGCTCGTCGCCCAAGGGCGAACATTGTCTCCCGGTGTCGAGAAAATCGCCTCCGGTACACTTGAACTGGCTCGCCGATTAGGTGATGTCGGCGAATTGAAGGGCAAGGGGCGGACTCACCGTGCGGTCATGGTTGAGCTTGAGGGTGCTGCTGATTCGCTGACGATCTATCGGAAGTTTCTCGGGCGATTTCTCATCGAGAAAGCAACCCTGTCGGAAGACGATTGGCCATCCCATGCCGAAAATTTGACTACGGTGGCCGCCGCCCTTTGCAGGGGTCGAGCAGATACGAGTGGGGCTGAACGGTTCCTTGCTTGGCCCAACGACGACCCTTCTCTCAGCGCACTTACTTCCTCATCGGGTGATGCCACTCCGAACATCCTCCGTGTTAACGGCAGCAGTGGAGCCATCGACATCCGGTTGGGTTCGATCCATTCCGTGAAGGGACAGACGCATCTCGCAACACTTCTGCTGAGCACCCACTGGCACGCGCACTCTGCGAAGGAGATGGTGCCTTGGTTGCTTGGGGAAGCGTCTGGTGGAAGTGGGGCTGGAATAAGGAATATTCAGCGTCTTCAGCATACTTATGTGGCTATGACTCGCCCCAGCCATTTGCTGTGCCTTGCCATTCCACGTTCGGCGCTAGGTGGTGATCAGGAGCTTGATCAGAACATTGTCACTCTTCAACAAAAAGGCTGGCGAGTTGCCGAAATAGTTTGTGGGGCTGCACAATGGCGGAATTGACCACGCCGTTCTCCGGCAGCGCAGCGCCGATCGCATCAACACCGGGATTGTCCGATTAGATGTCTTCGGTGTTCTTGCAGTATTCCGAATAGCCAGAACAGCCCCAGAACCGCTGGCCCCAGCGGTTTGTACGGATCCGCATCGGTCTCCCACATTTGCGACATGTCTTGATCGCGAAACTCTGCTGATCCCGTCCGAAGGTGACGATTCGAACTTCGGATGCGTTGCTGGCCAACAGAACCCGAGCACACTCGCTGGCGGTAGTGCCGGTCGTAAGCACATCGTCCAGCAAGAGAACACTCCGCCCGTCCCAGTCAAATCGGCTCTCGTATGCTCCTCGGACTAACTCTGAGCGTTCTGCGGCCCCCTTCTGCTTGTAGCCCTGTATCTCTCGCAGACACTTGAGGCCCTTCATTTCGATTTCGCTGTCGTCATTGAGGAGTGGTTCGGCCGCCTCCAGCACGGCTCGGAACCGCCTGCGTCGCTGGTTTGGTTTCGGTGGCACCGGGACGACGAAATCGGGTGTCCATCCAACCCGTCGGATGAATGCGACGAGCGCCTGTCCCAGTACCTCGGCCGGTCCATCTTTGCTCTTTAGCTTGAGCAGGCTGGCTGCCAGCGCACTGCGGGCGTGGCGTGGATCCTCGGTCTTGAAGTACCGGCCCAGTGAGTAGCGCTTAGGTGAATGCCCGCAGGGCAAGACCGACCCTCGATGGATCTTTGGAGTCTTGCCCGCACACAGCACCTCTGCCAGATAGCCGCGACGATCAAGTTCACTAAACCGAAGCAATGAGCCCGGCTTTCGGAGTAAGACATCAGGAGCAGATGAACTGAACTTCTCGAAATCTCTCACCCCCCAGCCAGCCCCAACTGAAACGATCCCTGCGCGGTAGGAAGCCTGTACATCGGCAATGGAGTCGCCGACGAAGTATGCTCGTTCTAGGTCGGCGCCAAGCTGGTCCAGTGCTACTCTTATCGGCTCTGGGTCGGGCTTGTGCAATTCTGTGTCGCCGAAAGCAACAACGGCGTCAGTGGTGATCCCGAAGTCTTTGATGAGTTGTTCGGCGTACCACCGAGGAGAGGACGTCACGACCGCTATGTCATGTCCCTTCGCTTTGAGGCGTGCCGGCAAGTTGTGGGGATCGAGTTTGCCCATCGCGAACGGTCGGACAAGCCCGAGTCGACTCCGAACTTGGCTCCACTGTCGCAGCTTGCGCCGTCGTTCTAACCGGGACGTGTCAAGCAGCGTCATGTCCAGATCGAAGAGAAATGCTGCCACAACCCTAATCGTCCAACGATCTAGAAAAGACTCGGCTGGGAACCAGCAGGGTCGCCGCCGTGTTCAGACTCAACCGTCAGGGCGTCATCGAGATTCGCGAGCAAAGTGCCATAGTCTCGACGGCCGTTCAATGGAATCGCTGGCGGCTCGTCCCGATAGACTTCTTCTAGAAGTCTCCGATACTTTCCCTGCGCCTCCAGCAGATTTCCGAGCTCCGCGCCGCGTCGCTGCGTCAGAGCTAGAATCCCCTTGCTTTTCTCGTCTTCCGCATGGCGGCCGCACGGCACCGGTGCAAACAGCTTTCGCCCTTGCAGCAATGTGAACCGGACCGTATGCATCGATCCGCCACGGAACCCAGTCTGCATAACGATTGTTCCCGCCGACATCCCGCTCTGGAGTCGGTCCCTGCGAACCAGGTGGTGAGGGATTGGGGGAGTGCCGAACGGACGTTCACTAAGCCAAGCCCCTCCAGAATCTAGAATCTGAGCAGCTAGGCTCGTGTTCCGTTTCGGATAGACGGACTCTAACCCGTTGGCGAGCACTGCAACAGTGTGACCATTGGCCTCAAGTGCTGCTTTGTGGGCAAGGGTGTCCACGCCGATCGCGAGGCCGCTGACAATGCTCCAGCCATTCTCCGCGAGCAGCAAGGCAATCCGTCGCGTTACTTGGTCCCCGAATTGGGATGGTTCTCGAGTACCTATGCACGCAACGAACCGACGACCTACAGGGATCGTCCCCTTCACATAAATCACAGGAGGGCGATCACGTATTTCCCGAAGCCAAGCAGGATATCCCTGATCGCTTGCCGCAAGGACACGAACCGACTGCTGTTGCGCCTCTTCAATGATCCGGCGCATGCGTGAATACGCCGTCTCCCATGTCCGGTCACCCCAAGTCTCGTCAATTGCGAGATTGGAAACCGATGTAGAGAGCTGCTGCGGAGACGCATTGCGCACATCGCCCAATGTTGCGAATCTTGTTGCAAGCTGCTCCGCGGCGCGTGGCCCGACACCTCGGATTGCAAGCAAGGTAAGGAGGCCGTCCACACTTGCGCACTTGATGTCCGGATTCATGCCTCTAGCCTCGCATCCCATAATCGCGGTTCCCGCCCCTCCCGCACAGGGTGGAGTGGTAATTTTGACCACTCACGGAGAGCCAGTCGAGACGACTTTGGACTCTTGGTGGTCTTGATCGCCGCATAGTCGGATCGATAATCGAAAGGCCGTGAATTCCGGGATGGAAGACTACGCTGCGCAAGAATCGACGCCCCCACTCGTATCACCCAAGGACGCAATCTTCCCTGCTAGCGGATTCCAGCGTAAAGTCGTTGAACCCCTCCGTCAGCATCTGGCCGGGCGATGCCCTATCCGATGCACCCATTCTTGCATCAAATATGCCGTCATCCGCGAGAGCCGACACTCTCGGACCGTATCGCTTCCAGTCCGCCACGTCATTCGGCCTTGGTCGAGGGCTATCGTGTGAACTCTCATTGATCAGTCATCTCTAGGTCTAGACCGGGCACCTCTACTCGTCGCATCCTGACGAATGACCTGGCTCCCGTTCTATTCTGAGGTTCAAGAGGGCTCTTCCCGGCGACATGGCTGGGAGGGCTAGGTGGTCCCCTCTCATGGGGCGGTAGGGAATGGCGATGCGTGGTGAGAAGCCCGATACAAGTCGGCAGAGCGAGGGGTTAGGGGTGCTTCACGCGTGTCTCACGGCTCGGCTAATCGCCGTTCTGCGCCCCAAAATCAGGACGTGTAGCGCGAGCGATAGCCTGTCTGAAATCCAGATGCGTAACCGCGATCCGGTCTTCGACTATCTTCCTGTGGAGGATGCTGACGGGAACCTGATCGGACTGCTGTCCAACTATGCGGTTGGTGCCGCAAGCCGAGATGGCGACAGTGAGACGGTAGGCGACCAGATGGATCCTTTGTCGGAGGCGGACTTGATAGGTGCGGGAACGCCCATTGTTGCCCTGATCAGCCGAATCCGGCGAAAGCCGTTCCTAGTGGTGTCTGACCAAGAGATCATCGGGATGGTCGCGTGGTCAGACCTTCAGAAGTTGCCGGTTCGCGCTTCCCTCTTCGCGTTGGTAACCGGATTCGAGTTGACGATGTACGAGACGATCAGGAGACAATTTGAGAAACAGGTCAACTGGACCGAACACTTGGACAAGGGCCGACTTTGTATGGCCGAGAAGGAGTACCGCGATCAGTGCAAGCGTGGAAGTGACGTGGATCTCTTGCTGTGTACACAGTTCTGCGACAAGCGCGATATCCTGATCAAGTCCTTCGGCTTCGCCGTCGGGAAACAAGAACTGAAAAGGAAGTTTGGGGCGATTGAGCAGGTTCGCAATGACGTGGCTCACTCCAACAACTACGCCATGACATTTGAGCAGGCCGAAAAGCTCCGCACTACGCTCGCGGACCTTGGCGAGCTTCGCAGGCTAATCAATTCACTTGCACGGTGATTCCACCTTAGTTGATCCAGGTGCGGCAGCAATTCCTCGATAGTGTCAAGTTGAAGTAGAGATTCCTCTCGCGTTATGGACGACTTGGCCATAGCACGCACCTACGACCTTCAAGTGGCCGCAGCCCGCAGATAAGTGATGCGAACGAACGGCGTACTAACAAGCTCGGAATCCTTGTCGCGCTTACTCAAAGTACAGAATAGCGATTGGCATCGTGTTCGAGGCTGCGAGCCACCAGTCCGTCCTAATCGTTGTTGCCTAGGGTTACGTTGATACGCGTCGCGTCCTCTGCGACTGCATTCCGGTTCAGCTCGGCTCGCGCTAGGATTGGCTCTCGAGTCGGCGATCTGCGCGAGGTGATCATCCTGAACCTGTATCTCAACCGCCTTGGCTATCATGGGGCCCACCCTGCCGAGAGCACCTCGGCCTGTTGTAGGACGGTTCGGACAGCGACGTCCTGCAGGTCGGGCGGATAGCCGTGTTTTCGTAGAATGCGTTTGACTAGAACACGCATTCGCGCCCGCGCGGACTCCCGGTGTTGCCAGTCCACCGACACATTGCTTCTCAAGCTGTTCAACAGCTCGTCGGCGATTACACGGAGGTGGTCGTTGCCCATGACTTCGACCGCGCTTTCGTTCTGCGCCAGCGCATCGTAGAAGGAGATCTCCTCTTGGCTTAGTCCTTCCTCCTCGCCGCGTCGGTGGGCGGCGCGGATGTCTTTGGCGAGTTCAATCAGCTCCTGAAGAACCTCTGCCGTAGTAATGGCATTTGTGTGGTAGCGCGCGATCGCATCCTCCAAGCGGTCGGAGAAGGCTCGGCTCTGCACGACGTTGACGCGGCTCCGGGAGTGTATTTCGCCGTTGAGGAGCTTGCGCAACGCCTCCAGAGCGAGATTCTTCTTCTCCATCCCCTGCACCTCAGCGAGGAATTCGTCGGAAAGGATGGAGATATCCGGCGTCTCCAAGCCGGCGGCTTGGAGAATATCGACGATTTCGGTCGAGACGACGGCGCGGCTGACGATCTGCTGCACGGCAAGATCACGTTCGGCGGAAGACTTGCCTGCGCCGGGTGTGCTTTTGGCAAGGGCTGCTCGGACGGTTTGAAAGAATCCTACCTCGTCGCGAATTTCGTGTGCCTCGTCGCTCGCTGCGGCAAGGGCGAACGCCTTCGACAGCGCCAGGATGGCATCGTTGAAGCGGCGCCTCGCCCGCTTCTTGCCTTCCTCGGTCGACTCCTTGGCCGTATCGCTCTGCTGCATGTCGAGAACCCACTCGATCGCGCTGGCAAGTGCCTCGAGCCGTTCCTGCGGGGACCCGGTTAACCCCGTCCGGTAGTCGAAACCGTGGAACATGTCGCGTACGATCTCGTACTTCTCCAACATCACCGAGACGGCCTCGGCCTCGTCGATACCGGCATATTGCTGGTCCTCCCGCGAATACTGACTGAGCGCCGATTTCAGGTTCTGGGCGATGCCTATGTAGTCCACGATCAGCCCGGCGGGCTTGTCGCGGAACACTCGGTTGACCCGCGCGATCGCCTGCATGAGCCCATGCCCCCGCATCGGCTTGTCAATGTACATCGTGTGCATGCTCGGCGCATCAAAGCCAGTCAGCCACATGTCCCGGACGATCACCAGCTTCAACGGGTCGTCGGGGTCCTTGGCCCGCTTGGCGAGCAGTTCCCGGCGTGCTTTGCCGCCGATATGCGGTTGCCATTCTTTCGGGTCCGAGGCCGCACCGGTCATGACGATCTTGATGACGCCGCTCGCATCGTCGTCACTGTGCCACTCCGGGCGCAACTTGACGATCTCGGAATAGAGTGCGACGCAAATTCGGCGGCTCATGCTGACAACCATAGCCTTGCCGCTCATGCCGACGATGCGAGTCTCGAAATGCTCAACGATATCCCCAGCAACCAAACCAAGACGCTTCTTCGTTCCGACGACGGCCTCGAGCGTTGCCCATTTGCGCTTGAGCCTTTCCTGTTCGCCCTCGGCCTCGTCTTCAGTCAGCTCGGCGACCTCCTCGTCGAGGTTCGGCTTCTCGTCGTCGTCGAGTTCGATACGGGCGACTCGGCTCTCGTAATAGATGGGAACTGTCGCGCCATCCTCGACACCCCGGTTGATGTCGTAAACGTCGATGTATTCGCCAAACACGGCTGGCGTGTTCACATCCTCCCTCTCAATCGGCGTGCCGGTGAATCCGATGAAGGAGGCGTTTGGTAGGGCGTCGCGGAGGTACTTGGCGAAGCCAAATAAGATCTCGCCAGTCTTGCGCTCAATGTTGGCGTGTAAGCCGTAATGGCTGCGATGCGCTTCGTCCGCAATCACGACGACATTCCGCCGACCGGTCAGCAGCGGATAGTCGGCTCCTCCGCGCTCGGGCGAGAACTTCTGGATGGTCGTGAACACCATGCCGCCGGACGGGCGGGTCAGGACCTCCTTCAAGTCCTCGCGGCTGTCGGCCTGCTGCGGGGTCTGGCGGAGCAGATCGCGGCACATGGCGAAAGTGCCGAATAGCTGGTCGTCGAGGTCGTTACGGTCGGTGATGACGACGACGGTAGGGTTCTCCATGGCCGGATGCGCGATTATCTGCCCGGCGTAGAAGGCCATGAGTAGGCTCTTGCCCGAGCCCTGGGTGTGCCAGATGACACCGATACGGCGATCGCCTTCGGGGCTCGCGGCGGCGATCGTGCTCTCGACCGCATGGCGCACGGCGTGGAACTGGTGATACCCGGCCAAGATCTTAACGAGGCCGGAGCCGGCGTCGCCAAAGATAGTGAAATCCCGGATCAGGGTCAGAAACCGGGTCCTCTCGAATACACCCTCAATGAGGGTGCCGAGTTCCGGCGCACCCTTCGGCGTGACGGTCGAACCTTCCACGGTACGCCAAGGCATGAACCGTTCGAGATTGGCGGTCAGCGAACCAATTCGCGCGTGAAGCCCGTCCGAGGTCACCATCGCGGCGTTCGTGCGGAACAGGGACGGGATCTGATCCTTGTAGGTCTGGAGTTGGTTGAAGGCCGCTTCGAGATCGGCATTCTCGTCGCCAGGGTTCTTCAGTTCGATCACGGCGAGAGGCAGACCGTTAACGTACAGAACTACGTCAGGACGGCGATGATTGCCGTTCTCAATCACTGTGAGCTGGGAGAGCGCGAGCCAATCGTTCGCGTCGATCCTTTCAAAATCGATTAACCGAACTGTATCCCCGCGAATGGTGCCATCCCTTTCGTAGAATTCGACTTCAACGCCCTCCACCATGACGCGATGCACACGCCGATTCTCTTCCACGAGGGACGGCGTGACAGTCGCCACCACACTCTTAAATGCATCTTGGCGCGCTTCAGATGGAATATGTGGGTTGAGCCTCGCAATTGCTTCGACCAGACGCCTTTGCAGGATGACGTCTCCATAGCTCTCGCGCTCGGGTGAAGTACCATCTGGACCAAGCTGATTGTCAGTGCTGCGTTCATATCCAAGCCGCTCGACGATCTGGAGGAGCTGCTCCTCAACTTCTGCCTCTGAAAGGAACGCCATTAGGCCACTCCCTCATCGTCCGGACTTTCGGCCCGATCCGAGTCTTCCCCCCGTGCAGCCTCACGACCTGCATTGGCCGCCAACTTGTAAGCCTCACGGTCCACGCCGAACAACAGCTCAGACGTTTCGATAGCTAATTCGACATTATCTCCCGTAGGAAGGGAGACGACTGCCTGTAGAATGCCGTCTGCGTCCACTTCTACGCTCAGTTGGCTGTAGCGGTCGATCAGTTTGCTTGATGCTCTGAAGCGCTCGAATGGCTCCAGAGTACGCGCCGGGTCAGGTTCGCATTCGAGATAGGCTTCGTGTAAGAAAGTGACGATGGCATCAGCGGCGAGTATCGCTGCTCGGCGGTGATGGTCTGATAGTTTCTCCACGAATCCGTCCTTTCCGTGAGACAAAGTCCCCGCCGCGTTTCGAAGAACGCGTAAGGCGTCAGAAAGCCGATTATGTTCCTTGACGAGATTCGTGAAGGCGCGATCGCGGATCTCCCCAAGGCCCAGAAGACGGGTAGCAAGACCGAGAAGTTCAGCTAAGGGCACGTCACTCCGGACGGGTCTCAGCGGAGCCGATGGATCGTCGAGTTCTTCGATCAAGATCCTGCATGAACACTCCACGATTGCCTTTGCGGCATCGATAGAGGCATCACGTCCCTCCGTGAATTCTTGTTCCATCGTCGAAAGCGTCTGCTGCAACATTGGTGCATTGGACCAGTACGAGCAGAACGCCTTGATCCCGGGATACCAAGCCTCGATCATGATGACTCAACGCTCATCTTCTCCGCCTCGGCGAGGCGGATCTCGCCGGAAATGAGCTTAGGTAGGAGGAGGTCGCGCGTCTGAGCTAGGGATGAGGCTTCCTTCGTGTTCGCTACGATGCGTTCATAGAATGGCCGGATAAGGCTCTCGTAGGCTGCGAGGATCTGTACCGAGGGCACGATAACTGGAACGGGCCGAAATGCCTTCTTGCTGATCTCCGCGAACGTCGATCCGCCGGAAATGCCCTTGATGAAGTCGAGATTCTCGTAGGACCAGAACAGCACAAAGAGGTTCGGAAGCCGTTTCCGGCAGACCATAGCGATGAAGCCTTGGTTCACAGCAGTCGGCACCTCGGCGATCGCTAGGTAGCCGATAGGCGCACGGGACGACAAGAGCACAGTCCCGACCGGCAGGAGGCCAGAGCTGATCTTGTTGACCGCAGCATCGGTGATCTTCCTGTCGGTATCCAGCAGCACCGGCGATGCCAGCTTTGAGAGATCCTTCGGCGTCGCCCAATGGTTCTCGCCTCCCTTCCAGTAGGAGGATTCTTTCGTGCTTGGGGTTGCACCGCCGACAGCCTCGACCTCCCTACCGATCTCCGACAGTTCCCACCCTAGCGGCTTGCCGTCGTCGAGGACGTCGGGGAAGAGGTCCCAGAGTTCGGTAGCGAGGTAGGGGGTGCGGCCTTCCGCCTTGGCGCGGGTGGGACCGAACTCGACAAACCAGTCCTTGAAGATTGCCCGCGCCATCGCCTCCAGCGTCTCGTTCATCCGTCGGCTTAGCTCGATCTTGTCGTCCAGAGTGCCTAGTATGTCAGCGATAGCACGTTGTTCGGGGAGGGGTGGGAGTCGAATCTCGATCGTGCGCAAATACGTCACGGGCTGAGCGATTGATGGAACGCCAACTTGTGATGAGTTAGCCAAGAGTTGATGCTGTCCTATGGGCGACTTGAAATACGTGGCGACGAACTCGGGAAGAGCTCTTGAGCGGTCGCAGCGCACATAAAACTGACTCTGGGAAATGACGTAGCGATCGAACTCGGAATCTCGGGGGATATACGCTGCTTGCCCAATGTTGCCCCTATGCGTGAGTACGATGTCTCCTCGCTGGACATTGGCATTGGCAAGCCTATTGGCATGTTCATCGGTGATGAAATTGAAACCTGCGCCATCATCAACCCTTGTCCCGTGCAGGTGCTGTCCGCTGATGATCGGGATACCGGTCGGCACGAACGTATCAACCTTGATATTCGAGCCGAAAGGCCCCATTGCGATCTTCTCTGCGATTTCTTCTATGTGAACAGTTTGCCACTCAGTCACGAGCGCCAACCTCCTCCAGCTTCGTCTGGATGAGAGCGCTTAGCGCCTCTGCCTCGGCGAACTGCTCGACCAGCGTCTTTCTCAGCTTTGCGAACCTCTCCTCAAACGGCACATCATCAGCCTCCGCTGCCGCCGCGCCTACGTAGCGGCCCGGTGTGAGGACGTGGTTGTGGCGCCTGACCTCTTCCAGTGTCGCGGCCCTACAGAAGCCCGGTTCGTCCTCATAGGACGCCGCGTCGGACTCCCCGCGCCAGGCGTGGTAGGTCCCCGAGATTCTGGCGATGTCCTCGTCGGAGAACTCTTTGCGGGTCCGATCGACCATGTGTCCGAGCTTGCGCGCGTCGATGAACAGAATCTCACCGCGACGATCGCGCCAGCCGTTTCCGGGCTTCTTGTGGCGGGCGAGGAACCACAGGCATGCGGGGATCTGGGTCGAGTAAAAGAGCTGGCCGGGCAGGGCGATCATGCAATCTACGGCGTCGCGCTCGACCATCTTGCGGCGGATGTCTCCTTCGCCGGACTGTGCCGACGACATGGATCCGTTGGCGAGCACCACGCCTGCCGTGCCTTTCGGAGCGAGGTGATGATGGATGTGCTGGAGCCAAGCATAGTTGGCGTTGCCCACCGGCGGTGTGCCGAACTGCCAGCGAGCGTCCTCGCGGAGCCGATCGCCGCCCCAATCGGAGATGTTGAACGGTGGATTCGCGAGAATGAAGTCGGCCTTGAGGTCCGGCAGTTCGTGCTTGTGGAAGCTGCCCTCGTTGTTCCAGCGGATGTCGGCGTCGATGCCGCGCACCGCAAGGTTCATCTTTGCGAGCCGCCAGGTCGTATAGTTGCTCTCCTGCCCATATATCGCGATGTCTCCGATGCGCCCGCCGTGCTCCTCGACGAACCTTTCGGACTGGACAAACATTCCGCCGGAGCCGCAGCAGGGATCATAGACGCGGCCCTTATAGGGCTCCAGCATCTCGACCAGCAGACGGACGACGGAGCGCGGCGTATAGAACTCCCCGCCGCGCTTGCCCTCGGCCCCGGCAAAGCCGCCAAGAAAATACTCATAGACCCGTCCGAGGATGTCTCTGGAGCGATCAGCCTCCTCGGCCATACCGATGCCGCTCACGAGGTCGATCAGTTCACCGAGCATGACTTTGTTGAGTGCCGGTCGGGCGTAGTCTTTGGGCAGGACACCTTTGAGCGAGGCGTTGTCATTCTCGATCGCCAGCATGGCGTCGTCGATATCCTTACCGATCGAGGTCTGCTTCGCCCTGGCCTGTAAACGTGACCACCTGGCCGCCTTCGGGACCCAGAAGACGTTTTCGGCAATGTACTCCTCCGGATCCTCCGCATCGGCCAACTTATCCTGGAGCAGCTCAGCCCGCTTCGCCTCGAAGGCGTCCGAGATGTACTTGAGGAAGATCAGGCCGAGCGCGACGTGCTTGTAGTCCGAGGGCTCCATATTGCCGCGTAGCTTGTCCGCCGCCGCCCAGAGTTGCGCCTCGAAACCAAGGTTGGTACCACTATCGTTTGCCTGTTTCGCCATCCAATCACCACCCGTTTACTGAAATGAGGGGTCCGCATTACCCACTAGCAATGCCTAATCCTCGACCGGCTTCGCCGAGATGACGGGCCGGCCGTGCTTGTCTTGCGACCGCATGCGCGGCGCACAACGCGTGAACGGATGCTCTTCGAGCGATCCGCCGCACGTTCGTCATCGAGCCCCAAGAACAATCCCCCATTGTCAAGTCTCCGTTTCCCATACCATGAATCCAAGCCGAAATCCAAACATGGTGTCGTGCACCCTTTCTCGCAAATGGTCGCGATCTGCCAGCTATCCCAGATGTAGCAGAAATGCCCCTATTGCCGGGCGTTCGAGCGAAGGGGCGGTCAGAATACGGCAGCACAGTCGGCCCCGATCAGGCGGACGCTATCATAGTCGATGCCGTTGGGCCCGGACTAGCCCAGCGTTCTCCCCTGATGCTGACTCGCCGTGTAGTTGTCGGCGTGATCGATGAGCGGCTGCGAGCATGCAAGGGACCAAACATGCGACACCACGGCCGAACCGCATCGTAGGACGCGGTGACGCTGCGCTCAGCGAGTAGGTCCTAGACATCGCGGGAGCTCAAGGTGAACTGGTGACCCCGATACAGTGATTTCACTGATCCATCGTCGTAGGCCAACGGTAAATTGACAATGCCCTCCCCGGCTCAGTGTGGGACGGATGACCGGCACGATCCGAGCCGTCTCCCGACAGCTTGTGGCCCCAAAAGTGATAGCGAAATTCTCGAATGTCCTCTAAATTTAGGATAGTCGTGGCGGAGAGGGAGTCCGCCCACCCACAGAACCCAGATGTTCCCGTAAGTCTCTTAAAGATCGGTAATTCAATACTTTACATTCAATCCTAGCCTCTAGCGTTCCTCCGCAGCACCCCGGATTCCCGGTTATTGTGTGGGACAGTTTGGTGTATAGTTAGGGGCAGAACATGCGCTCTCTGACTTCCGCATTCGTCAAGAACCTCCGGCACAGCGGAAGAGACGGCCCGGACAAGTACGGGGACCAACATGGCCTCTTGCTCCGCGTGATGCCGACCGGGGGCAAGCAGTGGATATGGCGCGGCACGGTGCGCGGGAAGCGCGTCGACCTCGGCCTCGGCGGCTGGCCCTACGTCTCGCTCTCCAGTGCGCGCCAGGCGGCCTTCGAGAACCGCAGGCTCGCGCGGGAGGGAGGGGATCCCCGCTCGCTTCCCTCCGGGCAGAAATCCCCCACATTCGCCGAGGCTGCGGGCACGGTGATCGGGATTCACGAGCCAGGTTGGAAGGACGGAGGCAAGAGCGCCAATCAATGGCGCGCTAGCCTCCGCGATTACGCGATCCCGAGGCTCGGAAATCTGGGGGTGGGCGATATCTCTACCGCCGACGTCATGGCCGCGCTGCTGCCGATCTGGAACGAAAAGCCCGAGACGGCGCGACGGGTGCGCCAGCGGATCGGCGCGATCATGAAGTGGGCCGTGGCGCAAGGCTACCGGCCGGACAATCCCGCTGGAGACGCCCTCGGCGCGGCGCTGCCGAAGGCGAGCGTTGCCAAGAGGCACCATCGCGCCCTGCCGCATGCCAAGGTTGCGGACGCCCTCGCCACGGTCCGGGAGTCGCGCGCGCACTGGGCAACCGCTGCCGCCCTGGAGTACTTGATCCTGACCGCGGCGCGCTCGGGCGAGGTGAGGGAGGCCCGCTGGGACGAAGTCGACCTCGATACGGCAACGTGGACGGTTCCTGCTGACAGAATGAAGATGCAGCGCGAGCACCGGGTCCCGCTCAGCGACCGGGCCTTGCAGATCCTAGCCGAAGCCAGCCTGCGGACCGATGGCAGCGGCTTGATTTTTCCGAGTGCCACGGGGCGGACGCTGTCCGACAACACACTCTCGAAGCTGCTCCGCGAGCGAGGCATTCCGGCGGTCGTGCATGGATTCCGAAGCAGCTTTCGCGATTGGTGCGCCGAGTGCTCGAACGCGCCGCGAGAGGTCAGCGAATTGGCACTCGCACACGTCAACTCGGACCGCGTCGAAGCGGCCTACATGCGAACCGATCTGTTCGAGCGGCGGAGAGGATTAATGCAGTCGTGGGCGGACTATGTGTCGCAACGCGGTCCCGCTGGATGAGCGCTGGCGGTGGACCGCAATGACCGCGGCCGCTGTTCGCGTCGTCGCAGCAGTCTCCCCCTGCGCAGCGGGGGCTGTGGTTGAGACAGCCGAAACACTTGGCCCCCGTTGTTTCGGGGAAATCGCCCCAGCGAAACACATTTCGTCCGGGAGCGAAGCACTAGTTGCTGGTCCGCGAAACACGCCGGCCTAGGTCAACCAATTGCGCATCAGCGAGTTATCCAAATGTCCGGGACGAGTGGGACCCCGTAAGCGAACGGTCGGCGGGGCGGGAGCGACCCCCCCAAAAAACGGCCCTCGCTTGTGCAGTCAGGCCTTTCGGGGGGTCGCTCCCGAGATCTTTCCTTGCAGGAAGGCCGAATGGTCGCCGAGGTGTCGACTGCGGCGATGTCCCCGGATTCCGCTTGCTGAGATAGCCCGGGAATGACGAGGAGAATGCACCTCGAGTGTGGACCACTGCAACTGGTGGCCCCCTAATCCGCACTCCAAATCTGGCTGAGAACACTGAACACGCTCCAATTTGCCGCCCAGCCCTCGGAACGGTTGTTCCAGAACATGTTCGGCACTGGATGAGAGCGCGAGAACCGGCGATGCGGCTTGCTCGCTGGCGGTCGGAAGGCTACCGCTGAAGCCTATTTGCGTGTGTAGGTTGGTTTGTGGAGTTTGGAGCTATTGAGGTTCGTGAGATTGAGTGGTTCGTTGTTCTCGGTGGTAACGTTGGCAGCATCAGCCGCCAGTTGCAGTATACACCATGGGCTCCCGAAACGCTCTCTGTGAGTGGACGGCTATACAGGCCGACAGCAGGACTCCGAATTCGATACGACGACCCCGGGAAGATTCGCCCAAGGCCCTCGCGAATCGCTGGCGATGCTGAAGGCGCGGGTGTCGATGCTGCCCTCAATCCGCGCCACGCACCGTCAAATTCTGGCTCTGCCTTCCCGAACGGCTGGGGTCTCGGAGTGCGCGTCTTGACCGCGGGACCGGGCATAAGTACCCCGCTAAGATAAAGGCGATGGACTGGAATCTAATCTGCACGATCCTTCAAGATGTCTCCCAGCAAATTGAAAACGATCCTGAAACGTCAATAAAATTCCCCCGGGTCGAAGCGGCAAACGACGCGAAGATCAACTCCGCCATCACGCATTGCCACGAGCTCGGATTCCTCGAGGTAGGCTTTGCAGACGGAGGGCCGATCCGGATAAGGCGCATGACCGCACGAGGACATGTTGCTCTGGAGGACTCCTTGCAAAAGCTTGCTGCTGAGAGCGCGCGAGTTCCTTCTCGAATTGGTTTTACCCGCCCCTGAAGGCGATTTCCCAATCCGTCGTCTACCTTGCAGGTCGTCCCGCTGGCTCCGCGAGCGGTCGCCGCGCTGGACGAGGCGCGAGTCTCGCATGGCAGGGGGGCTGATCTTTCCGTCCGTAGCCGGCAAGCCGCTTTGGGACGCGACGCTGTCGAAGCTGCTCTGGGAGCAAGGCATCCCGGCGGTCCCGCATGGATTCCGGTCCTCGTTCCGCGATTGGTGCGGGGAGACGGGCCAGCCGCGAGAAGTTGCGGAGGCGTGCCTGGCGGATGCCGTCAAGGGCAAGGTCGAGGCGGCCTACGCGCGATCGGACCTGCTCAATCGACGGCGAATCCTGATGCGGGCGTGGGCGGACTATCTCTCGGAGGATGCCTGAACTGCGGGTTGACTCAGGTCACGATTCCCGGGATCGATTCCGCACTCGAACACTGCCCCGGGGATCGAGGGCTGGATCTCTGACCAAGGCGTGATTGAACGCCGGCACCGCGTCGGCATGCAGTGCCTTCACCAGGTCTTTCCCCCAGATGGGGCTGTGGTCCAACTGGC
This sequence comes from bacterium, assembly GCA_028824015.1. Lineage (GTDB taxonomy): Bacteria > Actinomycetota > Acidimicrobiia > Spongiisociales > ZC4RG35 > Bin76. The sequence continues at coordinate 20,611 of JAPPFC010000019.1, forward strand.
GCACGAGCTGTCTCCCGCTCGTGCGGGGAAAATGGCCAAACGCACGGATTCCGGGGCGGCTGGGGAGGCTTGAGCGCAACACGCCGGCCTGGGTAAACTAATTGCGCATCAGTGAGTTACCTGGACGGCCGGGACGAGTGGGACGCCCTGAGCGCACGGCCGGCGGGGCGGGAGCGACCCCCCCGAAAACGGCCCTGGCTTGGCAGACAGGCGTTTCGGAGAGGTCGCTCCCGGGATCTCTCCTTGCAGGAAGGCGGCAGGCCGGAGGGAGCTGCGGAGAAGTCTGCCACACCTGTTGTCCGACTGGTCGCAGGCTGCTTCGGGTGCTGGGTTGGGCCTGCGTTACGATGATGATGTCTATCTAGGAATTGGAGGATCCAGAACGCTTCAGCGTTGGTATCGGTCGGGACACCGTCATGCTGAGGCACCGCACATCGACCTTGCAGACCTTCTGGAGATTCGGCTTCATCTGGGACCATGGACCACGGCTTTTCTAGCCCAACTGAACGGTCAGCTCAAATCCATCCCGCCCAAGTTGGGAGTGAGAGAGAACTGGCGACGCTAGCTGCCCTATTGGGAGCGGCGACAATTCCAAACGTTTCACAAAAAGAATACGCCCTCTTGGCTAGCGGGATGGAGATTCCTGGTCAGGTAGTCACCGAAACTTCAGATCGCATCCGAACTGGCGATGACCCGCTCGGCGATGCATTCTGCACCTTGCGATCAGCGTCAGTCCGGCGTAGTGAAGGTGCGATCTATACACCGCCCCTGATCGTGGAGAGGATGCTCTCATGGGCCGAAGCGACCGGTACTCCAGACGTTGTAGTCGATCCCGGAACGGGTTCGGGTAGATACCTAATCGAGGCTGGCCGCCGGTTTCCACGGGCCCGCCTCATTGGGATCGAAGAGGACGCCATCGCGGCGTTGACGGCACGGGCAAATCTGGCAGTGTGTGGCTTCGCCGATCGGTCTGAGGTGAGGGTCGAGGATTTTCGTGAGACGAGAATGAGCCATCCAAGAGGCAGGACGCTGTTCATTGGAAACCCACCGTATGTACGTCACCACGAGATCTCGCCGAATTGGAAGACGTGGCTCAAGGCGGAGGCAGCTCAGATTGGGGTGACCGCGAGTGCTCTGGCCGGATTGCACATTCACTTCTTCCTAGCGATCGCACGGCTGGGAAGGCCCGGCGATTTCGGTGCCCTAATCACTTCCGCCGAATGGCTGGATGTAAACTATGGACGTCTCGCCCGAAACCTGTTTCTAAAGGAGCTTGGTGGCAAGAGCGTATACATCGTCGAGCCTGACGCCGAGCCATTTCCCGGAACTGCCACGACAGGAGCAATCGCAACATTCGAATTCGGGTCGAAACCATCTACCGTTCGATTTGCAAGAGGCGCGGGAGTGCCTGCAGGCCCCGATCTTGACGGCGGCAAGCAAGTCAGCCGGAAGGCGTTAGAGCGGGAGACGAAGTGGTCCTGCTTCACACGGCCCAAGAGGGACGTACCGACCGATTTCATTGAACTTGGTGATTTGTTTAGCGTCCATCGTGGTCAGGCAACTGGGGCCAATCGCGTGTGGATCGCGGGAAACCACAGTGAGGGCCTACCACAAGAGGTTCTGTTTCCCACCGTAACCAAGGCCCGAGAGCTTTTTCAGAACGGCCCGATCCTGACCGAGGCCGAAAAGCTCAGGGAAGTGATTGACATTCCAAGGGACCTGTCGGTGCTAAGTCCCGCCAGCCGCAATGCTGTCGACACGTTTCTGAAACGCGCCGAGATTATGGGAGCCCGGTCGTCCTACATCGCCCAGCACAGAGAACCTTGGTGGTCGGTCCGCCTCCGATCCCCCGCTCCCATCCTTGCAACCTATATGGCACGGCGGCCGCCAGCGTTTGTCCTGAACGAGGCGTCAGTTAGACATCTGAACATTGCCCACGGCTTGTACCCGAGGGAGCCTGTGGAAGCACCGATCCTTTCCGCACTCGTCAAGTGGTTGAGGGAGTCCTCGTCGGTTGAGGGAGGGAGAGTCTACGCCGGCGGCCTGACAAAGTTCGAGCCCCGGGAGATGGAACGCATCAGGATTCCAGGGCCGTCAGTGCTGGTGGAGAGCACATCGTGATTGCCGCTCCGAATTGGTCGCGAGACGAGCTCGAGACTGCCCGAATTCAATCCGAGCGGGAATACAGAGCCAAGAGAAATGCCGAATCGAAGCAGATGTACCTCGGGTACTTCGATGGGTACCGGGGTCTGGTTGAGGAGGTAATGGACCAAACATTTGACCTCACTCAACTCAATGCCCAGGCATCCTTGCTATTGGCTGAGAATCGCAAACAGGAAGTCCTTCGCTATCTCTGCGGACCTCCCCTGTCGGCGGACGATCTCAAGATGCTCGTGGAAGCGAGGACGCTCGATCCAAACCGCCTTGGCAAGGATTCGAGCGCCTTCGGCCGCCTTGTAGAAGTCGTCCGGAGCTGGCATGACCGTAGGCGATTTCCGTGGGTTGAGGAGGAAAGGAAGCCTACGCAAGAGGAACGACACACTGCAATCGTGGCAACTACCGCCTTACTTGCGATGCGAAGGACTGAGGCTCAACGACGAGCAGGTGGATCCAAAGACCAAGAGCTATTGGTGGAAGCCACTCTGATTGATGCGGGATTCGAACGCGTGGCAACACGGAAGGTTGAGACGCTTTCGCAAGCTCCATCAGCGGGCCAGTTTTGTCGCGAGACACTGCTTGGATCGCGAAAGGCTGACTTCATTATCGGACTCAAGGACGGACGCACGATGGCCGTTGAGTGTAAAGTTTCGAGCTCCGCTGTAAACTCGATCAAGCGCTTGAATAATGACGCAGGCTCCAAAGCGGCTGCGTGGGTGGAAGAGTTCGGCAAGAAACAAGTGGTTCCAGCTGTTGTGCTCGAAGGCGTTTTCGCGCTGACGAACCTCAACCAGGCGCAAGACCAGGGTCTTGCCATCTTTTGGGCTCATGATCTATCAAGATTGAAGAACTGGATTCTAAGCGCCAAGAAGCGGTCCTAGGGAGGCAGTTGAGGCTATTGGCATACCAAAGAGGTTGATGCTCAGTACCAGCATGATCGAGTCGCAGGTCTTCCTGGCTAGGGATGCCAGTTGTCCCAACCTCCTTTGGTGTCGATGGTAGAGGCGGCTGGTTCCTGAGCACTCGGCTGCTTGGTCGCGAGCCTGCTTGCGCCCGCGTTACTCGGTGCCTGCGAGTGGATGGGAGCGGCTACATTAATTCCGCGGCTGGTAATGCTCCCTGGCCGAGGGCCCAATTCTCGATCGAATACCGCCAGCCGATTGGAGGAATCCGCAAGTGATCGATATTCTTACCAAGCCAGCGAACCAAGTCGGGGCCCGCGAGATCCAATCATTGGTCAAATTGCAACTGCCCGAGAGCGAACAGATCGAATTCAAGGAAAGTCTACCATCCGAGCGAAACACGTCAGATCCATGGATAGCCGGTAAAGACCAGATTGGGATGCCGGCAAAGGACAAGATAGTCAAGGAAGGTGTCGCTTTCGCTAACGCGCATGGCGGCGCACTGCTGCTAGGCATCCAAGAGTCCGACACGAATCCGCCCGTCGCTACTCGAATCTCGCCGGTCCCAAGATGCGGGGATCTGGCAGAGCGCTTGAAGCTGGTGTTTCGTGATCGTGTGGAACCGCAGCTTCCGCGACTTGAGATCTTTTCTGTTCCCATTGAGGATAGTAGCGGCGTTGTAGTCATCCGGGTTGGGCGGTCGCGCTTGGCACCCCATCGAGTGACGAAGACATTGGTCTGTCCGATCCGGCGATCCGACAGATGCGAGGCGATGACGATGCGTGAAATTCAGGAAATGACTCTGAACGCGTCACGGGGGCTCGAGCGGATGGAGAAGAGGCTCTCGGAACGCTCACAACGCTTCCGAAGCGAACTCGATTGCCTTTCAAGCCCCGATGATGCGTGGGGAATCCGTTTAACCGCAGTGCCCCTTGGAGATGAGATCCAGATCGACCGCGTCTTTCATCGAGGCAGACTCGCCGAAGGACTTGACGAGCCTTGGCATAGTGTCTTATCTCGTCTGGGCAGCAGCGCACGCCCGCTTGCTGGGCTTGGATCTGGCGGTACGACCATTGCCCAGCGCTGGCGACCCAAGTTGCGCGGCGCGCGAGCGGATTCCCGCGCTGATGGGTTTTCTGCCCGGCCCTTTCAGAATAGCTATCGGGAACTTCACTGCGATGGGCTGATTGAATTGGGGTATGTTTGTGTTCGCGGCTACCCAATCTTGCCTGGTTTGCCTGTTCAGATGTTTGCAAACTTGGCCAAATGGGCTGATCGTGTCAGGAGCCAAACTCTCGCTCCATCTGCCGAATATGCGTTAGAGTTCGAAGTACTCTCTACAGGCGGACCGTTACAGGTTGCTAGTCATAATCCATTGAGTTCGCTGGCGTTCGTGGAAGGATCGACCAGATTTCCCAGAATCCCCTTAGGAGACTCCAGTGAAATCCCCGAGATCCTTGCGTTGGTAAATCGCGATCTCTGGAACTCACTCGGCGAAGATGTCGATCACGAGCAAGCCTTTGAGGTACAGGATTAGCAGTCAGTTGAGGCCGGTACGGCTCGGCGATCGGTCTTCTCCAAGCTTGTCTTCGCCAAAGCACACCGAAGCGGACCGTTCCCTGCAGTGCCATCCATCCGTTCGCCCCTCGGTGGCGTGCTGGCTACGGTAGTCCTAGTCTCAAGCCTGCCAACAGGTGGGCCAACCAATTGACGAGTAGACTGATCTGGTGCAGACGAAGATCCGTTATCGCCTTTGGTTGAAACTTCGGGTGCACAGACCACTGGCAACAGAGGAAATTGCCCTGACGGCATCGTTAGCCGGCAGGGAGGTCACGATTGAGTCAGAAAGGCAGTCGCAACCGCTCTCAGAGGCGCCATGGTTGATAATCGGATGTCGCGGCTTCGAAACCGAGTATGACGCAAGGGAGTTCGGCGAGAAGCTCCGACGAGCCGTCCATCTAGCCGGATTGTGCGCCCGAGTGGGAGTTGACGCGGGCGACCCAGGTGACGACCGTACGGTCTCATGGGTCAATCCAGAGGTTGTACGAGGAAGCGGTGATCTGGATCCAGAGACACGATACGCACCCGACATCCATGGCCTCCTAGTCCTGCCGGACGACGGGAAGAACTTGTTCCTGCGTATGGGACGGGCGACGGGAACGGTGCGCTCGAATGCGGGTGATTTCGTTCAGGCTCTTCAGGAGGCCTTTCCGGAGAGTGAACCTCCGCAGGGTGATTGCCCCGCGATTCGGCGGGCTGTCAGGCTGCTGAGTCTTGCAGCGATAAGCACTGACCCAATCGCGAGGGTCGTTCTGGCGATTTCCGCCATCGAAGGGTTGGCGACCGACCCGCCATGGACGGACATGCAGAAGGAACTGATCGAGTGTGCCGCCGCTTCGCTTGAGCGGACGCATGGCGGTGACGAAGAGACCAGGCAGGTCGTGGAGGCGATTCGGAAAATCCGACAGAGCAGCGTCCGTCAACGGATACGGACGATGTTGGCCGCAAATGAACTCAAGGTCTTGTGGCAGGATTGGGAGGATCTGTACTCGAGACGGAGCCGCCTGTTCCATGGCGGAAGCAGCGACGGCAGAGAGCACCGGGGCGACCACTTGGAGGAATCCGAGCTTCACGCCTTGGGCGAAGAGGCACTGACACTTTGTGGACGGATTGTGCTCTCTATGGCCAGGCAGGAAGGGATCTCGGTGCCCGACCGAGCTAGCGTGCATTTCGGTATCGGTTGAGAGGCAATCGGCTCCGGCGGTGCTGTGCCTGCACGCCGAGTCCGGCGTCCCGGTCGAGATCGCGGTCAGGCGGCCGGGGCTTGGGCCGTCTGGCCCGCAAAGGTTCGCGCGGATCCGTCAACCTTGAGCCGAGAGCGATTCCCGCGCGCCTAGACTCATCTTCGACAGTTTGATTTTTGCGTTTCGCTAAACCAAGCCATTACAATA
>JAPPFC010000027.1 GCA_028824015.1 bacterium
CATCCCGCAAACCTTCCGACGTTCGAGGCAACTCTTCCAACTCCACTGCGGTTTCTACTTCCGAGCGGGCCTTGCGGCGGAATCGCAAACCCTTCTCCCGCAGATCGTTCTCCACCAGGTGGACGCCTTCTCGGCGGGTCAACTCCGCCAAGACCCCGGTGCGGAACCCGGCCAGTTGGTTCTCCACCCGGAAGGTGGACTTCAACCAGCCCTGGAGCTGTTCCAAGGTTGCCTCGCCCACCGGCCGGGTAGGCAACACCATGCGGAACTCGTCGGTGACTCGACGGTCAATAGCTGTCTTTTCCATGTGTATCAGTATGCCACAAGGGGTGTGACAAAACATCGCCATATATCACGAAGTTGGGAAAAGAAACACAAAAAAGTTGGGCGTTCGTCAAGTTTCTCGACTCGTCGCCCCAACCACTTCCCGCCGGAGGCCGGCATAGAGACTTCGCGGTTATTGGTTAGGGGTCTTTCTCCGGGGAGTAGGGGCGCGTACTCAACCCGTCCCAGCGGATACGGGGTGACTGAGGTCGGGCGCCGGGGCCCTGTTCTATTCCTGGTATAGGAGTATCAGGTTTCCGCAGGTGTCATTGAGGACGGCCTGGATGACCGGTCCTGCCTGGGTTGGTTCCATCGTGAACACCACGCCGAGCTTCCTCAATCGTTCGTACTCTTCATGAATGTCCTGAACTGCAAACGCCGCATGCGGTATGGCCTGTTCGAAGATGCCCTCCTGGTAACTCCTGGCAACCGGGTTGTCGTTTGGCTCGAGAAGCAACTCGATGTCATCGGGCCCCTCCGGGGAGACAACGGTCAGCCATTTGAACTCCCCCACCGGGAAGTCATGCTTCTTGACGAAACCCAGGACCTCCGTGTAGAACTTGAGCGCCTCGTCCTGGTCGTTTACATGAATGCTGGTAAGACTAATCTTCACGGTTTCCTGTGCCTTTCTTTTGGGGAGACAGCATAGACCCACCGGAGGGGACCCGGCCAATCAACCATCGCAACAAAATCCCCTGACTACTAGTCGCGAAAGATTTCCGGTCCGGGACTTGACTCTGTCCCAGGGCCGCCACACACTGTAAGGGCTGCAAACACCTCAGCCCGGACCAGAGCTCACCGGGCGTTGATTCCAGAGGTCATAGAAGTGGAGACCGATCCAGCAAGTCATGGATTTTCGCGTTCTCCCGAGATGGTGGTGGTGGCGGGGGATGGGCCCGAAAGGGGACCGGAACAGGCGGTTTTCGCGAGAAAGCGGCCAACCCGGAGAAAACCCGCTTCATGGCGGGCCATTCTCCCATCTTCATTTGTGATCGCCTCTCCGCCTGTCGGGATCCCAGGCAGACAAAGAAGCTGATCGACAGCAAACCGGGCACAACGTGCGACAGCCCGGAGAAGGACGGTTCCAGCTACCGGATCCCTCTGGCGACTATGAGGTTGGCGGGCTCTCCTTTTCGGGGTCCTCGCCGCCTCGAACCCCCTTGGGATCCACCAATCGCCGTAGGGCTCCGAAGCTGTTGGTGGCCGCTCTCCGGAAGTTGGCCAGGGCTTCCTGCAATCTCTCCCGATCCTCCTGGGAGGCCTTCATAACCGCTTCAGCCCTCATCTCCCATCCGCCTCCCAGGCCCAGTTTCCGGCGGTCCTCCTGCCAACGGGCCAATCCCTCGATCACCTCGGAGATCTTCCCGGCCTGATCTCTCAGCCTCGGTGTGAGTTCCCGGATGGCGGCCTGCCAATCCACCCGCGCCTCTTCCAGTTCCCGGCGGGCCTGGTCACGGTCTCTCCGCGCCTCCTCCAATGACCTCTGTGCTTCGGCCAGGTCCTCAAGAGCGTCATCCAGCTTGGACCGCGCCTCGTCTCGCTGGCGACGCATGCCCCGGTAGGACGAGTAGGCAACGGCGGCCACAACCAGGGCGACCAAGGCCACCAGCGCGAGTACCGCCACGGCTATCCACCATTCGGGGCCGCCGTCAAAGTCGAATGTCATTTCTGGGAGCTACCTTCCCTCTGGGTGCCGGAGGACGCCTCGGTTCCTCTTTACAGGCAAGTGTATGTCCCTCTTCTCCGTAAGAACATCGGGCGGTTCCGGGCCATCGCCTGGTCTTCCTTGTTGGTCGCCCTCCGGTCGGTCGGGTCCGAACCGGCGCCGGAGACCCCGGTCCGGCCAGGTGTGTGGCCCTCGCGCTGGAGTGATCGGAGCGGGTCTCGCGCTACTTGATCGCCTACCCTGAGCACCCGGCGCCCGTCCAGGAAAGGGCCCCGGACCTGGTAAAATGGCAAGTGGGGGTATTGGTATGACAGGGGTTCTCGAGAGATTCTGGAAGTCGTTCAGGAACCATCCCGATCCGGCTTGCCCGAAGACGCCGACTACGTGGCAGGGAGGATGTTCAACGGTCCCTGGCCGGGACGCCGCCATCTGGGCGTCGGTGCATCTCCCCGACAGCGCCCTCGAGTACTGCCTTACCCTGCGTTCCACCAAGCCTCGAACATGGATCTGATCGTCAACTCTTTGAATCACCGTCGCCAATCACGGTCTTATCCTGAAGAATCAACGTCAAAGGGGAGCAGGAAGGTGATTCAGCGTCAGGGGCCCTCGCCCCTCTACTACGAGGCAAGCGCCCACAACCGCCCGACTCTCCATGTCGACCCCGGCGAGACGTTCGAGGTGGTCACCCAGATGAATGTGGGCCCCGATCCTTCGATGGTGCCCCCCGACCTCCGGGACGATTGGACCCGATACCACTCCTATGAGGTCGAACGGCCCAACCCGTCCTCGGGCGCCATCTGGGTGGAGGGCGCCGAACCGGGGCATGCCGTGGAGGTGGTCATCGAGGACATGGAACTGGCGCCGGTCGGCTACTCCGCCTTCCGGGGAGACAACTACCTGTTCCCGAAGACCCCCGTCACCGACCGGGACACCATGGCGGCGCGGGTGGTCCGCATCCGGGACGGCCTTGTCATCTGGGACGAACACCTGGCGCTCCCGGTGCGACCCATGGTCGGCATGGTGGCCGTCGCGCCCGCTCACGAGGCCCAGTCGACCGTCCGGGTGGGGCACTGGGGCGGGAACATGGACATCCAGGAGGTCGGCCCGGGCGCCGGTGTGCGCCTGGCGGTCAACGTCCCGGGCGCCCTGGTGCACATCGGCGACGTCCATGCCCTCCAGGGCGACGGCGAGATAGCAGGATCCGCGGTAGAGACATCGGCGCTCCTGCGTCTCCGGATCGAACTCTCGGACCGCCCGGCCGAGATGACCTGGCCGCGGATTGTTACACCCGAGCGAATAATCACCGTGGGGTCCGGCCGCCCCGCCGAGAGGGCTTTCAGGATCGCCGCCGCCGAGTTGGTCCGGTGGCTCCATGCCGACTACGGCCTCCCTCCCGAGGAGGCAGTTCTGCTGCTGGGCCAGGTGGTGGAGGCGCGGGCAACCCAAGTGGTCAACCCCACCATCACCTATGTGGCCGCCATCCGCCGCGAGATCCTCAGGAGGATGAGAAGATGATCCAGCGCCAGGGGCCGTCGCCCCTCTATTACGAGACCAGCCCCCGCAACCCGCCGACGCTGTGGGTGGAGCCGGGCGAGACATTCGAGGTGGCCTCCCACATGAGCCGGGGCCCCGACCTCTCGGTGGTCCCTCCTGAACTCCGTGAGGAGTGGTTGAGCCACGATCCCTATGCGGTCGAGCGGGGAAACCCGTCCTCGGGCGCGGTCTGGGTCCGGGGCGCCGAACCGGGCATGGCGGTGGAGGTCTTCATCGAGGCCCTGGAACTGGCGCCAGTCGGCTACACCATTTTCGGCGGCGACAACCTGCTCTTTCCCCGAACGCCGGTCACCACCTCCCACCTGCCCACCGCCCGGGTGGTCCCGATCCGGGACGGCCATGTGATCTGGGACGAGCGCCTGGCGCTCCCCGTCCAGCCCATGGTCGGGATGGTCGGCGTCGCCCCCGCCCACGAGGCGCAGTCGAACCTCCGGGTGGGGGAGTGGGGAGGGAACATGGACGTCCAGGAGGTCGCCCCGGGCGCCAAGGTGCGACTGGTCGTCAACGTCCCCGGCGCTCTCCTGCACATCGGCGACGTCCACGCACTCCAGGGCGACGGCGAGATAGGAGGATCCGCCATCGAGACCTCGGGCGTGATCCGCCTCCGCGCTGAACTCATGGACCGCCCCGAAGAGATGACCTGGCCGCGGATTATTACACCGGAGCGAATAATGACGGTGGCCTCCGGCCGCCCGGCCGAGAGAGCCCTTCGGATCGCCGCCGGGGAACTGATCCGATGGCTGCACGCCGATTACGGCATCGAACCCGAGGAAGCCCTGCTACTGCTCAGCCAGGTTCTGGAAGCCCGCGCCACCCAGGTGGTCAACCCGACCATCACCTACGTGGCCGGCATCCGCCGCGAGCTACTGCGGGGCCTGTAGGTTGGTGGCCTCGGCCACCCCAGGAGTCGGCATCATCTCCCGAAGACAAGCCCGTCCCGGGACGCCTAAACCCGACCTGGCACCTCACCGTTGCCTCCCCCGGTACCATAACACCATATAGCGTCCCACCATGCCAACGGTCTTTGCATCGACCAGCCCATGAGCAGTACTTCCTCATCAGACCACCCCAAACCACAGACCTCGGGGCCTTGGACCATAGGCCAGATGGGCTTCGGTTTATCCGCCGCGAGCCCGGTCCTCTTCGTTATTGCAACCCTCCTTGTGCTACTTGGGTGGTCTAGGTCGAGAGTCGGATACACAGTACTAATAGTTGTAACGGTATTGGGATTCAATGCGCTTTGGATCGGGGTGGCTCTTTGCTTGACCGGGACAATCAGACGGAGGCGGACCACTAGACGAAGTTTCCGGCTGGCGATCAGAGGCCTGTTGATTACATTGGTGGCGATCCCTGCATTTCTGTTCCTTTTTGCCGCGTTGACGGGTTCGAACATTGGTTCTTCCTGATTGGGTGTAAGAGATAAAACGGGTCGTCGGAGGCCAACCTGGTCCACTCCGGTGGGAGCCGGCCATTTGTCGCGAAAAACCGCCCTGAGGGCCCACCCCCGCCACCACCACCTGCCAGGTTGAACAGGCTTTATTCAGCCTGGAACCAGGGTTTGTTCTAGGAAGGATCTGATCCCTCGACGCAGTCCGAACGACGTCGGGACGGACTGGGTAGGTGCTTGGCTCTCTCCAATGTGGAATTGCCCTTGTGACAGAGTCAACCGGCGGGCGCTCGTTTTTTTGCCAACCACCGGGACGGCGAATGAACCGCCTGGCGCCACGACGGTGAATTGTCGTTTAGGGGTGTGGGGACCGGCCGGTCCCTGCCGGGAGTGGCCGCGTCGGCCGCCGGGGTTCCTATTCTCTGGTGGCATGAGGCTAAAGTCCCGTTCGCGGGTGACCGAGGGAGAAGGAGGAGATCCATGGCGACGATTCCGGGTTGGGTTAGGTGTACTCACCCTGGTGATCATCGGGGGGACCGGCGGTTACGCCGTCCTGGGCCTTGGTCCCCTCGACGCTCTTTACCAGACCGTGATCACCATCTCGACGGTCGGTTACCGGGAGGTGGGAGAGGTGGGAGACCTCTACCAGGTGTTCACCCTCCTTCTAATCATATTTGGGGCGGGCACCTCGCTGTATACGCTCAGTGTGCTTATCGAAACCATGTTCGAGGTGGGCGTCGGCGACGGCCAATATAGGAGGCGACGCATGCAACGAAAGATCAACCGGCTTAAGGACCATGTCGTCCTGTGCGGATACGGACAGGTGGGCCGGGCCATCGAGGAGGAACTCGTCAAGGACGGCCAGGTAGTGGTGGCCATTGATACGAAGGGTCCCGGACAATGGCCTATCTCCGACGGGCTCCTGAGGCTGACGGGCGACGCCACCGACGACCACATCATTAGCCAAGCAGGTCTGGACCGAGCCAAGGCCCTGATCGTGGCGCTCGACTCCGACACCGACAACCTGTTCATCACCTTGACCGCCCGTTCCATCAACCCGGATCTGTTCATAGTGGCCCGGGCCAACGAACCGGCCGTCATCCCCAAGCTCGAGCAGGTGGGTGCCGACCGGGTGGTCAGCCCTCTCCAGATCGGCGGTGCCCGCATGGCCGCAATGGTCTCACACCCCGAGGTGGTGGAATTCCTCGACGTGGTCATGCATGACGGCGCTTTCGAGGTCCGGCTGGCCGAAACGGTTATCACCGCCCGCTCGCCCTTTGCCCGCCTCTCCCTCCAAGAGTGCGCCATCCGCACCGCCACCGGCGCTTCCGTGCTCGCGGTGCTGCGCCAGGGATCCTTCATCACCAACCCCTCCCTGAACTTCGTCCTGCTACCCGACGACAGACTCATCTCCCTGGGCACGCCTGAGCAACTGGAAGCGCTGGCCGACAGGGTGTGCGAGAGATAACTACCCGCCGGCCCGGGGCCCCGACGCGAAATCCGTAGGAAGCCGGCCCTTGGAGTGGCTAAGCGCGAAAGCCCCGTTCGGGGACAGATGAGCTCACGGACCCTGACGGCAGTGGTGATCTCCGTGGCAGCCGGTGCGCTTGTCTCGATCGCCCTCTCCGCCTGGCTGGGCGTACCCATCCTGCTGCTGGCCGTAGTGGCCCCACTCGCCCTGGGAGCAGGCCTGGCAAGCCGGCGATAAACCCCCGGCGGGCCGTCGAATCGGATCTGCGAGGGCCTTCCTCTCCAACCACCGCGGCCACACAAGGAGCGTCCTCCGGATCGGCGGTTGACAGTAGTTATCTCCATATAGTGATAGCAATGCGCGGGTTAAGTGTGGCTCAAGTGCTAAGATGTACCACATGCATCCCCGGGTCCCCTCCAATCTGGCATCCATTCGGAACTTTGCTTCCAGTGCGGCCATGGACGTCAAGTCGTGGTCTCTGGACAAGTACTGGAGAAGAGACCGCGTGCGGGATGGGTGCAATCGGTACCTGATGTGGGTCGCCTCCCACCTGACCACCGTTTCCTGCCTCGACCCTGAGACCGCCGCTTCGATCAGCAACCTCGACCTTCTGATCGAGCGAGGCCTGGCGGTGATGCCGCACTACCGGTGGGTGGACTCCAACTACAACTTCTACCACTGCCGGGAAAGCAAAGATCAGGTTGACGAGTACACGGTGTTCTGGACGATCAAGGACTACTTCCCGACGCTGGCCAGAGAGATTGGGACCCTGCTGGCAGAAGGCGCAAAGGCCGCCATGGAGAAGGAGCGTTGCCGAAAGCCCTACAACCCGTTCTCGGAGAAGGCCCGTCAGAGAATCGCCGTGGCCTGCCGAAACCGCGGCGCCCGAAGCCTCACCCTGTACGGATCGTATGCCGACGGCACCCAGGGTCTCCACAGCCAGATCGACTTCCTGGCCGAGATGAATCCCAGACTCCATCCCGATCGCCGGATCCGGAAAATGATCGAGCTTCAGTTCGACCTCGAGCTCATCCTTAATGGGAGGGTCAACATGACCGGGCCGCACCGGTTCTGGGATCCTTATGAGAAGGACTCGATAGAGAACTGTTCGGTGCTGATCTTCTCGCGGGAGGACCCAGGCTTCCGGAGCCGGTAGCTACTCGCGCTTCGGGTACTGGCTCAGATTGCCCTAAACCCAGATCACCAGCCTGACTCAGTTCGACGGGGGCGGATCGGGGGAAACGGGGATCGGCGACATAACCGGTGTCTGGTGAAGGATGAAAGCCTTACCTTTGTGATTCTCGATGATCTTTATGGCATTTGTACTACCGAGGGTGTGCATAGTTGTGTGGTGAATGCTTAGAACGGCATCTTGGAGTTCGTTGTCGTCCTCAAGACGTTCGACAACGATGCCCTGGTCTCCTGCCTGCTCTCGGTTGATTCCCTGCGAGTGGGAGAGGTGAGTATTGAAGTCGTTGAACCACTCAGCGGCTTTCTTCGCCTTTTCCTGATCGTCTTTGAGCATCCACGTCGATAACCATCGTTCCACAAGGGATTCGGCCAGTTGTTGGTGCGCCTCACACTCAGCAAGGAGAGACGTACCGTACTGTCCCAGAATGGGAGTCCACACGGCGAGTGCGGAAATGTTCTCGTTGATTTCGTCCTGTGCCTTTGCGAATTGTTGAAGGATGGCTTGGGTTGGTACGTAACGTATGATGCCGCCAGATTGTTGAGGGATCTGCGGATCAGTTGGTCCCAGTTGGGAGTGCTCTCCCATGACGATCGTGTCGCATCCCAATGCCAACATGGTGCCAGCCGACATGGAAGCAATCGGCACAAATGCTCGGATCTCTCCGGTGAATTTGGCTCTCAGGTACTCGACGATCCGGCAGGCTGTCTCCGCTTCGCCCCCTGGCAAGTGCAATATCAGATCGATGCCCCTGTCGTACTCCAATCCCCTAACGGTCTCCATGAATCCTTGGATGTCCGCAAGTGTGATCGCAGTTTGGGGATCTGGATTCTGTAGCCACGCGCTGTAATAGATAATGACAGGTCGTTTTGTAAGGCGATGCAAGTCACTGAGGTACTTGCGACGCACACCGTCAAAATCTGGGCCTTGTCCTGTATCCGATTCGTTGAGTTCGTTAAGGATCTCACCCCAGGACGGCATGTTTCAGCGAACGGGGTTGGCGTCAGTGGCGTAGCTGGTCACCATTAGGGCAGGATTAGGAGGCCTTTCAGGCAGGGTCTTGCTGATGCGCTTCCAAAAGGTGATAACTTCAGCCACTCCAGGCTCCTGTAGAGCCCTTTCAAGCAGACGGTCATGCTCTTTCTGCGTCTCACTCACATTCGGGACAGCTTCTATTCCCGAGCTCTCCTCTCCGCGTTGTTGCGCACGCGAAACGGTTGTCGGTGCCATGGATGGTCCTTTCGAAGTGTTGCGTCCTACACCGAAGTATATGTTCAGGGCTGTGACGGTGGCGGTTAAGGCGGGGTCATTCTTCCCCTCCCGGCCTTCAGTCGAGACACGGAACAGCGGGGCACTCGACTCTCCGCTCAGGCCAGGTTCTCGCGGTCTCCTGGGGATGCCGGACAACTCCCGCTTATTCGCCCACCTCCGCGCCCAGCGCGGAGACCAGAGCCGGGACCGCCTCTCCTGCGGCGAGGGAGACCTTCACGCGAGCCAGGTGGTCGTGATCGGTCGTCCCCAGGTTGACGATCACCATCGGGATGCCGCTCCGGGCGGCCGCCGCCGGGAACTCCGCCGCCGGGTACACCGACAGCGTGGAGCCGACCACCAGCACGCCGTCGGCCATCGCCGAGAAGAACCGGGCCTTCTGGATCTCGCGTTCGGGCAGCATCTGACCTAACGAGACGGTGGCGGTCTTCACCATGCCCCCGCAATGTGGGCACCGGGGATCATCCTGTCCGGCCTCCACCCACCGGAGCACCTCGGCGGTGGGCCACCCGGCAGCACAGCTCATGCATCCGGTCTTGCGCACGTTGCCGTGCAGTTCCGCCACCAGGTCGTCGGGCAGTCCCGCGTCCTGGTGGAGACCGTCTATGTTCTGGGTCACGCATCCCGACAGCCGCCCGGCCCTCCACAAATCGACGATCGCCAGGTGCGCCCGGTTGGGCTTCACCTGCGAGTCGGCGCCCAACCATCCGCTCTGCTGATGCAACTGCCAGCGCATCACCCGCACCCGGCGCGACGACACGTACCTGTCTATGTGGAAGTCGGCGGGGTCGAGCTTGGTCCACAAGCCCTCGGGTCCCCGGAAGTCGGGGATTCCCGATTCGGTGGAGACGCCCGCTCCGGTGAACACCATGATCCGGGACGCGCCCGAGAGCGCCTCGGCGGCCCGTTCGATCGGACCCGGGCCGCTCACTCCCCGGCGCTCGCGTAGCGGTCGGGATCACGGCGGAAGGACGTCTCGCATCCCGCCGCGCAGAACCAGTACCGCCGCCCCCGGTGCTCGACCCGAAAGCGCGCCTGCGACGTGATCACCATCATCCCGCACACCGGGTCGGTGACCTCCGAAGATCCAACCCTCGAGCCCTCCGCAGGCGCCGAAGCGGCCCCCGCGTCCGCAGACTCGGAGACCCGCGGCGTCACGCTCCGGAGCGCCACGAGCTCGGCCAGGATGCTGACCGCCATCTCCCGGTGTCCCACCCGTCCCAGGTCCAGCCCGGCCGGCGCCCGCACCCGGGCCAGGTCCGCCTCGCCGATCCCCCGCTCGCGCAGGTACTCCTCCACCGCCCCCGACCGCTTGCGCGACGCGACCAGCCCAACGTACCGCGCCCCGGTGGCCAGTGCGGCGGAAAGCGCCTCCTCGTCGTAGTGGCCCTGGGTGGCCACCACCACCATGGTCTGGCGGTCCACCCCCACCTCGTCCAGGTCCAGGGTCAGGAACACCCGGTCGTCGGGGTGATGGTCGTCCCGCCGCCCGCCGTCGTCCACTACCGAGGTCCGCCACCCGAGCGCCCGGGCCATGGCGGTCAACGCCCCCGCTGCGGGGGAGTTGCCCACCACCACCAGATGGGGCGGCGGGAACACCGGCTCTAAGTACACCTCCATCGTCCCCTCCGAGTCACACGCCATGGGGACCGTCCTCACCCCCTCCCGGTCGCCGCCCGCCAGCCCGTGGTCGGGCCCCAGCACCACCAGGCGCGCCCGGCCCTCCGAAAGCACCTCCCGGGCGGTGCGGACCAGAGTGGGCGCCGCGCATGCGCCGCCCAGCCATCCCTCCATCCGCCCGTCGGCCGAGATGATCGCCCGCGAACCCTGCTTTCCCGACGATAGCCCCGAACTCCACACCACCGTGGCCATCACGAACGGCTCCCCGCGCGCACGCATGGAGACCGCCCGGTCCAACAGCTCGTCCATCACAGAGGACGGACGAGCTGGCAACCGGCACGCCTAGGCGTTCTGTATGGCCTTCCAGACACGGTCGGGAAGCACCGGCATGTCGATGTTGCGGACCCCCAGGTGGGCCACCGCGTCGATCACCGCGTTGACGAAGGCGGCCGGCGAGCCGACCGTGGCCGACTCTCCGACTCCCTTGGCGCCGATCGGGTGATGGGGAGAGGGGGTTACCGTCTCCCCAAGCTCGAAGCGGGGGGTCTCCCAGGCGGTGGGCACCAGGTAGTCCATGAAGTTCGACCCGATGCAGTTGCCGTCGTCGTCGAAGGTGATCCACTGCATGTTGGCCTTGGCGAAGCCCTCGGTGAGCCCGCCGTGGATCTGCCCGTCCACGATCATGGGGTTGATCCGCACGCCGCAGTCGTCCACCGCCACCATGCGCCGCACCGTCCACACCCCGGTGTCGGAGTCGAGGTCCACCACCACGATGTAGGTCCCGAACGGATAGGTCATGTTCGGGGGGTTGTAGTAGTGGACGCCCTCGAGACCGGCTTCCTCGTCCTCGGGATGGTTGGTGTAGGCCGCGAAGGCGATGTCCTGGATGGTGACGCTCGCGTCGGGCGATCCCGCCACAGAGAACTTCCCCGGCTCCCACTCGAGGTCCTCGGGGGAGGCCTCCAGCAGGTGCGCGGCGATCTTCCGTGCCTTGTCCCGGAGCTTCCGGGCCACCATTGCGGTGGCGCCGCCGCCCACCGGGGTGGAACGCGACGCGTAGGTGCCCAGCCCGTAGGGGGTGTTGTCGGTGTCCCCGTGCATCACCGCGATGTCGGTGGCGGGGATCCCGAGTTCCTCGGCGACGATCTGCGCGAAGGTGGTCTCGTGGCCCTGTCCCTGGGTCTTCACGCCCAGCTTGAGGATGGCCTTGCCCGTGGGGTGGACCCGAAGCTCCGCGGAGTCGAACATCTTCAGCCCCGCGATGTCGTAGGTGTGAGCCGGCCCGGCCCCCACCACCTCGGTGAAGCTGGCCATCCCGATTCCCACCAGCCGTCCCTCCTCGCGAGCCGCGGCCTGCTCGGCGCGCAACTCGTCATACCCCACCATGTCCATCGCCTTCTGCATGGCGGTCTCGTAGTCGCCGGAGTCGTAGATGAACCCGGTGGGGGAGGTGTAGGGGAACTGGTCGGGCTGGATGAAGTTGATCCGCCGGAACTCGGCCGGGTCCATCCCGATCTCATAGGCGGCGTTCTGGATCAGCCGCTCGATCAGGTAGGACGCCTCTGTCACCCGGAACGAGCACCGGTACGCAACGCCTCCGGGCGCCTTGTTGGTGAACGCCCCCTTGGCGGTGACGTGGGCGGCCGCGAAGTCGTAGGACCCCGTCACGATGTGGAAGAGGCCCGCCCGGAACTTGGTCGGCTGCGCGTCGGAGTAGAAGGCGCCCTGGTCGGCCAAGAGGTCGGTGCGAAGACCCAGGATCCGGCCGTCATCGTCGAGAGCGAGCGATCCGGTCATGTAGTAGTCGCGCCCGAACCCGGTCGAGATCAGGTTCTCGGTCCGGCTCTCCACCCACTTGACCGGAAGCCCGATCAGGAGCGAGGCGGCGGTGGCCACCACGTACCCGGGGTAGATGGGGACCTTGTTGCCGAACCCTCCGCCGATGTCGGGGGAGATGATCCGGATGTTTTGCTCCGGTAAACCAGCAACCAGAGCGAACAATGTCCGGTGCGCATGGGGCGCCTGCGACGTCATGTAGATGGTCGCCTGGCCGGTGGCCGGGTTCACGTCCGCCACGATCCCGCACGTCTCCAGAGGAGACGGATGGGAACGCGGGTAGTGGGTCTCGAGGCTCACCACCTTCGACGCCCGCGCGAACGCCGCGTCGGTGGCGGCCTGGTCGCCCGCCTCCCAGGTGAACGAGACGTTGTCTGTCACGTCCTCCTTGTCGGTGCGGATCAGGGGCGCGTCGGCCTCCAGGGACCGCTGGGGGTTGGTGATCGGCTCCAGTTCTTCGTACTCCACGTCGATGAGGCGCAGGGCGTCCTCGGCGATGTAGCGGTCGGTGGCGATCACGCACGCCACCTCCTGGCCCTGGTAGCGAACCTTGTCGGTGGCCAGCACCGCCTGGGTGTCGCCCGAGAGGGTGGGCATCCACGCCAGGTTGTGGGCGGCCATCAACTCTCCGGTCACCACCGCCAGCACGCCGTCCAGTTCCATGGCCGCCGACGAGTCGATCGAGACCAGGTTGGCATGCGCCACCGGCGAGCGGAGGATGGCCATGTGCAGCATCCCCGGGAGGTTGACGTCATCGAGGTAGTTGCCCGCCCCCTGTACGAACCGGGCGTCCTCGACCCGGGGGATGGAGTGTCCGACTCCCCCTATCTCGGGGGAAGTGGTGGGTTGGTGATGGGTCGTGGTCTGCATCTTCAGCCTTCCTCCCCGCCGTTGCGGGCGGCCGCCGCCGCCCACTGCACGGCTTTGACGATGTTTACGTATCCGGTGCACCGGCAGATGTTTCCGGAGATGGCCCAGCGGATGTCATCCTCGGACGGGTCGGGGTTCTCCTCCAGGAGCGCGGTGGAGACCAGCATCATCCCGGGCGTGCAGAACCCGCACTGGAGGCCGTGCTCGGCCGAGAAGCCCTGCTGGACCGCACTCAGCCCGTCGGCGCCCTTCAGGCCTTCCACGGTGGTCACCGCCGATCCGTCGGCCTGCACCGCGAACATGGTGCACGACTTGATTGGCGTCCCGTCCACCAGCACCGTGCAGGCGCCGCAACTGGTGGTGTCACAGCCGATGTGGGTGCCTCGCAGTCCCAGGTCGCCTCGGATGGCGTCGACCAGCAGGCGACGGGGTTCCACGTCCAGGCTGTGGTCGGTTCCGTTGACGTTGATGTTGATTTGCATGCTCGTCCTCCTCAGCTCGTGGCCGACGCAAGGGCCTGCGCCAGTCCCCGGCGGGTGTAGACCGCCACCACGTTGCGCTTCCACTCGGCGTCCCCGCGCACGTCGGTCTGCGGATCGGAAGCCGCCGCGGCGGCCGCTCCGGCTTCGGCGAACAACTCATCGGAAGGCGTCTCGCCCCGAAGCAGGTCCTCGGCGGCCGAGGCCCGGGTGTTCTGGTAGTTCACCGCGGTCAGGCCGATCCCGGCCTGGGCGATGGTCCCGTCCGAGGCCAACTCCAACTGGGTGGCGACTCCCACGGTGGCGTAGTCACCGATCTTCCGCTCGAGCTTCATGTACGCCCCGCCCGAGGCGCCCGAGGGAATGGGCACGCACACCGCGGTGACCATCTCGCCCGGTTCCAGGGAGTTGGTGAAGAAGCTGACGATGAAGTCGTCGATCCCGATGGTCCGGCTTCCCGAAGAACTCTGGGCGACAACACTGGCCCGGGCGGCCAGCATCACCGAGTTCCAGTCGCCCTCGGGGTCGCAGTGGGCCACCGAGCCGCACACCGTGCCGCGGTTGCGGACCAGGGGGTCGGAGATCCAGGGAGCGGCCGAGGACACCACGCCCGAGGCCTTGGCGTCGGCGGACCCCACCACGTCGTTGTGGCGGGCCAGGGCGCCTATGCAGAGGGAGCCGTTCTCCCGTCTCACATAGGAGAGCTCCGAGATCCGGTTGATGTCGACCAGATGGGACGGCGCGGCCAGGCGGAGCTTCATCATGGGGATCAGGCTCTGGCCTCCGGCCAGCACCCTCCCCTCGTCTCCCAGCTCCGCCAGGGCGGCCAGGGCGCCCTCCAGGGTGTCGGGCGCCTGGTATTCGAATGCAGGTGGGTACATACCGCCTCCTCTCAGCGGGTTTCTATAGCGGGTGATCTCGGTTTTGCTCCTACCCTAGCCGCCCGTCTCGCGACTCACGGGCTAACCGCCTATCTTTGTTCTGACCTGCGGTTTTGTGCAATCCCGGTTGTGTTAATAGGCTCCGCCAGGAGCAGAAAGGGAGGCCTTCCCGCCCTAGGTGCGGAGCGCCGCGATCGGGTCGATGGTGGCGGCGCGGTAGGCCGGATAGATCCCGCTGGCCAGGCCCACCGCCGTGGCCACCCCGAACGCGGCCAGGATGCTCCACGGCTGGATCAGCATGGTCATGACCTGGCCACCGATCTCCCGCCCGTCGACCGCCAAAGAGACGCCCACTCCGATAGCCATGCCCGCCAGACCGCCGAACAGGGTCAGCGTCAGCGCCTCGGTCACGAATTGTTTCACGATGTCGCGGGTGGTTGCGCCCACCGCCCGGCGGATGCCGACCTCGCGGGTGCGTTCGGAGACGGAGACCAGCATGATGTTGAACACGCCGATCCCGCCCACCAGGAGCGATATGCCGGCGATGCTGCCCAGGAGGATCGAGAGGGTGTTGCTGACCTCCGTGGCGGCGCTGATCAGGTCGTCCTGGCTCTGGATCACGAAGTCCGGCTGAGTGGTCTCGTGGCGGAACAATAGGAGCTCGGTGATGTCCTCTTTCACCCGGGCCTCATCGGCGCCGCTTTGTGCCTGGACGTCGATCTGGCTGACCCGCAGGTCCCCCGTGGGCGTGTAGAGGAACCGTATACGGCTGGCAAGGCCCGTCAGCGGGACGAATGCCTGGTCGTTGGCCTCGCTGGCCCCACCCTGCTCTTCGAGGACTCCTACCACCGAGAATGGCAACGTCAGGCGCCCCCCGCCGAAGGAGAGGCGCACCTCCCGTCCGACGGGATCTTCCCCCGGGTACAGAGTCTCGGCCACCCGTGTTCCCAGCACCGCCACCATCCAGCCCTCCTGGTCGTGCAGGGGAGTGATGAAGGATCCCGTAAGCATGCCCAGGTCGCGCACTTCCCCGTACTCGCTGGAGGTGGAGATCACCGTGGCGCCGACGTTGTTGGCGCCTGCCACCACCTGGGCGTCGATGGCCACCCGCGAGGCCACCCCGGCAACGCCGGGGATGGCGTTGGCTTCGATGGCGTCGGCGTCTCCCTGGACCAGGGTCGACTCGGCCAGTCCGGCGCCGCCGCCGGTCTGCGCCGTGGTGGCCGCAGCGCTCGACTCGATGAAGATCAAACCCGTCCCTAGGCCGCGGATGCGGTCGGTTACTCCCTGCTGGGTGCCCTGTCCCACCGCGATCAGCACGATTACCGAACTGACGCCGATCACGATGCCCAGTGACGTCAGCGCGCTCCGGAGCCGGTTCGCGAAGATGGCCCGCAGCGTGATGCGGAAGGCGTCGAGCAGGCTCACCGTCCCACCTCCCCCGGCGCATGCGTCTCCCATTCCCGGAGCCGGCGGCTGTCCTCGATTATCCGCCCGTCCCGCATCTTGACGATGCGCCCAGCGTACCGGGCCACTGACGGCTCGTGGGTCACCACCACCACCGTCAGACCGTGGTTCTCGACCAGTTCGGAAAACAGCCTCATCAGGTCCGCTTCGGTGGCCGTGTCCAGAGCGCCGGTGGGCTCGTCGGCCAGCAGGACCAGGGGATCGACCACCAGCGAGCGGGCGATGGCCACCCGCTGCTGCTCGCCGCCCGAGAGTTCGGTCGGCTGGTGTCCTAAGCGGTCATGCAGGCCGACTCGCACCAACGCCTCGGCCGCCCGCCGTCGCCGGTCCGCAGTGCCCTGGTAGATCAGCGGTAACTCGACCTGTTCCAGGGCAGTCATCCGCGGCAGCAGGTTATAGGACTGGAACACGAAACCGAACGCCCTGCCGCGAAGGCGCGCCAGGGTGTCGTCCGGCAACCGCGCCACGTCGCTTCCCCCCAGCAGGTACCGCCCGGCGCTGGGCCGGTCCAGCAGACCCAAGATGTTCATCAGCGTGGTCTTCCCTGAACCTGACGGTCCCATTACGGCCACAAACTCCCCTCGGTCGACGTCCAGGCTCACGCCCTCCAGCGCGTGCACCGCTGCGCCGCCGGTCTGGTACACGCGCCCGATGTCGCGCAGGACGATCACGGGGCGGGTCCGCCGGAGCCCGGCGGGCTGAAACCGGGTGGGATGTTGAAGCCGACGTCGGGTTGCTGCTGTTGCTGCGTGGCGCTGTATGCGATGCCGGCGCTGTCGGCGCCGATCAGGACTGTCGCTCCGGCCTGCAGACCGCCGGTGATCTCCACGTTCACCCCGTCGGACTCGCCGACCTCCACCATCACCCGTTCGAAGCCGAACTCGGCGCCCTCCGGAGCGGGTGCGGGTACCGCCGCGAACCACTGCCCGTCGATCTGGCGCACCGCCGCCACGGGGACCAGCACCGCTTCTTCCCGCAACTCGGTGAGGATGGTCACCGTGGCGCTCATCCCGGGCGCAGGGAGGATCCTGGACCCCGGGAGCCCCCCGGCGCCGGGCGCCTGGGGGACGCCACCCTCCGACCCGGAGCCTTCGATGGACTCCAGGATCTGCGTGGGGATCTCGAAGTCCTCGGGCAGCACGACCCCCTCGGGCGGAGCTCCGTTGGTGATGATTGCCCGGATCACCTCCCGGATGGTCACCCCTTCGGGCAGTTCGAGTCCCTCCAGCAGCCCCTCTGCTCCACCGATTCCCCCTCCTCCACCTGAACCTCCCCTGCCGCCGGCGCCGCCGCCTCCCGCGGCGAGGTCCGGCAGGCCACCCAACGCTTCGGCCGCGCCCTGGCGGACGATACCGGCGATCTGGCTCGCCACCCCCGCACTCTCCGCGCCGGTGAGGATCCGCGCCTCTACCGCGTAGGTCACCACGCCCTGCGCCGCAGTGGGTAGGCGGCTGATCGAGACGATCTGGACCGGGTACCGGAGGTCCTCGACACCGTCGAACGAGGCGATGCCGACCTGTCCGATCTCCAGCGCCAGCAGGTCCGCCTCGGTCACGGTCAGATCGATCAGAATCCGATCAGTGGTGCTCAGCGAGAACGCCACGTCGTTGACGGACACCCGGTCGCTCGGGTGGACATTCACGGCTTCGACCACCCCGTCGAATGGTGCCGCCACCGTCAGATCGGCTAGGTCGGAGCGCGCCTCCTCGAGGCTTATCTCGGCCAGCCGCACGTTCAGCTCCTGCTGCGCGATGGCGTTGGCGGTCTCGCCCGCCAGGAGTTCGTCGTAGCGCGCCCGGGCGCTGTCGAGGCCGGCAATGGCGCTCTCCAGCGAGGCCAGGGTCTGCGCCACGTCACTCTCGTCCGCCGGCGCCAGCAACTCCTCGAGGCGGGCGGCGGCTGCGGCGTGGCTGGCGCGGGCGGCTTCCACGGTCTGTTCGGCTTGGTAGAAGTCTTCTAGGGTGGGTTCCTCCTGCAGTTCTTCGAGGCGGGCGGCGGCTGCGGCGTGGCTGGCGCGGGCGGCTTCCACGGCTTGTTCGGCTTGGTAGAGGTCTTCTTGGGTGGGTTCCTCCTGCAGTTCTTCGAGGCGGGCGGCGGCTGCGGCGTGGCTGGCGCGGGCGGCTTCCACCGCCAGCTCCGCTTGACGGACGTCCTCGCCGTCCGCCGGGGCCAGGAGGGCACCCAGGTGCTCCTCGGCCATGGAGAGAGCGGCAATCGCCGACTCTCTCGCCGCCTCGGCCAGCACATATGCCACGTTGGAGCTGGTCAGAGCATTCGCCCTCCGCTGGTAGCCGGTCACCCGCCCCTCCAGGGATTCGTGCAACACCGTCACCTCGGCATTCGAAAGTGGTAGGCCGGCAGGGCAGATCACCTCGCCCGTGTGCCATGACTCGTACCCCTCGCAGTATTCGTCATGTGCCTCCTGCAGCGCGTGCCAGGATTCCGATGCCTTGCTGACGGCGCTGCTGAGGTCTGCTTCCGCCCCCGTTACCGCTGACCGCGCGGAGGCAACCTCTGTGTCGCTCGGATCGGCAGTGAGTTCCGCCAGGGTTTCCTCGGCGCTTGACAATTGCCGCAGCGCCTCGGCGACGGCTTGTTCGGCGCTGGCCAGGTCACCGGCGCTGGGCGGCTCTGACACCAGGTCGGCCAGGGTTTCTTCGGCGTTGGAGAGTTGGCGGAGGGCGTCGGCGACGGCTTGTTCGGCGCTGGCCAGGTCACCGGCGCTGGGCGGTTCAGAGAGCTGCTTGAGGGTTTCCTCGGCGTTGGAGAGTTGGCCGAGAGCATTGGCGACGGCTTGTTCGGCGCTGGCCAGGTCACCGGCGCTGGGCGGTTCGGATAGCTTCGCTAGGGCCTGCTCGGTGCTCGTGACCTGCGCCTCGGCGGCTTCGATCGACTGCCTGGCAGACGCAAGTTCGGAAACCGCGGGGTCGGCCAAGAGCGCTTCGAGCCGGAGTTGAGCAAGGCGGAGTTGGACCTGAGCTGTCTCGATCCTGACCTGGGCGTCCGAATCATCCAGCATCGCCAGGGTGTCGCCGGTTCGTACGGCCTGGCCGCTTTCCACCTCGACGGAGGCAACTTTGCCCGCCGCTTCGAAGCTGAGATCGGCGCTGCGTTCGGCCGCCGCCGAACCGGAGAGCACGACCGTGGTGCTCAGTTGACCGGTTGTGGCCTCCACGGGCTCCGGCGGATCGGCCACGATATCGGATGTCTCGGGCTGGAACAGGAGATAGGCACCGATCCCTCCGGTGGCTACCAATACCGCTACGAGCGCGACGAACCGACCCTTCTTGGAGCGGCGCCTGCTGATCAAGGCATCGATGTCTATGTCACTCATGTCCGTTCTCCGGTCTGCCAGCATGCTCTTCGGCAGTGAGGACGCACCTCACCTCGATCGAGCTCAATGTCGGGACGCCCTCACTCGCGGCCCACTACGTTCGGGACGGAGATCCTTGACGCCTTTGCTCCGGGACACCGTCAGCCGGGTCGGGGAGATGGCGAACGATTTCCGTCCCACCTAGAGAATCATTAACGGATCGGCCCTAAAGAAGATGTAAAGCCGTGTGGTTAGGGATAGCCGCTCCTTGTTCAACGGCATGTTCATTGGGCGGGTTCTGCGATGGCCCTTTCGCCTCAGCGGAAGATAAGTCGTGTCCGAACAATCGCTGTTCCACGGGAGGCTTCTCCGCCGCCGGGCCGGGCTTGTGAAACAGGCTGAGTTGGCGGTAGTACTGGGCGACGGCGTTCCGCGCCGCGGCCTCGTTGCGGGTGTACCGGGCGGGCATCGCCGGGTTGGCCCACCGCCCGGCGGTCATCAACTGGGTGAGGCTGTACCCCTCGGCGGCCAGGTCCTGGGCCATCCCGATCCGACAGCTATGGCCGCTGTACCCCTTTCCGAGGCCGGCCTTCTCTGCCAAAGCGGCGATCCGCACCGAGATGTAGGGTCCGCTGATCGCGAACACCGAGGCCTCCGGGGAGACGTCGGGGGGACGGATCCGCTCCAGGGCGTCCATGGTGGCCGCTCCCAGGTAGGCAACCGCGCCCCGCCCCTCCGGGTCGGTCTTGCTGTGACGGATCACCAACCGCCCCGACCCGTCGGAGGCCCGCGACACGTCGGCCCAGACCAACTCGGCCGCCTCGCCCCGGCGCAGCAGGGCGTCTCTCATCACCTGGATCATGGCCACGTCCCTCAGCACCGCGGGAGTGGCCTGCGGAGGGCCGGGGGAGTGGACACGGGCCAGGATGCGCCGCAGGTCGTCGGCGGTCAGTCCCTTCACCTGCGAGGGCCTCTTCCCACTCCTGGCCGACTCCCTGGCCAGCCCAGAGAGGACCCGCCGCACCAGTTCCGTGGTGGTGGGATCTTCCAGTCCCGCCTCCCGGTGGGCCGCCGCCAAAGCCGCCCGGGCCACGCCCAGGGTGCTGATCGACTTGCCCTCGTCGGCCATGGTGGTCAGCCACTCCGCCACCGCCGCCGGATGCGCCGGCCGGACGGCGACTCCCCGCCTCTCGGCGTGTTCCGCCCAGGCGGCAAGGTAGGTCCGGTACGTCTTGGTGGTAGTGGGGGCGCGGCTGTTGCGAGCCGCGTCCAGCACCCGTTCCCAACCCGTGACGGGCAGATGGATACCGGTGGGGGGACTGTGTGACAGCGGTGTGTTAGAAGATGTAGAAACCATGTAAAACTATTATCCTACGTGCCAATAATGTAATCTCCATTCAACCATCGCGCTTTTATTGTGAAGCCCGAAGGTGCTGGTCAACAAAGAATCCAAGCAAAATAACGGGCTACTTTATCCAAGGCTTTGAGGAGAGTTTCGGGGCGTTTCATTATCTCAAAAGACTACTAGATATATGTAAACTTATGTTTACTACGTTTAAGTACCGGCGACAGATCGCGGTGCTGGTAGCACTGGCCATGGTGGCCAGCGTGCTGGTCGCGGCGCCTGCTGTTGCTGCTGACGACGATCCGAAGGCGGATTACACAGCTGATTTCAGTGCCTGCATCGGTGATGCTGGGGATTCGTCTGGGTTTGAGGATGTTCCCGCCAGTCATGCCAGCGCTGGATCGATTGACTGTATTGCTTATTACGGGATCACCCAGGGCACCTCAGCTACCACGTACTCGCCGTCAATGTCGGTTACTCGTGAGCATATGGCGCTGTTCTTGACCCGCCTGGCAGCGTTGGTGGGCATCGAAATGGCTTCGGATCCCGCTGATGCGGGCTTCGAAGATATCAGTGAGTTGTCCGCCGAGTCGCAGACCGCCATCAACCAGTTGGCTGATCTTGGGATCACCCAGGGCACCTCGGAGACCACCTACTCGCCGGCGGATGCTGTGACCCGTGGTCACATGGCGCTGTTCATCTCCAGACTGATGGACAACATGACGCCGATCGGCGGCGATGATTCTGCGTGGGGTCACACACCCTCAGACGTGGTGGAAGATGAAGCCAATGACATTGCGGTTGGTTCACCGTTCACTGACCTCGGTTCGGTGACCAAGTCCACTTATGACGCGATCACTGCTCTGTGGGAGCTGGGTGTTGCTTCGGGTATCAATGCCACGTCCTATGCTCCACAGGCTTCGATCACCCGCGCTGCCATGGCTGATTTCATGGCCGGTGTGTTGAATCACTCCAACGCCCGCCCGGCTGGGGTCAGCATGCAGGCAGAGGACACCGAGGCTCTCGGATCGGTTACGGCTGACATCGTGGTGTCCTACCGTGACGACAGCTTCACTCCCATGGTGGACATATCCCTGGCAATCTTCACCGCCAGCGACGCTTCCGGAACAGGTAATAGTCCTTTCAGTGACACCGGTAAGTGCACCAGTGAGAGTGCGTGCGAGTGGACCGACAGCGACTTCCTCACCAACGCGGCAGGAAACTATGTCGTTGAAGGTGCATCGATTGCCACCACCAACGCCGCCGGTGACGGCACTGGCAATCTGATGAACAGTGAGACCTGGTATGCGTGGGTGGGTGATGAGGACAACACCGATTTCGTCATGGGCTCCTCGGGTGAGGCGTCTGTAACCCTCACAGCTAATCCCAATGCCTTGGGTATAAGGGTCACCACGGACCTCAACGCCAACGCCAGTACCGTTCACTACGGTAAGGACCAGAGCGTTGTCATCACAGCGCAACTGGTCGACGAGGTATCTACCAGTACCACAATTGCTGATGCCAATGCTGTTCCGAAGGCTGGTGTATCACTCGCTGTCACCTACCTGATTGGTGGTACGGCGGCTAACCCGGCTCCGGATCCGGTGAAAACCGACGCAGACGGTATGGCCACTTTCACGATCACCCACCCGGGCGATGAAGACGACGAAACCGATGACGACAACCGGAATGACACAGTGACTTTCAGCGGCAATGTTGACGATGATGAAGGCGACACCGCTGAAACCGGCCAAATTGTTGTCGTTTGGAGCGACGACGCCCCGGCGATTTCATCGTCCTCCAGCAGTGTCGATTCTCCCTATGCGGTCGTTGACGACGACGAAGTGAGCATCCGGGCCACCGTCTCTTACTTCGACCAGTTCGGCAACGGCGATGCTCAGGGCGAAGATGTCACAGTCACGTTCACTAGCACCAACACTGGTGCCGGCAACGTCCAGGCGAAGACCGTTGAGGTAAGAAGCAACGGTTCAGTGTCCACCCGCGGCGTAGTCACAGCCGAGCCTGGTAATACGGTCGCGGTTACCTTCAGTGACGTTGGTGGACAGACCGGTACTGAGCGGAGTGTGATCGCGGTGGAGCACGCTAACAAGAGAGACATCACGACTGCTGCTACTGCGGTCACCGTCTACGCTGACGACGACCGGTTCCGTTACACCGCGGACGACGCTGACTCTGGTGCTGAGACCGGGGATCTGTACAGCTACGATGGCGATGATGTTTACATCCTCGACGGCCAGTCCAGCGATATGGATGCCTTCGAGACGGCTATCAAGGGCGGCGCACACGTCCAGGTCGTGGTCTACAGCCCTGACGGTGCCAGCATCTTCTCCGCCGAAAGCCAGTAAACCCTTCCACCTATCTAAGAGAAGGAGGCTCCCCCAGGGGAGCCTCCTTCTCTTAACTTCGTCATTGATAGACTGGACCTCGCCCGTCTCGCCTCAACAATCTTGATCTGGGAGACGAAGGTCTTCATAGTGATCTCCGCTCTTTTCGGTCCTAGTGCCATCCCCGGTGTGATGCCTAGCGAACCTTACAAGAGTGAGGAGGCTCCCCTGGGGGAGCCTCCTCGTGAGGACAGAAAAACCTGAAAGGTTTTAGTCTGTTGACGTTATCTCGAAGACGCTGGAACCGTCCGCATTGTAGACCAACACCGTGATCTTGACAACGGGAGTATCCATGTTCTTGATACCGTCGGGGTTGTTGTCGATCGTGGACGCGAACTTGTCCATACTGATCGTCGTACCGTCGGTCACTTCGCTGTTGATGAAGATGTCGTCGGAGTCATAAGAATACGCAAACGTCGGATTAACGGCTGCGATATCCGTGACGGTGGTGCCGTCCGCGTCAGGAGCAGCGAGGAACTTGTTGTTGCCGAGCACATGTGTGACAGCAACACCCACGTCGTCCTGCGAGTTAGCCGGCCTCACCACCGGGACCTCCTTTGCCCGGGCTGAAGTGCTTTGATCAGTGGTGCCATCCGCTTGATAAATGACAACCAAAGAACCCGTGACATCTGTGTCAGTCTGCTCGGTCGTGCCCTGGACACCGTTGGCGGTGTCACCGTCGGAGTCGATGATGTCATCGTTGGCGTCCAAGAGTATGCCTGCGGCGTTCCTCTTGTGAACTATGAGCTCGTAGGAAACATTCACAGTGTCGCTGGCGCCGATGTCATCATCATGGGTGACTGACCGCGACCAGCGTGCGTAACCGCGGCTGATCACGTCACGTGTTGCAACATTGTTGGCAGGATCGCCACCCGTAGCAGTGCTCGTACCGATGGTGATGGCTGCTGTCTGGCCGCTCCATGGACGATGGGGGTTGCCGTACTGGTCGTACAGACGCACCCTTGCGCCCACCGAAATAGAAGAGCCGTCCATCAGGTAGTCAGCCACTTCCAAAGCGCTGTCAGTGATAACGGGAGTCTCTTCGACCCAGTACACCTTACCAGTGTCCATTCTGTCGGTTTTGCCGCCACTGGAGTCGAGTTCGGTGAAGATCACCTCATCGGCCCTACTGTCATCACCCTTGCCGTTACTCGGTCCGTTGACAGAGAAGGAAACCATGCCCGCGTCATCGGTGGTCAAAGTGGCCTCGTGGGTGTTCTGGTAAGAGTCGTCCTGCTTGTACTCGACCCGGACCGAAACACCGGAACGCGCCACATTGGCACCGTCACTGTCCTTCAGCTGAGCGGAGAACGTCACGCTGCTCACCGCACGCAGATCCACCTTCGCACCCAAATCATCTTCAGGGTCGCCAGCGGTTGTGTTATCGTCCGGACCGTCGTAGGTGGTGTCGGCATTCTTATTGATAGTGGAAGAGGCCTTCAGCGAATCCTGCGCTGCCTTGGCAGAAACAGAAACAGTCGCCTCGTCAGCCGTGTCGGCATCGAACTTGGCACCGTCTTTGCTGCCTATCCACGCATAGAACACCCTGGTGGTACCTGTATCAACGTCGCCGGAGGTGAAAAGGTTACCGTCAGCGTCGGTGGCGTCGTCGTTGTCGTTCCACACACAATCACCGTCGATGCTGCCGCGAAGGACATCATCACCGGCTTCGAAGTTACAGGTGCCGTCGTTGCGGAGGCCGTTGTTCTCAGCAGCGCTGCTGAAGACGTCAACCGCCTGGTCCTCGACAGCCATGAACATGTCATCACGGACCGAAACTACCACCGTGGGCGAACCGGCACCCCAGCTAGTAGTGGGGCTGGCTTGGATGCTCAGACCAGCGGGACGCAGGTTGGAGTGATCCATCACCGCAGCCATGAACTCAGCCATCGCCGCCCGGGTCATATCCGAACCCGGTAAGTACGAAGTAGCCGAGATACCAGAAGCCACACCCAACTCGTACAACCGGGTAATGGCATCGTACTCATCCTTGGTCGACGAACCCAGATCGGTGAAGGGCGAACCGATATCGGCCTCCTTGGCGTTCTTCGCCACATTGGCAGGCCTGTACCCATACTGAGTAGTGGAACTCAGACCGACCTCGCCATCCGCCGCCGGGGTGATCTTGTCCATCAAACGGGAGATGAATAAAGCCATATGAGCACGAGACACATTATCCGCAGGCGAATAGGTGCTAACCGACGTTCCCTTGGTGATCCCAAGATCGGCCAACTGCGCGATGGCGGTCTGTGACTCCGCTGACAGGTCACCGGTATCGGTGAACCCCGGGTCGCTGGGATCGGAAGCCACCTCAATACCCACCCGACCGGCCAGGCGGACCAGGAACAGAGCCATCTGCTCACGGGTAACCGACATCAACGGCGAATAGGTAGTGGCCGACGTTCCCTTGGTGATCCCGTAATAGGCGATACAGTCGATATCACCAGCGTTGGCGTGATTAGCGGGAACATCCTCGAAGTTCGCCGAGCCCACACCCACGCAGGCATCAAAGGTAGCCGTATAGTCGGCTTTCGGATCGGCAGCAACAGCAGGCACGGCGACCAGCACGCTGGCCACCATGGCCAGTGCTACCAGCACCGCAACGTGCCGCCGGTACTTAAACGTAG
>JAPPFC010000040.1 GCA_028824015.1 bacterium
CAGGAGGTGGGGAATTTCAGTGATCGAGAGTGGGGACTTTCAGTGATCGCCAACAGCAGATGGGTTATCATCGAAGACACGGAAGCAGTGTGGCCCTCCGAGGGCCCATCTCGGCCCTCCTCCATTGCGGCATTCCAGTGAACCCGCCAGAGCTAACCCTAGCTGAAGCCTCCGAGGGCCCATCTCGGCCCTCCTCCATTGCGGCAGAGCGATGGTGCGGGTGATGCGGTTTATTTGGACCCTCCGAGGGCCCATCTCGGCCCTCCTCCATTGCGGCTCGTCCAGCAGACGAGACGTTTCGCTCAATGATTCCGCCTCCGAGGGCCCATCTCGGCCCTCCTCCATTGCGGCGTCGGTAATGCTACGGGGTTCCAGAGCCTCCACTTCTAGGGCGTCTACGGGCCTCTCAGAGGCCTCCGATCTTCACGACTAACGCTGTCAACTAGAGATCGGGGGGGGGATGGAATCTTCGACCATCCCGCGAACCCCTGACGCCTCTCAGCAGAGAACTGGGTTCTGACCCATTCTCGATAACATAACTGATAGCGCATCACATCAATACGGCTGTAACCTGGGCAAATAGCCTTGCAATACGTGCCCGGGGTGGGACTTGAACCCACACGCCACGAAGGACACTGGATTTTAAGTCCAGCGCGTCTGCCATTCCGCCACCCGGGCTACACCAGTGGATTGTAAGGGGAGGCCAAGTACGACACCCTCATGAAAAGGCGGATAGCGCTTGGCGTTGGTAAGGATGCCTTGTATCCTTGTTTCATTATCAAGGAGGCATATGCTTGCCAAGTTGACTTCCAAGAACCAGCTGACACTGCCCAAGGCGATCATGGCCGGTTTTGAGGAGGTGGAATACTTTGACGTGACCACGGACAGTGGCCGGGTGGTGCTGACGCCGGTGCGTCTTGTCCAAGCGGACGCAGTGCGGGCGAAGCTGGCTGAAATGGGTGTCTCAGAAGCTGACGTGGCGGAAGCCGTGGCATGGGCTCGTCAGGGCTGAATGCATCCGATGCGTTTGGTGATCGACACCAACGTGCTCCTGTCCGCCCTGCTGTTCCCCTCAGGGTCGTTGACCTGGCTTCGTAGTGCGTGGCAGTCCGGAGCTGTCTTACCTCTGGCAATTCACGAAACGACAGTGGAGTTGATCAGGGTGCTCTCCTACCCAAAGTTCCGTCTCACCGGACATGAGCGTGAGGAGTTGCTCATGGACTACCTGCCTTGGTGTGAGACGGTCACGGTGCCTGAGCCACCACCTGTTCCCGAATGCCGAGATCCTCACGATCGCCCGTTCCTGGAACTGGCGTTGGCGGGACGGGCGGATGCACTGGTCACCGGCGATAGAGACATACTCGTCCTCTCTTCTGACTTCTCCGTTCCGATTCTTACCCCAAAGAGCCTGAAAGACCGGTTGATGCTCCCCGAGTCCACAGACTGAGCATCCAGCCGTCCCGGCCCGACTAGAGGGTGCCGATCACCCCGTCAAGCAGATCGGACTCTGAGATGAGCGCCTCGGTGCAGGCCAGGCGTCTGAGTGATTCGTGGGCGATCACCGCGCCGGCCAGGAGCACAGGCGCCCGGGCGGGGTCCAGGGAAGGGATGGCGGCCGTTTGCGGGATGGTCAACTTGGCCAACTCGGCCAGGAGGATCGCCAACTGGGCGGCCGTCATCGCCGAGTGATGGACTAGCTGACGATCGTAGGCATCCAGCCCCAGGCCGATCGCCGCCAGGCTGGTCCAGGTGCCGGCCACACCCACCACCCTGGACCGGAGGGGAAGACTGACCTCCCCCAACGCCTCTGAGGCCTGGGCGAAGGCGGCCTGGAGCTGCGATCGGGGCGGGGGGCGGTCTCCGAGCACGGACTCGGTCATCCGCACCGAGCCGAGTTGGAGACTCACTCCCTCGACCGTCCCCTGCCGGTTGCGCCACACGAATTCGGTGGAGCCCCCGCCGATGTCGACCACCATGCAGTTCTCGGGATCGGACAACTCTCCGACTGCTCCGGAAAAAGACAGACGGGCTTCGTCGGCGCCTCCGATGGTCTCGGGGCGAAACCCCAGCGCCATCTCCGCCCGGTCCAGAAACACCTCTCGGTTGGCCGCGTCCCGCACCGCGGAAGTGGCCACCGCCCTGCCGGCGGTTACCTTCCATTCGGCGATCAACTCTCCGTAGCGGTCCAGGGCAGCCAGCGTCCGTGCCATGGACTGCTCGGCGAGGCCCGTCTCGGAGAGGCCTCTGCCCAAACCCGTGACCGTCTGCCACCGGCCCACCTCCCCCTCCGGGGAGACCACCAGCAATCGCGCCGAGTTGGTGCCGATGTCCACCGCCGCCTTGTTCAGGGCTCTCTCCAATCGGGATTGGCCACCGGACCGTCGGGGGACTCGAGGACGCAGGGAAGCTCGCAATCCAATGCCTCCACCCGGGGTGCGACCCACTCCCCCACCGGATTGTCGTTGCCGGCCCGGTGGTCGGCATAGTGGGCGTGGAGACACTTCACCCCGTGTCGGGAGCCGGCCACCCCGCCGGTGGGGCGGTGCCGGGCAGTGTCGGGAACCTCGGAGTCCCGCTGTGTTGCGTAGCGCAGATGGGCGGCTTGGAGTCGTGCGCCGAAGACCGGGTCACGCTCCGAGAGCGCATCCATGGCCTTCACCCCACCCCCGGATTCGATCCGGGAGACCCTCCTGACCGCCAGGGGACAGGTCAACCAGTAACGCGTGGGGAAAGGAGTCCCGTCTTCGAGCAGGGGCGGGATCTCGACCACCACCGGCAAGCCCAGGTGACAGACCGAGACCACCTTTGAATCAGAACGGGGGGGCCTGCCGATCTGGAGGGCCACCACCCGGCGATCCGCAGGAGAATCGACGACCGGGCCCATCAGGAATCGGCGGACAGATCGCTCCCGCTGAGATAGCTCCACCATCGCGAGTACCACGGCTCCTCCTCGATCATCTCGGCCATCTCCACCGGATCCTCCGCCGACGGCTCCGGTGCGGGGTCGCGAGGAGACACCACCACGAACGCCGTCTCTCCCTCCCTCACATACCCCAGCCTCTCCCGGGCCAGCCTCTCGATCTCGATGGGAGTGTGAAGGGCGTCCAACCGCTCCTCCAGTTCGGTGTTCTGCTCCACCAACTCATCCAATTCCTCTGCGTACTCGGCTATGTTGGTGCTCTGCTCCTCCAGACGATCCAAGACAGGCACCGCGTATACGGTGGCTCCCGCAGCCAGGATCGCGGCGCCGGCAATCCACAGCCATCGGCTTCTCCAGGAGCGCCGTGGTTTCCGGGCGGCCTCTTCTTCGCTCATCGTCCCAACGCTTCCCACCCGCCGAACCGCGCCCCCGACCCCAGTTCCTCTTCGATGCGGAGCAACTCGTTGTACTTGGCGGTCCTCTCCGAGCGCGCCGGCGCCCCGGTCTTGATCTGCCCGGCCCCCGTGCCGACCGCCAGATGGGCGATGAAGGGGTCCTCGGTCTCCCCGGAGCGATGGCTGACCACCCTGGTGTATCCCGACCGGACCGCTCTGTCCATGGTGCTCAGAGTCTCCGACAGGGTGCCGATCTGGTTCACCTTGATGAGGATGGAGTTGGCGACCCCTCTTTTGATTCCCTCGGCCAGGATCGCCTCGTTGGTGACGAACAGGTCGTCGCCGATCAACTGGGCCCGATCGCCCACCTCCCGGGTCAGCATCTCCCATCCGTCCCAGTCGTCCTCGGCCAGGCCGTCCTCCACCGAGACCAGCGCGTGGTCCTCTGTCAGGGAGGCCAGGTATTCCACCATCCGGTCCGCCGGGAGTTGTCGTCCCTCGAGGTGATACCGGCCGTCCCGGTAGAACTCGGAGGCGGCCACGTCCAGCGCCAGGCCGACCTCCCGGCCCATCCGGCACCCGGCCCTCTCGACCGCCTTGCTCAGAATCTCCAGAGCGGCCCGATTGGAAGGAAGATCGGGAGCGAACCCGCCCTCGTCCCCCACGTTCACCGACATGCCCTCTTTGAGAAGGATCGCCTTGAGCGCCTGGTAAATCTCCACGCCGGCCTCAAACGCCTCCCCGAATGTGGGAAACCCGGCCGGGACCACCATGAACTCCTGTATCTCCAGGCCGTTGGAGGCATGGGCGCCCCCGTTGATCAGGTTGAGCAGCGGGACGGGCAGGATCCGGGCGGTGGGTCCGCCGAGATACCGGTAGAGGGGAAGTCCCCCTGCCGCAGACGCGGCCCGGGCCACCGCCAGGGAGACGGCCAGAATGGCGTTGGCGCCCAGCTTCTCCTTGTTGGGCGTGCCGTCCAGGTCGCACATGGCCTGGTCGACGCCCACCTGGTCGAGGGCGTCGCGGCCCACCAACTCCGGACCGATCAACCGGTTGACGTTGCCCACCGCCGTCTGGACGCCCTTGCCGGAGAGAACCGTCCCGCCGTCACGCAATTCCAGGGCTTCCCGGGAACCGGTGGAGGCGCCGGAGGGGACGCCTGCCCGACCCCGAGCGCCACCGGACAACAGAACCTCCGCCTCCACGGTGGGGAACCCCCGGGAATCGAAGATGCGGCGCGCGGCAACCGCCTCAATAGTGGTGGAGACCATTTGGTGGGAAACGCTACCAGCCGCCGAGCCGTTTTCTGAGGACTATTGGTCCAGCTTGGCCCGCTCCCAGCGCTCCTCCAGTTGATCGACGGTCAGGCCCTCCAGGGGACCCTCGGCCTCCATTTTCCGGAACCGGTCGCCAAAGCGGGCGATCGCCCGCCGGAGCGCGGTCTCGGGGTCGAGCGCCAGATGGCGGGCCAGGTTGACCGTTGCGAACAGCAGATCACCCAGCTCCGCCTCGGCGGCCTCCCGATCGGACAGGGACGCCCGCAACTCCTCCAACTCCTCTGTGACCTTGTCGAACACCGGCGGAACCTCCGACCAGTCGAACCCGACCTGCGCCGCCCGGCGTTGGATCTTTGCGGCCCGGGAGAGAGCGGGCATCGAGCGGGGCACCCCGTCCAGGAGCGACGCGTCCTCGGGCCGGGGCTTCTCCTGTTGTTTGATCCGCTCCCAGTTGGCCTTCACCTGCTCGGCGGTGTCGGCGGCCACATCGGAAAAGACATGGGGATGGCGGCGTACCAGCTTTTGACGGAGGCCCTCGGCGACGTCCTCGATGTCGAAGATGCCCGACTCCGACGCGATAGAGGCATGGAACAGCACCTGCAGGAGAACATCACCCAACTCCTCGCAGACCTCTTCGAAGGCCATCCAATCGGGCTCCGGCTCAGACGCTCCGACATCCTGGCGTCCGGCGTCCAGGGGGAGAGCCGCCAGGACCTCGGCCAACTCGTACGTCTCTTCCAGGAGGTTCTTGACCAGGCTGTGGTGGGTCTGGCGCCGATCCCAGGGACACTCGGCGCGCAGGCGATCCATCACCGCCACCGCCCCCGCCAAGCCGGTCGGGCCGGCGTCGACATACAGGGACGTGCGGGGACCGGCCAGCGTCGGGTCCACCCGGGCCGCCCGGGAGCGCACCACCCTCTGTTCGGGTCCGCCCAGGTCGACGAGCACCGTCACCTCCGGGTCGGCGGCCACCCTGCTGAGCGCCGCGCAGAAGTCGGCCAGGCCGGCCGGCGTGTCGAGGGCGCCCACCAGGGTGGGGCCGCGCAGCAGGAGCGGTGAGGGCAGCCGGTGAGCGTTCAGCACCGCCATCCCCCCGTCCAAGGGGTCGAGTCCCAACACTTCCAGGGCCACGTCCAGAAAGGACTCGCCGGGATGCACCTTGACTTCAACACCCTCCCGCGCGGCCAGGGAGCGGATCATCCCGACAGCCCTCTCCCCCACCAGCGGACTGCCGGGAGTGGCGTATACGACGGGCCGGGACCGGGCCGCCTCCACCACCCTGGCGGCGATGGCCCGGTAGACCGATTCAAAGTCCTCACCCTCGAGGTAGAGATCGTCACAGCTGGTGACCGGGCGGAGGGAGGCCAGTTCCCGGGCGGCGGGGTGGTCGGTGGTACGGACTATCACCCGGCGGGAAGGATCGGAGAGGGCCGCCATCGCCGACGGCCGGACCCGGTTTAGACCGCCGGGGCCCAACCCCACCACCGCCAGGCTCAAGAGGGAAGCAGGACTTGTGGCCTCGGCTCCGTCGTCCATCTCCCGTATTGGGGCTCGACCTGCACATCCGACTCGGTCGCCGCTCGCAGGAACCACTCCCCGATC
Organism: bacterium; assembly: GCA_028824015.1. Classification (GTDB taxonomy): domain Bacteria; phylum Actinomycetota; class Acidimicrobiia; order Spongiisociales; family ZC4RG35; genus Bin76. The sequence continues at coordinate 6,195 of JAPPFC010000040.1, forward strand.
AAAATGCTTCGCTGTTCCTCGTTGTACTCCGAGCGGATGTCGTCCTCGTGATCGGCCAACACCGGATCGGCCCTCTCGGTGACCACCAGCACGTGGAATCCGAAAATGGATTCCACCGGGCCGTATGGAACACCGACCTCTGCGGTGATCACGGCTTCCGCGAACTCGGTTACATAAGCGCTGGCCGCCTGGCAGTCCAACTCGCCCATGGTCTCAGATGCGTCCGGTTCAACGGAGAGTTCCGCAGCCAGGGCCCCGATCTCCTCTCCGGCCAGCGCTCGCTCCAGGACGGCCTCGGCCTCCTCCCGGGTATCGACCAGAACATGGGTTGCGCAAACTTCGGTCAGATCCTCTCGTTTGGACTCGAACACCTCCTCCACCTCCTGAGCGGTCAGTTCCCCCTCCCTGGCGGCCAGTTCCTCGTACACCAGGTTGATGGTCTCCTGAGTCATTATGAACACCCGGACCAGGTGATCGGTCATGCCCTCTTGCTGGAGGGCTGTCTCGTAGTCTCCGTGGAGTTCTATCAGGTCGGACTTGACGGTCTCGTATGTTTCCTCGAGAGTTGTCTTGAGCGGTTCCCGGTCGGGGTGGATGCCGAACTCCTCGTCGGCCTTGGTGACCACAACTTCGGTAATGACCAGACTGTGCAGGCGATTCAGGAACTCGAACCTGTCGATGATCTCGCCCTGCTCATCGACGACGTCCCCGCCGACCAGATCCTCCGGTCCTTCGACATCGGCCATGTAGATGGACTCCCCGTTGACCGTGGCCACCAGGTCTCCCTGGCTGGAGCAGGCGCCGGCCGTCAGGAAAACGGCCAGAACCAGGACACCGAGACGCATCCATTGCGGCAGAGGAGCGCTTTTCATCCTCTAGATGGTATTGCGGCGCGAGGGCCTTCCGGCCGCACGACCCCTCCGGCGTCAGGCGGCCACATCTCGCCGATGAAGCCCAGCAGGCCCGCTAGGAGCGGCCGGGGGGCGGGAATGAACAGGAACCCCATCTCAGGCTGGTAGAAGGCGCCCGGCGCCAGTCGCTCCGCCCTCACCCACTGGGAGTCCCGAAGCCTCACCCCGGAGAACCGCACCTCGTCCCTGATGCCCATCACCTCGCCGATCCCCACCCGCAGGCACTCGACCCGGAGAGCCGCCACTCCGGCGAGCGCACGCGCCCCTGCCGGAAGGGGGCCGTACCGGTCCTCCCATCCGGCCACCACCTCATCCACCTCGGACTGGGTCGAGGAGGAGGCCAGGCGCCGGTACGCCTCCAGGCGCAATCCCTGATCGGAGACGTAGTGATCCGGCAGGTGGGCGTCGACCGCCAAGTCGATCCGCACGGCCGGCGCCTCGGACTCAGCGGAGAGGGGTCTGCCTTCGAGTTCCTCCACCGCCTCTGCCACCAGTTCGGTATACAGGTCCAGTCCCACGGCCTGCAGGTGACCCGACTGCACCTTGCTGAGTATGGATCCCGCTCCCCTGATCTCCAGATCCCGGAAGGCGACGTCGAATCCGGCGCCGAAGTCGGTGGCCCGTCCGATTGCCTGGAGCCGCCGGTGGGCCGCCTCGGAGAGAACCTCGTCCACCGGGTGGAACAGGTAGGCATAGGCGCGCTGATGCGACCTCCCCACCCGGCCGCGAAGCTGGTACAGCTGGGCGAGCCCGATCCGGTCCGCCCGTTCGACTATCAAGGTGTTGACCTGGGGCAGATCGAGACCCGACTCGATGATGGTGGTGGACACCAGAACGTCATAGCGGCGGTTCCAGTAGTCGATCATCACCTGTTCCAGCTGGGCCTCGGACATCTGCCCATGAGCCACCGCCAACCGCGCCTTGGGGACCAGGTCGGCCAGACGGGCCACCACATGGTCGATGGACAGCACCCGGTTGTGCACATAGAACACCTGGCCCTCCCTGAGCAGTTCCCGGCGGATGGCCATGGACACCGTCTGCTCGTCATGGGGTCCCACATAGGTGAGGATGGGACGCCGTCCCCTGGGTGGGATTCTTATGTGGGAGACGTCCCGGATGCCGGTGAGGGCCATCTCCAGGGTGCGCGGTATGGGAGTGGCGGTGAGAGTGAGGACATCCATTCCCACTTTCATCCGCCGCAGGGCGTCCTTGGCGGCCACGCCGAACCGCTGCTCCTCGTCGACCACCAGCAACCCCAGGTCGCGGAACCTCACGTCCCGCGACAGCAGACGATGGGTACCCACCACCACGTCGACCTCACCCGATGCGATCCCGGCAACCACCCGGCGGGCCTGCCCGGGGGTGAGAAAACGGGAAAGAACCGCCACCTGCACTCCGTGGGGAGAGAGCCTGTCCGAGAACGTTTGATGGTGTTGCTGCGCCAGGATCGTGGTGGGACAGAGCACCGCCACCTGCTTTCTGTCCATCACCGCCTTGAAGGCGGCTCTGACCGCCACTTCGGTCTTCCCGAACCCCACGTCACCGAAGATCAGCCGGTCCATCGGTTGGTCCGACTCCATGTCGGTCTTCACATCGGCAATGGCTTCCAGTTGGTCCGAGGTCTCCTCATAGGGAAAGGCCGCCTCCAACTCCTGTTGCCAGGGGGTGTCGGGGCTGAAGGAGAACCCCGCCGCCGAGGACCGGGCCCTGTGCAGAGCCACCACTTCCTCGGCCACCACCTGCACCTCGTTTCTCACCCGCTCCCGGGTGGCGGCCCAGTCCTTACCCCCCATCCTCGACAGGCGCGGCGCCTCCCCTCCTGTGTAGCGGGTGATGAGGGAGAGCTGATCGACCGGTACGTACAGACGGTCATCGCCGGCATACGCCACCAGCAGATAGTCCCGCTCCACGCCGAGGATCGCTTCGGAGACCAGCCCTTGGAATCTCCCTATCCCGTGCTGGTAATGGACCACGTAGTCTCCGGGAGAGAGGTCACGAGTACCCAAAGCCGTCTTTCTGGCTCTGGGAGGGGCGCGATGCGCCCGCTGCTTGCCGACCAACTCCCGTTCTCCCAGGACCGCCACCGCCGGGGACTCCAGAACGAAGCCCTGACGGATTCCGCGGGGGATGATCGCCGACCCCTCTTGAATGAGGCCGTCCCGCCTCGGGATGGCGATTCCCTCCTCCGACAACACCCTTTCCCACCTGTTGGCCGCCGCGGCGCCCTCGATCGCCACCACCACCCTCACGCCCTCGGCGCGCAGCCGGGAGAGCGCGCCCGCGATTGCAGGTCCGTCACCCGGAGCCGCTCCAAGGCTTCGGACCGTCAACACCTCGTCAGAGGGCCCCATCGGCACCGACGGCATCTGGAGAACCGGACGGTAGGAGAGGGCTTCCTCGAGGGACTGGTACAGCCTGGGGCTCCCCTCCGGTATTCGTGCCGCATCGGACCAGGTCTGGGAAAGGTCACCCGCCAACTCCTCTTCCTCCGACACCAGGCTGCGGGAACGACCGATGGAACGGGGAGGATCGGCCACAACCACAAGGACTTCGGAGCCTGCCCGATCCAGAAGGCAGTCCGAGGGAGCAAGCCATGGCATCCACGACTCCATGCCCTCGAACATCTGGCGTTGGGCCAAACGGTCCCAGATGTCGGCAGCCCAGGGGTGGGTGGACAGGAGTGCCGCCGCCCTGGACGCTACCTCGGGGTCCGGGCGAAACTCCCTGGCCGGGTAGAAGAACACCCGCTCGCCGTGTTCATCGGAACGCTGGGTTGAAGGCGTGAAGAACCTGATCTCATCCACCTCGTCTCCCCAGAAGTCGAGCCGGACCGGGCGTCCGTCATCGGCCGGGCAGGCATCCACGATGCCACCCCGGACAGCCATCTCTCCCGGTGACTCGACCCTGGCGACCCGCTCGAATCCAAGTGCGCCGAGAGCGGCGGCCACTTCCGTGGGAGAGGTGGACTGGCCCCGGGTTATCACCAGGGGGGAGGGATCGGAGGGGCTGACTCGCTGGGTCACGGCCCTGACCGAGGCCACCAGGACCTGTCCCGGCGAGGGGTGCAGGAGGGCATGGATCGCCCGGCAGCGACGGGACATGGTGGTGACATTCGGGGAGACCCGCTCGAACGGGAGCGTCTCCCAAGCCGGCAAAAAGAAGACCTCGGCGCCGAAGAGAGACATGTCCTCGGCCAGTTCCTCGGCTTCCCGCTCCTCGGAGACCACCACCACCAGCGGTGCGGGGCTCCGTCGCGCCATCGCCGAGAGCGCCACGGCGCGCGCTTCCGGCGCCACCGCCCAGCGCCCCGGGGGTGTCGGGAGGAGGGTCGGAGGCCAACGGTCGACTAGGGATGAAAGCGGCGTTGAAGCCAAGCCCAAAGAATGTTAGAGGCCTCGTCGGTCTACGTGGTCGGGTTGATCAGCCCCTCTTCCCGGTACCATGCCACAAGCTTGGTCAGGAACTCCTCGGGTCCGATGTAGGACATCCCCAGTTCCCGGACCGCCCGCCCCCCGTCGTAACGGTGGCCGTGACCGATGATTCGGACTGTCTCCCGACAGAATGGCGGCTGTCGGCCCAGCAACCGCCAGACTCCCTCTATTCCCGCTCCCGCCGCATAGGCCACCGGCCATGGCAGGTACCGCATCTTTAGCGACCGACCCACCTGTTCTTCCAGGATCTCCACGGCCTGGCGGATCCGCATGGTGAAGGAGTTGAGAAGATAACGACGGCCCGGCTCTCCCCGGGAGGCAGCCAGCAGGTGCCCGCGGGCACAATCGTCGATGTCCACGATGCTCACCCAGGTGTCCATCATCACCGGAAGCCGGCCGTTGACCACGTCGAGGAGCAGCTTTCCCGTCCCGGTCTTTCGACCCGGCCCCTGCACCGAGGAGGGATTGACGATCACCAACTCCAGACCTTCCGCCTCGGCGACCACCGCCTGCTCCGCCAGGTGTTTGGATCGGCCGTAATGGGACAGATAGCTGCCCCTGTGGACGGTCTGCTCATCACCGATCTCTCCCTTGCCCTCGCCCATCACCATCGCCGAGGAGGTGTACACCACTCGACGCACTCCAGCCTTGCGGGCCGCTCGCATGACATTCACCGACCCGTTCACGTTCGCCTCTATCAGGTCTTCGGGCCGCCGGGGACACATCACGTTGAGGCCGGCCACGTGATAGAGGAGGTCCACTCCCTCCATGGCGGGGGCCAGCGTCTCGGGATCGGTGATGTCGCCCAGGACGGGGACCGCGCCCTGCCCGGACACCTGGGCGGCCCCCTCCTCGGAGCGGACCAGAGCGCGTGGCTGTTCTCCCTGGCGGGAGAGATGGCGTAACATCGCCCCTCCCACGATCCCGGTCGCGCCGGTGATCAGGGTGCTCATGGTCTGGTCACCGGGCTGTTCAGGATACGGATCTCTCGGAGAAGACAGTGTTCCAATAGGCGGCCAGGTACTGCCAGCCCGACGCAATAGTGAGGATCACCGCCACCCACATAGCCCACTGGTCGAGATAGAGGGGCCCCCAGGGCTCGGGCAGGCGCATCATGGCCAGCGCGATCACCGTGAACTGGGCGGTTGTCTTTATCTTCCCCCAGGCAGAGGGCTTGATGAGCCCTCCTCCCACAGCCACCAGTCCTCGAAGCGCCATTACCACGAACTCCCGCATCATGATCGCCAGGGCGGCCCAAACCGACACCCGGGACACAGAGACCAGCGCCAGCAACGTGGCGGTCACCAGCAGTTTGTCGGCCGTGGTGTCGAGAAAGCTACCCAGCACCGACTCGCTCTTCATCCGGCGCGCCAGGTATCCGTCCAGAAAGTCGGTGAAGGCCGCCACCAGGAACAGCGTGAACGCGTAGCCATAGGCATGCTCCAGCCGGTCGTGCGCCCTGATCAGAGCGATAATCGCCGGCACCAGCAGCACCCGGGCCACAGCCATCATGTCGGGAAGGGTGATCGGTCGTCTCCTCTATAGCTCGCCTTGCTCACTCTACCGTCCGGCAACGGCGTGGGCTGTTGTAAACGGATGTGATTCCAACGTTCGGGTGACTGCTCCATCCACTTCTTTTAGCTTCGTGACCATATCCCGGATCCGGGGATCCTAAGGTATCGAAGTAGTCGCGATAGGTGTTCCATGAAGTCTCTGGGCTTCGGCAAAACAAAAGTCACAGTGCTCGCCGCGGTGTTGCTGCTTCTGATCGGGGATGCTGCCCTGGGGGACACCTCCGGGGACCTGGGGTCTGAGACCTTCAGTGATGTTGCACCCGGGCATTGGGCAGACGAAGCAATCGGATGGGCACTTGAAAACGGGATCACGCAGGGCGTCAGTGAGGACCTCTTCGATCCGGACGGCATCCTCACCAAGGCGCAGATATTCACCCTCCTCCACCGAACTGTCAATGTCCTCCACACCGGTACCGCCGGTGGAAACGCCGCGGAAGGCATCATCGCCTTCACCAGTACCCGGGACGGCGACCCGGAGATCCTCACCATGAATGCCGACGGCACCAACCTCCGCCAACTCACCAAGAACACCCACAACGACACCTCCCCGAGCTGGTCGCCCGACGGCACCCAGATCGTATTCCAAAGCGACCGGGACGGCGACTTGGAGATCTTCACGATGGACGCCGACGGCGCCAACGTCCGCCAACTCACCAAGAACACCCACCGCGACACCTCCCCGAGCTGGTCGCCCGATGGAAGGCACATCGCTTTGTCAGCGACCGGGAAGACGAGCCCGACATCTTCGTTATGAACACCCTCGGGACCAATCAGACACTCCTCACCAACAATCGCACCAGCGACCTGATGCCGAGTTGGTCACCCGACGGCAGCCAGATCGTTTTCCAAAGCGACCGGGATGGCGACTTGGAGATCTTCACGATGGACGCCGACGGCGCCAACGTCCGCCAACTCACCCATAACACAATCAGCGACACCTCCCCGACTTGGTCGCCCGACGGTGAGCACATCGCCTTCAGCAGCGGGGGACGAGCCAGAATTGCAATCTTGGTGATGGATGCCGACGGATCCGATCCAAAGCGACTAACCACCATCGGCGACTTCCGAGACGAGTGGCCCAGTTGGTCACCCGACGGCGCCAGCATATTGTTCACCAGATCGGGCCAGTTCTTCCAGGTGAAAGCTGATGGAACCGATCTTCGTCAGGTAACCGGTTCCGATGGCCTCCACGGGATTTCCACGTCGAGTTGGTCTTCGCAAGGAGTCTTACTGGGTTCCGATCTCTTCCTTGATCTTCCAGTGGGACATTGGGCAGACGTGGCGACCGGATGGGTGGTATCCAACGGTATCGTTCCACCAACCGGATCCAGCACTTTGGATCCCGACGGAGCCCTGACCCGGGCTGATATGGTTACTTACCTGCACAGGGCTCTTGCAATCCTTCCCAACAGTCCGGTCCAGCAGCCCGGCTATGACGGGGTCATAGTTTTCACCAGCCATCGGGATGGCTGGAACCAAATCGAGGCTATAGACGCAGACGGCGCCAACCACCGCCCGATCACCTACACAGCAAGCCGCGACGCCTCCGCAAGCTGGTCTCCTGACGGCTCACAAATAGCCTTCCAGAGTGATCGGGATGGTGACTTCGAGATCTTTGCGGTTGGGGTGGACGGAACTCAACTTCGCCAGATCACCAATAACGAAGTGGACGACTGGGCTCCTGTGTGGTCACCGGACGGGAGCAGGATCGCCTATATGAGTCGCAGGCGGGGCACCGACGGGATTCGGTATCGGCAGGTAATGGTCATGAATTCCGACGGAACCGGCCAACGCCAACTCACGACGACGAATCGCTCCAGCCAGTCGCCCAGTTGGTCACCCGACGGCACAAGGATCGCATTCGCGCTCTCCAGACGCGTTTCCCCCGGCTCCCAGGGCATTTACTACCAATTGATGACCGTTGATCCCAATGGAACCAACCTCCGCCCGGTCACCAGCGAGGACTACAGCGCGTTCTCGCCAAGTTGGTCACCCGACGGCGCCAAGATCGCCTTTACGGGCCGACCCCGAGATGGCGGCTATTACCAGATTCATGTGATCAATCCCGACGGAACCGGCCAACGGCAACTCACCGACACCGACCGAGACAACTTCTCTTCGAGCTGGTCGCCCGACGGTACCCATATTGCCTTTGCCAGCGAACGGGATGGTCATCCCGAGATCTACATCATGAGAGCAGATGGCAGCGAACCCCGCCGACTCACAAACAGCACCAGGAGCATCCCCTCAGACCAAGCTTGGTGGGCGGGAACCACCTATGCCGGATCAGAGGTCTTCACAGACGTGCCGATGGGACACCCGGCCGACCAGGCGATCGGTTGGGCGTTGTCCAGCGGCGTGACAACCGGGGTTGGAGAAGACCTCTTCGACCCCGAGGGAACGGTGACACGCGCTCAGATGGTGACCTTCTTGCACAGGGCAGCCATGCTGGTGGAAGACTGACGCCACCGCGGAGGATGCCGCATGCGTCCAGATGGACCGGACTACGGCTCGCTCGCTCAAGGCCATGGCCAGACCAGGTCGATCAGCGCCTCACCAGGGCCGATTCGTACAATCCAAGGACCGAACGGGCCTGGTGAACGTCAACAGTCCAGGCTTCCCACAGTGTTGGCCAAGGATCGACGACCACCGCCTCGGCGCCCAGGTTGTGTCGGGTTGCCACGTAATCTCTGCCGGGGTTGCGGAGTCCGACGACTATCCGCATGCACTCCCCTGCCCTCCCTCTGGTGTCTGTTCTCCAAGGACACCAACCGGCCGAGTTTGCCCGGTGGTTCTAGGTGCGTCGTTTATGCCGAACCGGTCGATCCGGCCCCATTAGTGTTTCTTTTCCCACTTTCGTGATAGATGGCAGTGGTGTGTCACACCCCCTTGGCATACTGGTACACATGGAAAAGACAACTAACGACCGTCGGGCCACCGATCAGGTTCAGGTGGTGTTGCCTACCCAGCCGGTAGGCGAAGCAACCTTGGAACAGCTCCAGGGTTGGTTGAAGTCCACCTTCCGGGTGGAGAACCAGTTGGCCGGGTTCCGTACCGGGGTCTTGGCGGAGTTGACCCGCCGAGAAGGCGTCCACCTGGTGGAGAACGATTTGCGGGAGAAGGGCTTGCGACCCCGCCGCAAGGCCCGCTCGGAAGTCGAGACCGCAGTCGAGTTGGAAGAACTACCCCGAACGTCGGAAGGTATGCGTGAGGGAGAGATCCCCTATGAGAACGCCCGGATCCTGGCCAAGGCCTCCCAGGACGGGGACATTGACGAGTCCGAGTTGATCGGTCCCGCCCGCACCCAGTCTCCTGACAAGTTCGCCGCAACGGTCCGAAAGCACCAACAGCAACGTTCAGAAGATGATGGCATGAGCCGCCTGGAGCATCAACGCTCCCAGAGGTTCGCCAAGATCCGGACCGACCGCACAGATGGTATGACCGTGCTGTACGGCCGGTTCGATCCGATCACCGGTGCCCTGTTGGAGACTGCTCTGTCGCAGAAGATGGACGAGTTGTGGCGGGAGGAAGACCCCCGCGCCAGGTGCACCCCGGGACAGCGAATGGCAGACGCCCTCGCGTATCTGGTCACCAGAGAAGAAACCGATCAGGACACCGGCAAGGTCCGCGGACCCAGATTGTTGCTGATCGCCGACTACGACGTGATCAACCGGGAACTCAGAAACGGGCGTTTGGGTGACGGGACTCCCATACCGGTGGAGAAGATCCGGGACCTGGCCTGTCAGTCGGACATCCTCCCCGCCATATTCAAAGGTGTATCACAACCGTTAGATATGGGACGGTCACGACGGACCGCCAGTCCCGCCCAACGCATCGCCCTAGTGGCACGGGACAAGGCATGTGTGGGGTGTGGCGCCACCGCCAACTGGTGCCAGTCGCATCACATTATCCCGTGGGCGGTGCAAGGCAACACCGACATCGACGACATGGTCCTCCTATGCAGTAGGTGTCACCACAAAGTGCATGACGACCGATGGCAAGTACGCAAGAAACCATCCGGGGAGTACTACCTCAAACCACCGCCCAAACACCTGCGTCATGCACTCCGAAAGGGCAACAACCTGCGCCGCCGGCCCATCAAACAACGAAAATGAAATACCTCCCCACAGACTGTTGCGCTGTCCGGTACTCAAGACAACGAACCCTTCCCTGCCGTCCAGCTGAAGGTTGTGAAACAAACCGGCGCCACGAGATTGACTTTGTCCCATCAAGAATGCACATTGATAAGAGCCAAGCACTAGGACATTCCGCTTCGGCGTCGAGCGGACCTCGTCAAGGGATCAAAGGGTTCCTGCGCACCGGGAAGCCCCACCACAGGCTGGCCGGAGCGCGTTCGACCCACGGCAAGGTGGTGGCGGGGGAGGGCCCTCAAGGGTCCCCCGTTTTCGCGACTTTTGGGCTGTTGATCCCCACTAACCGCCGGACGCCGGCCTTCCAGCGTTATCTCAACTCCACCTCCGGTTGGATGTCCAGACAATCATCGACCGGTTTCTATGGGCTGGGACGCCACTCTCCGGCGGTTTGGCGGGCGGCTAGGGGGTCCTGTACCCACAGTTCGGCCATTTCGGACGCCTTTTCGACGGCTTGGTCGATGACGTCACGCTCGGTGCGGCGGAACCGCTTCAACACGTAGGCGGCGGGGTCCATGCCGGAGGGTGGCCGCCCCACCCCGATCTTCAGCCGCCAGAACGTGTCGGATCCCAGCGCTCTGGCCACCGACTTGACGCCGTTGTGTCCCCCCGCACCCCCGCCGGGACGGAACCGGAGCCTCCCGAAGGGCAGGTCGATGTCATCGTGGATCACCAACAGGTCTTCGGCCTTGGCACGGTTGTACCGCACGAGGTAGCTGACCGGGCCGCCGGAGACGTTCATCATCCGCAGCGGTATCCCCAGTAGTACCCGCCGACCGTCGATCCTCAACGTGGCGGTTTCACAGCGGGCGCGCAGCGGTCTCCGTCTCCAGGAAGCCCCATGGGACATGCCGAGGGCGATCACCGCCTCGGCGCCCACGTTGTGCCGAGTTGCCGCGTACTCCCTCCCGGGATTGCGAAGTCCAACGACTATCCGCATGCACTCCCCTGCCTCCTCCCTCTAGAGGCGCCGACTCCTGACTCGAAACGGCGCTGTTCCCGGTGCGTCAAGTAGCAGCAACCCGCATGAAGTCGACATGCCGAACGTAATCACGAAAGGGATGCCTGTCCACTTGATGCGGGATCACCACCATGCGAGTGCCGTCATCGAACTCGAGGGAGACCTTCCGTTCCCCCGGCGGCGTGTTGCGCAAGAACCGCTCGAACTCCTGGGAATCGAGCGTCAGCAGCACCGAGTCCTCATCGCCTCCGTATATGACGGCCGGAACCCTGCCGGCACGGATGATGCGCCGCGACTCCCTGCTACCGGTGGAGCGGCCCAGCACGGCTGCAAGAGTGTGAGATTCCATCGTGGTCTTCTCCATACCTGTTCGGGGAAAGGCAATTATGCCCCGGACCCGGCGCTTTTTCCAAAGCCGTTAGGAGGGAGAGTCCCCAGCCAGGAGACGGTCATCTCGGCCAGGCGCCGATTCACTACATCGGCCCGGTGGCCACGACCGCGAAAGGAGTGGTCCAGCCCCTCCAGATCGAACACCGTCGCCAGTCTTAGGGGCCTCACCTCCCGATCGAACACCTCGGGGGTGGCGAAAGCGTCCCGACTACCCCTGAGGAACAGCATCGGAACCGTTATGCGGCTCAGGTGCTCGGAACGGAGGCGGTCGGGTCGGCGGGGCGGATGGAGCGGGTAGGCGTAGAGCACCAGAGCCCGGACCGGGTCGCCGTCGGCGGCCAGGTAACTCCCCATACGGCCCCCCATGGAACGGCCCGCCAGCACCGGCGTCTCGCAGACCTCGCTCCTCACCCATGCAGCCACCGCGCGGTGACAGGTCAAGAGCCGGTCCGTCCGGTCGGGCGGGCGGCGGCCCTCCTCGGCGTAGGGGTAGTTGAAAGTAACGCAAAAAGCTCCCGCTGCAACCAGTTCGTCCCGGAGTCCGGCCACCAAAGAGTGGGATGCGCCCGCTTCTGCGCCGTGGGCCAGGACCAGAGTGTGCTCCGAAGCCGGATCACCCGCAGGCCACAGGGTCGTCCACCTTCCCGGAGCCCACTTCACCCGGACGGTGGACAACTCCATCCACCCAAGGCTAACGGGAAAAGCCTCCCGAGAGATCCCGGTGACTTTGCTCCCTACAAGCCCTACGCTCCGGGCGAATGGGGAAACAGTGGACGGCCTCCCTGGTGTTGGTCCCGTTGCTTCTGGGAGCATGTCTCACCGGATCGGAGGAGACACCAAAGGTGGCCGAACCCCCCTCTTCGAGCACCTCGACAATCCCCGTCACGACCACCATTGTTCCTGGCCCACCATCTCCCGCTTCATCCTCCAGTCCCACTTCGGCCGCGGCCACCACTCTCGCCCCAACCACCCCGGTAACGACCACTACGAGCGTGACCACCACCGTAACGACCACTACGAGGGTGACCACCACCACCTCCCCGGCCACCACCACAACAACAGCCGTGCCCGTCCCAACCACCACCACAACCACCACGACCATCCCCGCCCCCACCACCACCACCACCACACATGTTCCCGAAGCGGAAACCGTCGGGGCCGCAACATTCCACGAAGTCTCGGTATCCACCGTGGAGTTCATGCCCGGCCTGTACGCAGACGTCCACGCTCCTACCCAGCCCGGGGACTATCCGGTCATAACCCTCACCTTCGGAAGGGGCTGGAGCATCGGTGACCGCACTCAACTCTCGGACCTGTCCCACTACCTCGCATCCAGAGGGGTGGTGGCGGTCAACGGTGAACACCGAACCCTGCTACGGCTCAGCCGGCTCTCCTCCATGGCAGGTGAGGTGGCCTGCCTGGCGGCGGCCGCGCCGCACCTGGCCGCAGATCACCTGACCCGGCCTGACTCTCCGGTCTGGCTACTGGGGTACTCCTCGGGAGCCCACCTCGCGGCGCTTGCCACGCTCACCGACCGCCCTCTCCCAACACGGTGCCCCCATGCACCGGGGGAGATCGCCGGGATGATCGGCCTGGGTGGACCATACGACCTCGATGACCTGTGGAACGGCGGGATCCCCGACTACTTCTTCGACGCCGAGGCCTTCGCCGAGCAACTACCCGCCCTGGCGGCCGTGGTACAGCGGGGAGACCTGGCGGCCATGCAGTTCTACCTTCGCGTGTTGACCGGGGCCTCCCCGGACGAACCCGAGGAGTGGGGAGACCTCAACCCCCTCGGCCTGGCCGGCCGGCATCCCGAGCGCTCCTTCCTGCTGGTGACCGGTGACGAGGACGAGTTGATATTCCCTCTCCATTCGGAACGCTTTGCCGAAGCCTTGCAGGCTGGCGGCCACTACGTCTCGCTGGAGGTGATACCCCACACCAACCACGCTGCATTGACCGATCCAGAGAGAGTCGGGGAGTTGATCCGCACCTTCGTCGACGGGGCCCCCTAACGGAAGGGGCCAATGGTGACCCCGCCGCACCTCGCCCGATTGCTCTCCCATCAATGATTGCGAAAGTCCCTCAACGGCATCCTCGGTCCGAACTGCGGCGCTTTACCCGCCCTCTCCAGTAGCCGCACCACGCGCCCGCGGTGCGGGCGAAACGGCTCCAGCAGTTCCATCATCTGCTCGTCGGTTCCCCGGGGACGACCGGTCATGTGCCAGGCCACCACGTTCTTCAGGTGGTAATCGCCGACCGCCACCGCATCGGCGTCACCGTGGCTGATCGCCACTGTCTTGGCCGAGGTCCATTCACCGATTCCGGGCAGCCGTTCCAGGAACAGGCGAGCCTCCCGGGAAGGAAGGTCGGCGGTCTTCTCGATACGGCTGAACCACTGGGCTGCCCTCAAGAGGGTCACCGCCCTCTTCCGTTCCAGCCCCAGGGGATGGAGGTCGTAATAGCCGAGCGAAGCCAGTTTCCGGGGATCAGGCAGAAGGCGCACCCCCACCGGCGGACCGGGCGCCGGTTCTCCCCATTTCCGGAGCAGGGCCCGCATGCTCCTGGCCGCCTCCCGCCCGGTCACCTTCTGGGCGAAGATCGCCGCCCACAACCCCTCGGAAGTCAGGCTGGTGGCCCCGAATCGCAATCCGGGGTTCAGGTGATGCAGTCTCCTGACCAAGGGGTGGTCCGTGGTGAAACTCCCGGGATCATCGCACAGTCCCACCCAGCGTTCCGCCCGTTCACAGACCCAATCGGTCCCCTCACCCCATGCCCTGACCAGGACTTGTTCCCTTTCCGGCCGGCTTATCTGCACAGTGACCGCCCCTTCGGGAGTCCGGGCAGCCCTCCACCAACCAGTCGCGGTGAAACGGGCGACCATCTTACCCAGGGGCGCCAGGGTTGCTCTCAAGTCGAGATACCGGCCCTCCAGGTCGATCGATCGCACCCCGTCAGGAGCCGGGTGATCCGACATCCCCGGAGGACGGGTCAGGAGTCTCCACCACCCAGGTAGGAGGTGCGCAGGTCGGGATGGGCCAGCAGGTTCTGGGCCGAATCGTCCAACACCACCCGCCCGGTTTGCAACACCCAGCCGCGGTCGGCGATGGAGAGGGCCATGTTGGCGTTCTGTTCCACCATGAACACAGTCATCCCCGCTTCATGAATCTGCTGGATCAGCTCGAAGTTCTGCTGTACCAGCGCCGGCGCCAGACCCATGGAAGGCTCATCCATCAGCAAGACCCGTGGTCCCGCCATCAGTGCCCGGCCTATAGCCACCATCTGCTGCTCTCCCCCCGACAAAGTGCCGGCCTTCTGGCTCAGCCGCTCCTTGACACGGGGAAACAACTCGAAGACCCGCTCCAGGTCGGCTGCGATCTGCTCGCTGTCCTTTCGCAGGTAGGCGCCCAGTTCCAGGTTGTCCCTGACGCTCAGGCGCTTGAAAAGGCGCCGGTTCTCCGGAACCATGGTCACGCCCTTGCGCACCCGGTAGCTGATGGGGCGGTCGGTCACCACTTCGCCGTCCAGCAGCACCTCCCCCGAGGTGGGGATCAGCATGCCGAGCAGTGTCTTGAGAGTGGTTGACTTTCCGCTGGCGTTTCCCCCCAGCAAGCACACCAGTTCGCCCTCGTAAATGGCCAGATCCACGTCTTTCAAGGCGTGGACGGCGCCGTAGTGGGCGTTGACCGAACGCATCTCCAACAGGGGCCGGGAGTCTCTCATTTTGTCGTGGCCCCGTGACCCAGATAAGCCTCTATCACCCGGGGATCGGATGAGACCTCCTCGTAGTCCCCGTCGGCGATCATCACGCCGTGGTCAAGCACGATCACCCGGTCGGAGACCTCCCGCACAACCTCCATGTCGTGTTCTATGACCACGATCGTGAAACCCCACTCATCTCGAAGCCGACCTATCAGACCGGTCAGTTCGGCCGATTCGACCGGGTTCATTCCCGCCACCGGTTCATCGAGCAGCAGGAGCTTGGGCTGGGTGGCCATTGCCCGGGCGATCTCGAGACGGCGACGGTTCGCGTAGGAGAGCACCGCGGCGGGTTGGTCGAGCCGAAAGCCGACCAGGCGGGTGCCGAAGAAGCCGAGAATCTCCTCTGCCCGGGCACGGATCTCGGCTTCCTCCTGCCGGAAAGCCTTCGTGTAGAAGAGCGCGCCGAAGGTGCCCTGCTTCGTCCGGCAGTGTTGGGAGACCATCACGTTCTCGAGGACCGTCATGTTGGCGAACAGGCGAACGTTCTGAAAGGTACGGGCCACGCCCCGGGAGGTCACCTGGTTGGGATCCAGGCCCAGCAGGGTGTCTCCCTCGAAGAGAATCTCCCCATCGGCTTCCACCGAGGCCGTAATGGCATTGAAGAGGGTGGTCTTGCCTGCCCCGTTCGGGCCGATGACCGAGACTATCTCTCCTTCGTTCACCTGGATGTCGACTCCGTCCAGCGCCCGAAGGCCTCCGAACTCCACAATCAGGTTGCGGATGTCGAGAAGGGGTGTCCCGTTCACGATTCTGCAGCCGGGGTGTCGGAGCCCCCATGGAGGTCGTTGGCGTCATCGGTGTCGATCTGCCCCCTCAACCAGGCGTCCTGGAGGAATTCCTCCTGGTGCAATTCCCGCGAGCGCCGGGCACTGGGAATCAGCCCCTCGGGTCGGGCCAGCATCATCCACACCAGCAGCGCGCCATAGATGAGCAGCTTGAATTCGGAGAACTCAACCAGCAAACCGGGTTGCTTCGGCCCGCCGAGAACACCGATCAGCACCACCGCTCCGGCGATCACTCCGAAAATGTTCCCCATGCCACCGAATATCACCACCACCAGGATGATGATCGAGACCAGGATGAGAAAGCTGGAGGGGAAGACGGACCCGACCTTGGCAACGAAGATGGCGCCCCCGAATGACCCGAGCACGGCACCCACCACAAAGGCCATCAGCTTGACGTTGACCGTGTTTATCCCCATCGCCTCGGCGACCGGTTCGTCCTCGCGGACCGCCATCCATGCCCGCCCCAGCCGCGAGCGCTCCAGGCGCCAGGAAATGTAGATGGCGATCGCGCAGAAGAACAGCACCAGGTAGAAGACCCGGCGCGGGTTGGTGCCGTCCACCGTCAGCAATCCGAACACATCCACCCCGTCGATGGCGGTTATCCCCTGCGATCCCCCGAACCAACCCGACAACCAGTCGGACAAAAACAGCAGGCGAATGATCTCACCGAACCCCAGGGTCACAATGGCCAGGTAGTCACCGCGCATCCGGATCACGGGAGCGCCGATGAACAGCCCCACCAGTATGGCGATCACGATCACGATGATCAGTGCGACAAACCACGGGAACTCCGGAGCGATCCTCGGCGAGGTCGCCGCGGTTAGGACCGCCGTCGAGTAACTGCCGACCGCGAAGAACGCCACGTAGCCGAGGTCCAGGATGCCGGCCAGGCCCACCACGATATTGAGTCCCAGGGCCAACAGAACGAACAGGCCGATGTTGGCCAGCAATTCGTTGGTTAGCTTCCCGACCAACAGCGGGAGGATGACCAGGACCACTCCCACCGCGGCGATGAGCATCAGGTTCACCCGCGTCTGCCTGGGACCCTCCATAGCCTGGATCCTCCCTTGAACTGCCTTGATCCTCCCCTGCCCGACCAGAGAGAGCAACCCGGACACGACGGCCAGCACCGCGGCGCCGACCAACGTCAAACCGCCGCGAGGCGCATACATCCACTCGACCAGAGCCTCGAGGCTCACGCCCTCCACCAAGTCCACCACCAGCGACTCCAGAATGGCGGCGCTCACCACCGTCAGAGCCATCGTCATGATCACCCTCTGGGTCCGTGATGAGGCCAGACGGAGAGACCCTCCCAGAAGACCGAGCCCTCCTCCGATCACCAGCCAGATCACAAAACCAAAGGCCGTGCCCCGGCCGAAGCTCAAGAACTCCGATAGTTGCGGACTCCAGTTGATGAGCGGGTCTCGCAGGTCGAAGTTGGCCAGCAGCAGTGCCAGGACCGACAAGCCTCCACCGCCCATGAGGCCACCCAGAGTGGCGCCGAGCACCAGGTCGCGGCTGCCGGGCGGGCGCTCGAGAAACTCCTCGTGCTGGGGGCGACGACCCAGGAGGACCCCCAGAACCACGGGTACGGCCAGGACCGCCAGATAGCCAAGACTCAGGATGGGTACGATGATCTCTCTCACATCCAACCGGACCGGCATGCCCGAAAGGGAAATGAACACCTGACCGACCGCTCCCAGTGCTCCGAGCCGGATGACCCGGCGCCACGTCCTCGGTACACGCCGAAGCAGCGGGGAGAGAACCGTGGTGGTCATGCCCGGTCCTCGGCCGACAGCCGTTCGCCGAACAGGCCGCTGGGTTTGAGAAGCAGGACGCCGATCAGCATGGCGAAGGCGACCGCGTCCCGAAGCTGGGACACGCCGCTGACTCCCAACGGTTCCAGGATGAGCAGCGGTCCGGTCGACTCGGCCAGGCCGATGAACAGTCCGCCGGCCATGGAGCCTCCCAGGTTGCCGATGCCGCCCACCACCGCCGAACTGAAGGCTTTGATGCCGGGCAGGAATCCTGTGTAGTGGATGACGCTCCGGAACAGGACCCCCCACAGGATGCCGGCCACCCCGGCCATGGCGCCGCCGACCGCAAAGACCTTGACGATGGTGCGGTTGACGTCCACCCCCATCAGCCCGGCGATCTCCTGGTCCTCGGCGACGGCCCGCATGGCCTTGCCGGTCTTGGTGCGCTCGACCAGGAGCCACAGACCCAGCATGGCCACCGCCGCCACGCAGATCACCATGATCTTGGTGCCCTCGATTTCGAGGAACGTCCGCTTGGCGGTGAGCCACTCGGGCATATCGGGGTACGCCTTGCTGGTCGGGCCGAGCAGCACCACGGAGGTGTTCTGGATGAAGAAGGAGATGCCGATCGAGGTGATGAGCGGGATCAGGCGGGGCGCCTTTCTCAGGGGTCGGTATGCAACCCGCTCCATGATCACCGCGGTCAGGGTGCAGACCAGCATGGACACCGCCACTATGAAGAGCAGCGACCCGATGAAGTTGGTCTCCCACAGGCCGGCGTCGTCAAGTTTGTTGGAGGTGATCATCCCGGTCATGGCCCCGACCATGAACACCTCCCCGTGAGCGAAGTTGATGAAGCCGAGCACGCCGTAGACCATCGAGTAACCCAAGGCGATCAGCCCGTACATCGCCCCCTGGGCGAACCCCGAAATCACCAGCCCCCGGAACTGGGGGCCGGTGAGGCCCGTAGCATCGGGATTCACCACCCGAGCAAAGGGGTTGTCAATGTCTATCTGCTGGGCGATGAACGCCAAAAGACCTACGGTGACCACAGTAAGAGCGAGGACCCGCAGAACCGTCAGAAACCAATCGACCTTGGTCCTGGGGACCCACATGCTCGCGCTCGCCATCGTCGCTCCTTAGAGCCTTAAAGAGACGATGCCGAAGCTTACACGAAACACCGTGCCTGCTCCGGCATTGTTCAGTTGCCTCCACCGGCATAGACGACATTGCCCATACTTGCCTCGGGGTTGTCCGAGTTCTCGTGGTGGACCACGGTGATCAACTGCGATCCGCAGTCACCGAAGTCGTCACAGCTGATCAGG
>JAPPFC010000047.1 GCA_028824015.1 bacterium
TACCGGCGGTCACTCGCCACCGACCCACCCGCAGAAGTCATGGAAGCACTCGGTGGATAACCTCCCCGAATAGCTGATCGAACAAGGAAACGTCGCAAGAGATGAGAGTCCATGTCCTCGCCGGCGCCGGCGCCCGGTTGAGGCGGGCATGGACCAACCAGAGCGAAGACGGCGGGTTTCGACAGTACGTGGTCTATCTGGCCTTCGTCTCGATTCTCGCCGTCTTCGCCTTGATCCTGTGGGATGACGGCTTCCTGAGTTGGTCGAATCTGCTCAACATCGGCCGTCAAGCCGCTCCGATCGCGGTGATGGCGGTGGGCATGGCTTTCGCTCTGGCGTCGGCCGAGATAGATCTCTCGATCGGCTCCACCGTGGCTCTCTCGTCCTTGGTGGCCGCGGTGGTGGTCGGCGATCACGGCTTCCTTCTCGGGGCCTCGGCCGCCGTGGGGGTGGGGGCGCTGATCGGCCTGGCGAATGGCCTGATCACGGTCAAGGTCCGGATTCCATCCTTCCTGGTGACCCTGGGGACGCTGGGAATCATCAGCGGCGTCGCTCGCAACATGAACAACCTGCAGTCGATGCCGATCCGAAATGACGCCTTCTCCGCGCTGTTCGGCGCCGGATCGCTGGGTCCGATCTCTTCGCTGGTGATCTGGACCGCGATCGTCTTCGCCATCGGCCACTTCGCGTTGCATCATCTGCGTTGGGGGAGGCATGTCCTCGCCACGGGCGCCAATCGGGCGTCGGCCAAGGCTTCCGGTCTCAATACCGACCGGATCAGGATAAGCGCACTGGTGGTCTGTTCGGTGGCGGCGTCCTTCGCCGGGGTGTTGCTGGCCGGACGGCTGGCCATCGGTCGTCACGATCTGGGGGAGAATGATCTGCTCACCGTGATCGCCGCGGTGGTGATCGGAGGGACCAACCTGTTCGGTGGCCGCGCTTCCATTGCGGGCGCGGTGATGGGGGCCCTGATCATGGCGATGCTCAACAACGGACTGATACTCATGGGCCTCGAGGTGGCGGACCAGTTGATCGCCCGGGGTCTCATCATCATCGTGGCGGTGGCGCTCAGCATGCGGACGCCGTCGGAAAGTGTGGGTGACGATGTTCCTTAGTTCCCTGATCGCCAGGAACCGGGCCTTCCTGGAGGCAGCGGTCCAACTCCACCAGGAGAACCTGATTCCTGCCAACAGCTACGTGCTGGACCTCGATGCGCTGGAGGCGAATACCCGCCACATGGCGGCCGAGGCGCACCGCCGGCGCTTGAAGGTGTATGCGATGAGCAAGCAGGTCGGACGGGCACCGGGGGCGCTGAGAGCGATCACCGATGGGGGCGCGGACGGCTATGTGGCGGTGGACATGGCATGCGCGAGGCCCATCGTCGCCTACGGGCACCGGCTGGGCAACCTGGGGCACCTGGTTCAGGTGCCGAGAGCCGAGGCGGGGGAGGCGGCGAGCCTCGAGCCGGAGTACTGGACGATCTTCTCTCGGAATAAGGCGGTGGAGGCCTCCCGGGCCGTATCCGGAGGCAACCGCACGCAACAGGTCCTCCTGAGGGTGTGGGACCGAGGAGACGTGTTCTATCCGGGACACGAGGGAGGCTTCCATCTCGACGACTTATCGGATGCGATCGAGTTCGTCAACCGCCTGGACGGGCTGACGTTCGCCGGGCTTACTACCTTCCCGGCCCTCCTGTATAACGCGGAGGGAAAGAGCGTGAAGCCCACTCCCAATGTGGAGACTCTGGCCCGCGGGGTAGAGATCGCTCTTGGACGCTTGGGGACGGGTTTTCCGATAGAGGTGAATGCTCCCGGCACTACTTCCACGGCGGTGCTCGGCCTCCTGGCGGAGATCGGCGCCACCCAGGTCGAGCCGGGACACGGCCTGACCGGCACCACGCCCCTGCATGCGGTGGAGGACCTTCCCGAACAGCCTGCCGTTCTCTATCTGACCGAAGTTGCCCACCTGCATCAGGACGTGCCGCTCTGCTTCGGCGGGGGACTCTATGTGGACCCCGTATTCGATCCCTATCAAACCAGGGTGTTGGCGGCCAGGGGTCCCGAGGACGTTGGCTCGGAACCGGTCCCCATCGACATGCCGGACCCGGCGGGCATCGATTACTATGCCCGGCTCCATCCGCCGGAGGGTCGAAGGCTGCAAGAAGGCGACACCGTAATCGCCGGCTTTCGTATCCAGGCCTTTGTGACGAGGGCATTGGTGGTGGGCTTGAAGGGGGTCAGCGCCGGGGACCCGGTGGTGGCGGGCGTGTGGAACGTCGAAGGGGCGCCGGTCGATTGGGGTGGCCGATGACCGCGCCGGCGCTCTCGGTGCGGAACATGTCCAAGGCGTTTCGCGCGGTGCAGGCTCTCGAGGACGTCTCGCTGGATGTCCATCGCGGCCGGGTGACGGCGCTTCTCGGTGACAATGGCGCCGGAAAGTCCACGCTGGTCAAATGCATAGCCGGGGTGTACCAGCCCGACTCTGGCACGGTGAGCATAGACGGCGTCACGCATCGCATCTCCTCTCCGGACGTAGCTCGGACCCTGGGCGTGGAGACCGTTCACCAGAACCTCTCGCTGATCGACAGTCTCAATGTGGTGGAGAACCTCTTTCTCAACCGCGAGTACACCCGGGGCGGGTCTTTCGGGTCCCGCATAGGTCTTCTGCACAAGAGGAGGATGTCTCGTGAGTGCCAGGCCACCCTGGCCCGTCTCGGGATCTCCATCCCCTCGTTGCGGAAGCCCGTGGGCCTCCTCTCGGGGGGCCAGCGCCAAGCCATTGCCATCGGGAGAGCGGTGGCTTGGGGACAGAAGATCGTTCTTCTGGACGAACCGGCCGCGGCTTTGGGCGTGGAGCAGGCGCAGAGGGTGCTGGATCTGATCGTTGCGCTCCGGGATGCGGACGTCGCGGTGCTGCTCATCACCCACAACATGGACCGGGTCACCCAGGTCTGCGACGACGCGGTGGTCTTGCGCCGGGGCCGCAAGGCCGCCGAAGTGAAGGTCGATCAGGTCACCAAGGACGATCTCGTGGCGTTTATCACGGGGGCCAAGACCACCGACGGCGGGACTTGATCCGTCTTCAGCGGCGTGTACCGGCAACCTGCCCCTCAGCCGATAGGCATGAACTCGGTCGAGGTGATCGTGGAGCGAGATCCTCACAGCTTGGCGCGCAGGACCGCCGATGTGGTCCAGGAGTACCTTGGTTCCACCCAGGATCCGGTGCTGGGGCTTGCCACCGGAGCATCCGTGCTCCCTCTTTACCGGGAACTGATCCGTCGCTGTCGCCGGGGGCAGCTGAGCTTCAGCGGGGTGCGGTCCTTCCTGCTCGACGATTACCTCGGTCTCGGCCCGGAACATCCCCAGTGCTATGGCAACCTGATCGAAACCGAGTTCACCAGGCATGTGGACATCGAGCCTGAAAACCTGTACGCGCCGGATTGCGGGGCTGCCGACCCTGAGCTGGAGTGCGATCGTTACGACCGGCTGGTGACCCGGGCGGGAGTGGGACTGCAGATTCTCGGCGTGGGGCGCAACGGCCATCTGGCGTTCAACGAGCCGGGGTCATCCTTCGATTCTCGCACGCGGGTGGTGCGACTGGCGGCGGCTACCAGGGCTGACAACGCCCGGTACTTTGACGGTCCCGAACAGGTACCGGCCCAGGCGATGACCCAGGGCGTGGCCACGATCAGCCAGGCCGCCCATCTCCTGGTTCTGGCGACGGGACCTTCCAAATCCGAAGCCGTGCGGGCGGCGCTGGAAGGACCGATCACATCGGCGGTTCCGGCTTCTGTCCTCCGGCTGCATTCCAGGGTCACGGTCCTCCTGGATCCTGCGGCAGCCCGGCTGATCCGTCCGGGTTAGGGAGGCGTGGGCCTGAGCTTTCAGGCCCTCCTACGGCAGACGTTCACAAGCTACCCCGTTGTTGTTGGTGTCGAGCAGGGCTACGTCTCCGTACAGGGGGAAATAGGTGTCGAACCACTCCTGGGCTTCTGCCTGTGTGGCGAAATCACTGCAGTTCTTGGTGTTGCCGGGATTCTCCGGATCCGTCTCGGTGGCCGGTGCGGTGGTTGTGGTGGCGGCAGGTTCCGTGGTTGTGGTGGTGGTGCCTTCCCTGATCGTCGGGACGCGGTTCTCGGTCCTGCTCCTCTCGAGGGCCTCGGTTCCCTCATCTCCGATGATCTCCGCCACCCGGGTTATGGCTTCCTCGAAGATCTCGAAGGCGGTCAGGAATCCCACCAGTGCTGAACGGCGGGCCTGGCCCGTGTCCGTGGATCGGAGGCCGTCGAGCATCTCCGTGGCTGTGTCTGCCATGAGGATCACCGCGGCGGCCGCAGTCTGATGCTCGAGTGGGATGGTGCCCTGTGCGGAAGGCTGTATGCCTTCGAAGGCGTCGAGTAGCTCCTGGGCGCGCTGCGCGGCAGCCTCCAGGGCCGCATCGGTCTCTCCGTAGGAAGCCCCGGATTCGGACCGGTTGTCCCAGTTCTCGTTCAAGGCCTGCACGTCCGCAACCAGTCTGCCGATGTTGACCTCGACCGCCATCAGCACCTCCAGATAGTTCATTGATTCCTCGGTCAGAGAGATCAGAGTGGTTGACGTGGTGGTCGTCTCCGGCAGGGTGGGTGCGGGCGGTGGAAGGGTTGTTGTGGGTAACCGGGTGGTTGTTGTGGAAGTGATCGGCGCCAAGGTGGTGGGAACATCCGCGGCTGGGTCATCACCGCACGATGCACCGATCACGATCACCGCCATTAGGACCGGCAGCCTCATGAGCCTTCGCCGAAATACTGCTGCCTGGGCGGGGCCGGAGCGCGGAAGGGAGTCGGGGCCGCAGTTTCCTGGTGAGGGTGTGAATACTGATCGCAAAGTGGGCACGCTTCGTTCTTCTGGCAGGAAGACTACTCAAGGACAATCCGGATATGGGATGATCTATCCAGGCGCGCTCAGGAAGACCGCGCCGCCTTGCGTTTCCAGACTCTGGCAAGGTAGGGAAGGGCGTCCGGCGTCTTGCAGGAGGTCTCACCGTGATCGACCTGCACCTTGCCGATCCGGCCGGCGGCCTCCTCTGCCGCCTGTCGCAACTCCTGGTTCCGACACCCGATGGCGATCAGGGCCCCGTTCATGGAGTGCCGGACCCGGTTGGCCGCGGTCGCGATATTTCGTTCTATATAGGAAAGCCTCTCGGTGAAATACTCGTCGGAGAGAAGGCGTTCCCCATCCAGCGCCTGTGCGGCCACCAGAGACCAGCCGACCGTCCCGGCCGACTCATCCTCGGGGTCGGCGGTCCAATCCCCGGCCAACTCATCTCGGAGGGAGGTGCGCCCTACCAGGGAGGCAAGGGCGTCCGCCAGTACGTAATTGTCGACATCGGCAAGGCGCTCTCGGAGTGTTCGCTCCGAGAGCCGGGAGGGGTCGTC
Organism: bacterium; assembly: GCA_028824015.1. GTDB lineage: Bacteria > Actinomycetota > Acidimicrobiia > Spongiisociales > ZC4RG35 > Bin76. Next base: position 5,414 of record JAPPFC010000047.1, read on the forward strand.
CACCATGGTGGCCAATACACGGGCATCGTGGTTCCCCGAGGACCACAACTCGACAGCCAACCGGTGATCAGGAGCCAGTCGTTTGGCGAGTTTTCTCAGGTTGGCGTAGCTGACTCCGAACAGTGGCCCTTTGACGCCGTGCCGGGGGTAGACCTTGCGGTTCTGGGATGTGCCGAGTTCTTCCAGTTGCGCCAACGTTTCATCACAGAGAGCGGAGGAGACAACGGTGGTTGACATGGGGTCCTTCCATGGTCGGGAGGGAACCGACCCCAGTTTACGGCCCCGGGCGAAGTTATCCGGCGCTGGCAGGGGCCGCCGCTCCACTCCACCCTTACCATTCGAGCAGACTGGCCGAAAGGAGCCAACATGAGCAATTTGACCGCCGCCGCAGATGCGGTCCTGGACGGAGTGGTTTCCGGGAGCCCGCGCGTGCCCGGTGTGGTCGCACTGGCAACCAACCGCGAGGGGAACATCTACGAAGGAGCGCGCGGGGTCCGGTCCCTGGGCAACGGCGCGGCGATGACCACCGACACCATATGCGCGATATTCTCGACGACCAAGGCCATCGGCGGAACGGCCTGCCTGCAACTGGTCGAGGAGGGCCGCCTCGACCTCGACGCTCCGGCCAAGAACTATGCACCCGACATCGGGGAACTGCAGGTGCTGGACGGGTTCGACGACAACGGAGACCCGATGCTCCGTCCGCCGAAGCGCGATGTGACAACCAGGATGCTGCTCCTCCACACCGCCGGCCTCTCCTACTTCTTCTTCAATGAGACGTACAACCGGTTGGCCCAGGACCACGGCCAGGTCAGCCCGGTCACGTCATCGAAGGAGTCGCTCATGACTCCCCTTCTCTTCGATCCGGGAGACGAGTGGGAGTACGGAACCAATATCGACTGGGCCGGTCAGGTGGTTGAAGGGATCACCGGCAAGCGCCTGGGCGAGGTGATGCAGGAGCGGATATTCGAACCCCTCGGTATGAATTCCACCTCTTTCGACCTGAGCGACGAGATGCGGAGTCGGATGGCGTTGATACATCATCGTGGCGACGACGGAGAGTTGACGCCTCTCGACTTCGAGTTGCCGCCCGATCCCGAGGTGCACATGGCCGGTCACGGCCTGTACTCGACCGTGGATGACTACATCAAGTTCATCCGGATGTGGCTGAACGACGGCATGGGTCCCGGCGGGCAGGTTCTCGCCCCCGAGACCGTGGAGATGGCCGTCCAGAACGGCCTGGGAGAGATGAAGATCAAGGGTCTGCCCGCGGTGGACCCGTCTCTCACCAACTACGCGGAGTTCTTCCCCGGCATGCCCAAGTCCTGGGCGCTGAGCTTCATGATCAACGACGAGGACGCGCCCACGGGCCGCCCGGCGGGAGCCCTGGCCTGGGCGGGTCTGGCCAACCTGTACTACTGGATCGATCGGCAGAACGGCGTGGGGGGCTTCTGGGCCACCCAGATCTTCCCGTTTGCCGACGCCACCTCGGTGGGCGGTTTCATGGACTTCGAGACGGCGATCTACGACAACCTGTAATCGGCAAACCCTCTCAAACGGACGGAAAGGGGTTCCTGTCTGGGAACCCCTTTCTGTTGCAATAGGCGTCACGGCGGTTGCGTCCGCCGACCTGGTCCCCGCTAGCGGTAACCCCCGCCCCTCCTCAGGCTGTCCAGGGTCACGGCGATGATCAAAATCGCGCCGCGCACCACCGACTGCCAGTAGATCTGCACCTGCAGAAGAATCAACCCGTTCTGGACGACCCCGATAATCAGGAGCCCCAACAGGGTTCCCAAGAGGCCTCCCCGTCCTCCGCTCAGGGCGATGCCACCCAGCAACACCGCGGCGATGATGTCCAACTCGGCGCCGTTCAGCGCGCTGGGGAGGGCCGTGCCGCTCTGGGAAGTGAGCATCAGGCCTGCCAACCCCGCCAGGCAGGCCTGGGCCACATAGGTCCAGCCCCGCAGGCGGTCCACCCTGATGCCGACGTTGCGACATGCCTCGCTGTTGCCGCCGACGGCGTAGAGATGGTTCCCCGCCACGGTGAATCGCATGAAGCACATTCCCAGCACCACCACCGCCAAGAACAACCAGACGGTGATCGGGGCGCCCAGCCAGGATCCCCTTCCCAGTTCGCTCCAGGCGTTCACCCCGATCACGATGTTGTCGCCGCCGGTGGAGACGAAGGCCAGGCCCCGATAGAAGAGCAGAGTCCCCAGGGTGGCGATGATCGGGTTGATCCGGAACTTGACGATCAGCAAGGCGTTGAATGCTCCCAGCACTCCGGCGGCGGCCACCCCCAACACGCCCACCAGGACGCTATTGACCTCCAGGGTGATCAGGCTGGCGGTCACCATTCCGGCCACCGCCGCCACCGCGGCCATGGACAGGTCCAGCCCTCCGGCGATCATCACCACCGTGAGACCGATGGCGATCAGCCCCCTTATCGAGATGGCCTGCCCGATGTTGATGAAGTTTCGGGTGGTGAAGAAGAACTCGGACTGCCAACTGAATAGGGCGATCATCAACAACAGCGTGATGAACAATCCGATCAGGGTCCAGTTGTCCTGCCTCTTGAACGCCGAGATCACTGGCCCGCTCCATTCCGGACGTGAGGCGGGGCGACGCCGGTTATCCATCCGATGATCTCGTTGGTGGTGGTGTCCGATGAGGGGACGTAGGCCCAAAGCTCTCCCTGCCTCAACACCGCGATGCGATCGGTTATCTCCAGGATGTCGCTCAGGTCGTGAGTGATCACCACCACCGCCTTGCCTTGCCGGCTCATGCTGGTGATCAGGTGATGGACCTGCTGGGTCTGTTCCACCCCCAGGGCGGCGGTTGGTTCGTCGAGCAGGAGGATGTTGCCTCCCATGGCGATTGCCCGTGACAATGCGACTGCCTGGCGCTGCCCTCCCGACAGCAACTCCACGTCGACCTTCTGGGACGGCAACCGGATGTTGAGGCCCTCGAGCATTCCCGTGGCGTCCTTCTCCATCTTGCGCCGGTCCATGAAGAACCCGTACCGGCGAGGCTCCCGTCCCAGGTAGATGTTGTGAGCCACCGACCTGGTCTCGACCAGCGCCAGGTCCTGGTAGACGGTGGCGATCCCCAGTGCCTGGGCATCAGCGGGATGGTTGATGGTCACCGGCCGTCCTTGGTATTCGAAGGTTCCCTGGTCGGCGTGATAGTTGCCGGACAGGATCTTGATCAGCGTGGATTTGCCTGCGCCGTTGTCACCCAGGAGTCCGACCACCTCGCCCGGATAAAGGTTCAGGCTGACGTCGAGGAGAGCTTGAACCTGCCCGAACGCCTTGGAGACATTCGACATCGCTATCAAAGGCTGTTGGCTCGGTTTGTCCATACCTCCTACCGATCAAGGGTTGGGGAAGTGCCCGGCGTCCGGAACGCCGAGCACTTCTCTCATTGTTTGGTTGTCTCTATCCGGGATAGAGGTCGAAGACGTTGTCCCGGGTCACCGGTGAGACCGAGGGGATGAGCCGTTCGGGAACGGCCTTTCCTTCGATCAGGTCCACGATGGCCGGCACCAGGTAGGTCCCGTAGCGCTCGGGGAAGTAGGAGATGGTGGCTTTGAACACCGACTCCTCGTCGGAGCGCTCCCGCAGGTCCACCAACGCCTCGTCGGAGGCCCCCAGGCTGGCGGCGGCCGCGTGCCCCAGGTAGCCACTCTGTTCCAGGGCCAGCGCGCAGTCGACGCCGGGCTGGTCGCTGTGGCCGAAGCACAGCACATGCTGAGCGCCGGGATTGCCGGTCGCCCAGGTGGTCACGTTGGGGAGGGTGTCGGTCAGGCCCTCGGTGGGGATGTCGTGGATGTTCTCATCGGGGATGTTGAACGATTCCCGCACGCCGTCTCGTGCGCCGTCGGCGCGGGCCTTGTGGACCGGCACGTCCGGGGTCCACACCAGCAGCAGATGCGTGTCCTCGGCTGCCCAACCCTGCTCCTGTGCGAAAGCGGCCAGGTAGCGCCCCGCTTCCAGAGCGGCGTTGTAGTTGTCGGGGCCGAACGCCACGCATCCGGGGTGTGGTCCGTCGTAGGAGACGCAGGGGATCCCGGCATCGTGGAAGATGCCGGCGATGAGTTCCTCGGTGCCGGCGATCCAGTTGGCGAAGATCACTCCGTCGACCTGTTGGGTGACCAGCAGGTTGGAGCACTCCACGGTCCGCTCCTGGTCGTAGGCGTTGTCGCAGTAGACGATCTCCACGCCCATCTCGGCGGCGACCGCGTTGATGTTGTCGGTCACGCTGTCGGTGAACGGGATACCGGATAGGCCGTCACCGTAACCGATTCTGAACGCTCCGGAGGCTTCCCGAATCACGGCTTCATACTCATCCTCGTCAGCCATGGCTGCTTCGTCCAATTCGCCTCCCGGATACAGTTCTTCGACGTTGCCGCGAGTGACAGGCTCCACCGAGGGGATGATCCTTTCGGGCAGGTCGGTGCGACCCTCGATGAGATCGACGATGATGGGCACCAGATACTGTCCGTAACGCTCGGGGAAGTAGGAGATAGTGGCCTTGAAAACCGACTCGTCATCGGTGCGCTCCCGGAGTTCCACGAGGGCTTCAGTGGATGCGCCGGTACCTGCGGCTGCGGCGTTGCCCAGGAAGCCGTTCTGTTCCAGGGCCAATCCGCAGTCGACGCCGGGCTGGTCGCTGTGGCCGAAGCAAAGCACATGCTTGGCGTCGGGGTTGGCGATCGACCAGGTGGTCACGTTGGGGAGGGTGTCGGTCAGGCCCTCGGTGGGGATGTCGTGGATGTTCTCGTCGGGGATGTTGAACGATTCCCGCACGCCGTCGGTAGCCCCGTCGGCGCGGGCCTTGTGGACCGGCACGTCCGGGGTCCACACCAGCAGCAGCTCGGTGTCCTCGGGCGCCCAACCCTGATCGAGGGCGTACTGCGCCAGGAAGCGACCGGCGGCTACTCCGGCCTCGTAGTTGTCCGGACCGAAGGCTATGCATCCGGGGTGCGGCCCGTCGTAGGAGACGCAGGGGATGTCGGCATCGTGGAAGATGCCCGCGATCAGTTCTTCGGTGCCGGCGATCCAGTTGGCGAAGATCACTCCGTCGACCTGTTGGGTGACCAGCAGGTTGGAGCACTCCACGGTCCGCTCCTGGTCGTAGGCGTTGTCGCAGTAGACGATCTCCACGCCCATCTCGGCGGCAATGGCGTTGATGTTGTCGGTGACGCTGTCGGTGAACGGGATACCCGAAAGGCCGTCACCGTAACCGATCTTCCACGGCTGCTCGGCCGGGCGGATCATGGCCTCGTAGGGACCGCTGGGTTCCTCGGGCTCTTCCTCCGGGGGCTCCTCAGGAGCCTCCTCAACGGGGGCGGCTGTCGTTGCCGGGGCAGCGGTGGTGGCGGGGGCCGCCTCCTCGTCTTCCCCGCAGGCAGCCACCAGCAGGGCGATGACCGCAATTCCAACTATCAGCTTGCGTGACATTCTCAACCTTTCTCTTGACGGTGGCGAATTGGCTCTTTGCCAAACCGGGAGGCACCTCACCACTGTATGGCGGTATACAAGCGGTCCCGGTCAGAAAAGTATCCTAACCCCGTCTCATTCGGGAGGGGGTAGTCACGACGGACTCTGTTTTGGCCGCGAGATGCCTTTGGCGTAGGCGACGAGGCTCGCATTGACGGGATCTCCAGGTTGGAACGTTCCGGGCTCCAGTGCCGCCACGTCGACAGGTTGCCCTCCCCGGAAGACCTCTCGCACCCGGCGGATGTGATCGATCTCCGAGATTGGGTTTCCCTCCGCCAGGAGGAGATCTGCCGTCTTTCCTTCCTCCAGAGTCCCGGTTAGACGGTCGACACCCAGCCTGCGGCTCGCCTCCCGGGTGGCGGCCGTGAGGACCTGCGCCGGCGTGAGGCCCGAAGCCGTCAACAGCGCCAGTTCGTCGTGGAGGCTGAAGCCGGGGATCAGGTAAGGCCAGGGAGCGTCGGTTCCGACGACGATGGGGACGCCTGCCCGATAGAACTCCCGAACCGCCCTTTGGATCTCTGCCACCGCCGCCATCCGACCTCGGGATCCTTCGGGGTCATGGCGGTGAGGAAAGGCATCCCAACTCTCCTTGACTTCCTCGGGAACCCACCGCAGCCGCGGATCGGGCCGGGAGACAAACTGGCTGAGACGGGCCAGGCGGTCCCAAACGACAACGGTGGGGCACAGCGCCGTGTCGGCTTCGATCAGTGCTCCGGTCAATTCCCGCAAATCTACGAGATGCGAGCCGTCGAAGGGATGGATGATCCCGCTCAGGTGCTGGAGTTCGGCCACCCCCGCCCGGGCGGCTTCCAGCGCGTTCACTTCTCCCAGGTGGGCCACCACCGGCACGCCGGTCCGCCTCCCCGCTTCCACAGCGGCCTTGACCTGTTCCAGGTCGAGGTGAACGTAGAGCTTGATCTCGTCAACCCCGGCCTCGGCAAGTTTCGCAACTTTCGCAGCCACTGCTGCCGGGTCCTCGTGGCGTTCTCCCAGCAGAGGCCAGTTGACATGACGGCCATCCAGCACCGGGCCGCAACAGCGAATCCGGGGAGTGGGCCGGGGATCGGCGGCAAGCCGACTTCGCAGCCCCAGTATCCAGTCGAGGTCGTTGCCGATGTCTCTCACCGTGGTCACCCCGGCGGCCAGTAGGGCGGGAACCATCCACGAGGCCATGTGGACGTGGGCGTCGATCAGACCCGGCATGAGGGTGCATCCGGAAAAGACCACCCGGTCCAGGTCGCCCGGCAGGGTCCTGGCGTCAACCACTCCTTCGATCTTGCTCCCCGAGATCACCAGAGCTTTTCCTGGTTGAGGCTCGGGGTCCGGCGGGTTCCACACCAGATCCGGGACCAGCGCCAATCGCGGAGGAGGTGGGTGTTGCGAGGGAGAAGATCGATGTTGCATAGCAGGCGACCCGGTTGGCGGCGAGATTTACCCTACCGGAATCGAACTGCGTGGTCGCCATGCGTCCTAGCCTCTTGGGATCATGACAGAGAGAGCAGATTCTCCCGACCGTGCGCCTCTGAGAGTGGCGATGATCGGCGCCGGGTGGTGGGCGGTGGAGAATCACCTTCCGGTGCTCAGTTCCCGCTCCGATGTGGAAGTCCGCGCCGTGTGTGGGAAGGGAGCGGTCGAGGTGGAGCAGGTGGCGGAGCGGTTCGGCGTGCCCATTGCCACAGAGGATCATGAACTCCTGCCGTGGGACGCGCTGGATGCGGTGGTGGTTTGCTCTCCCCACAGTTTTCACCACCAGCATGCCATGGCCGCCCTGGACCGGGGTTTGCACGTGATGTGCGAGAAGCCGTTGGCAATCACCGCTGCCGATGCGTTCGACATGGTGGAGAGGGCCGCCGAGCAGGAGGTGGTCCTCCTGGTGCCGCACGGATGGCAGTTCCTTCCCCAGGCGGCGGCGGCCCGCGACTGGATCAGAGGAGGGCGAATCGGTCGGCTGGAGCATGTCCTCGCCCACATGGCCTCCCCCGCCCGTGAGTTGTTCTCAGGTGAGGAGGATGCCATTCCGGGGGCGGAGAGCCCACCCGAGCCTTCGACCTGGGTCGGTGAGGAAGGGGGGTACGCCTACGGGCAGTTGAGTCATCTGTATTCATTGGTGTTCTGGTTGACCGGCTTGGTCCCCGACGAAGTGATGGGGGCGGTGGCTCCGGGGCCGGCGGGAAGCGATCTTTACGATGCCTTCCTGACCACCACCCGTCAGGGTCCCCTGATCTCGGTGTCGGGGGGAGCGGGAGTTCCGACCTCTCAACGTCACCACATGGAGGTGCGAGTCTTCGGGACCGAAGGAGTGGCAGTAGTCGACCTGGAACGGGATCGCATCGAGGTAGTCCGTCAAGACGGGGACGACTACTCCTTCCCCCTGATGCGAGGCGCCACTCTCTATCCTGCCGCGGCGCCGGTGCACGCTTTCTGTGATGTGGCATCCGGTCGTCCCGGGGCGGTCAACCACGGGGATCCCGTTGCCTCGGCACTGGGAATAGCAGTGATCGAAGCAGCCCTGCTATCAGCGCAGACCCGGCGCGCAGAGCCGGTTTCGGCTGCGGTGGCCGAGGCTGAATCAAGGGGAATCAAGCTGGCCTAGCCAGCCACCCTGGTGGGTTGCCGGTTGGCTCGCTAACTCAGATTGCCACTCGGCGGCTCGACCATCCCTCGTAAGGACGCAGGCTCAAGCGTGGTTCTCCGAGGCTCAAGCATGGTTATCCCAGGTGTGGCAACCGGCTGACATGTCAGCGGTAAAGAGCGAGAAACCGCCGAAAAAACTTTGCCTCCGACCCCGCGGGGACCCGTTTCCCTTCTAGCATGAAACAGAAAGCGATTCGATCACTACGTGATTGCATCATGTGGCATTAGAGAAAGCAGGTGAGAATGTCACCGGTTATTCCCCCCGACGAACGCCCGCTTTTGGTCTGTCGGGTCGACTGTCCTCCCCCTCTGCAGGAGGAACTTGACGGTTGGACTCCCTGGCACTTTGACGACTTCGGTCGGCACTACGCCGTACTGGGCGCATCCAGCTACAAGATAATTCGCGACTTCGATCCCGAAAACGGGCTTCCTGCGGCTTTCAACGCTTCCCAGGCCACGCGATTCATTCCATATGTTGCCACCAGCATTCCGGACATGCACGCCTGGATAGGAAGCGAAGTGGTGACTGGAGGACTGGACGAGCCCACCTTGGAACGGGAGTCGAAGTATCCGACGCTGGAGCAGGAACCGTTCAACGGCACGATGATGACCATCTCTAAGGTGGTTGGCGCCATCGGAAGAGACCAGGTCGGCAGCGGTGGCTGCATAGCCGAGCGGTTCGAAGTCGGCCCCGAGCACGCCGAAGAGTTCGATGAGTGGCTCGACGGTCCCCACCTGGCGAGTTACGCCGCGTTGGACGGATGGGTGAGGATTCGCACCTGCCGTGCGGATCGCACCGCTGACTACGCATTCCCCTGGAACCGGTACCTGGGCAAGGGTAACCGGATGATCTGGTGCGAGCTGTCCGCCGAGGTGGACCCCAAAGAGTTTGTCCGGAGCCCCGAATACAACGCCATCCTTCAGAGTTCGCTTCGCTGGGATGCCCTGCTGCCTTACATCACCCGCGAAGCTTGCGAAGAATTCATAGCCCGGGACCTGTCGCACATTCCTTCGGCGGTGTGAATTCTCACGCCGCGCCGACACCGCGCGTCACCATTGTGATGGAGAGACGCCACCCGGGCAACCGGAACGGAAAGAACAGCTAGACAAAGGAGATCCTCCGATGAATAACGAAAGGGAAATCATCCGTCGGGCCCGCCGGGCCGGCATGTCCCGACGGGAATTCATTAAGCTCGGCGGGACCGCCGCCGCTGCTGCGGCATTTCTCGTGGCCTGCGGCGACGACACGGCCGACACCACGGCCGCCCCGGCCACCACGGCCGCCCCGGCGACCACGGCGGCGCCAACTACCACGGCCGCACCCGATTCCGACGAAATCGGTGGCGAGATCACCCTGTGGGCATGGGGCGCCGGCCTGGAAGGCGAGGTCATCCAGCAGCGCATCGATTACTTCAACAGCAAGTATCCGAATGTGCAAGTGAACTGGGAACCCCTGGCCGCCAACGGTTACGAGGAGTATCCCCAACTCCTTGCCCGGTTCGCCGCCGGAAACGCCCCCGACGTCATGAGGATGCTCAACTTCCAGTTGACCCAGCTGACAGCTGAAGGGGAGGCCCTTCTCGACCTCGACGATTACATCGCCCGGGACGCCGAAGAGCTGAACATGGGTGACTTCATCCCGACGACGGTTGAGGGCACCCTGGTCAATGGCAAGGCCTACGGATTGCCCGACAACACCGAGCCCTACGTGATCTATTACAACCGCGACGCCTTCGACGCGGCGGGCTTGGAGGATCCCCAAGTTCTCTTCCAGAACGGCGAATGGAACGAGGAGGCCTTCACCAATTCCATCGACGCCTTGGTAGACAACGGCATGCGTTTCGGCGTCTCATTCGAGTCGTGGAACTATGACACTTTCTGCTTCATGGGCGGCGGCACCATCCTCAACGAGAACCTGGAGCCGACCATCCACCAGGGCGCCAGTCCCGGGATGCTCGGCTACTTCGCCCAGTTGATCGCCGACGGGAAGTCGCCCAACCCGGTGGTGGCCGGCGGGACTCACCTCGAGGCCTTCCGGAACCAGCAGACCGGCATGTACCTGATGGGTCCATGGTGGTATGGGGCTCTCACCGGAACGGTCGACTTCGACTACGACGTCACGGCTCTTCCGAGCTTCAACGGCGTTCGGGCTGGAAAGCTGGAGTTGGGAACCATCTCCATTTCATCCCAGTCGAAGAACCCTGAAGCTGCGTGGGCCTTTACCAAGACCATCACGGACACCCGGGGCCTGGAGATCTGGAGCCAGGTCGCCACGCCGACGCGCAGGAGCGCCCTGGAGGTGGCCGGGTTCAACGACGTGCAGTGGAAGAAGGACGCCGTGGCGATGGTCGAGGCCGGGACGTGGACACCGTTCACCACCCAGGGCTTCGCGGTTGACACGGCATGTGCAGCAGCCCTGGATCTGCTGTGGGCCGGTGAGGCTACCGCAGAGGAAGCGACCCAGGACGCGGCGAACCGGATCAGGGAAGCGCTGGCTTAGCCGACTCGCCGGGGTGACCACATCACCGATATAGAAACCGTCAGAGCGAATGCGGGGGACTCACGTCGCGAGTCCCCCGCATTCCAACGACCGAGGTTGCGCTGGAGGCGGAAGAGCACCCTGGTCGCATACGCCTTTCTGGCGCCATGGATCATCGGCCTGGCGGTGTTCTACCTGGGTCCGATCGGCGCCTCGGCGGTGCTGTCGTTCACCGACTACAACATCATCTCGCCGGCGGAATTCACCGGTTTCGACAATTACGAGAAGATGATCACCGATGGGGAGTTCGTGCAGGCTCTCAGAGTGACTCTCTACTACACGGCCTTCTTCCTGTTGATGTACGTTGTCCTCTCCCTGTTCGTCGCCATGCTGGCGAACCGCCCGGGAAGGGGAACCGGCTTGTTCCGGCTTATCGTCTTCCTTCCATCCCTGATCCCTCTTTTCGCGGCAGCCGTGCTTTGGGGGTGGATATTCAACGCCGACTTCGGGTTGATCAACTACATCCTGGAGGAAGTGGGCCTTCCCCGGCAGGGTTTCTTCCAGAGTCCTGAGCAGGCATTGCCTCTGGTGGGCATGCTGACGTTCTGGTCGATCGGGTCGGCGTTCCTGGTCTACCTGTCGGGACTTCAATCGATCCCGACCCACCTGTACGAGGCGATCACGGTCGATGGCGCATCGGCCGTGCGCAGGTTCTGGCATATAACCCTGCCGATGCTTAGCCCGGTGATCCTTTTCAATCTCATCATCGGCATCGTCCTTTCTTTCCAGGTATTCGACATCGCCTGGGTCCTGACCGACGGTGGCCCCGCCAATCGCACCCTCTTCTGGGTGCTGTTGATCTTCCGACGGGCATTCCAAGACTTCGAGATGGGGTATGCGTCGGCGCTGTCCTGGGTCTTGTTCATCGTCGTGGCGGCAGTGACCGGACTGATCTTCCGCACCTCGCGATGGTGGGTCCACTACGAGGGAAGGACCCGATGACCGCGCCGGCGGGACTTTCGCGTCCGGTCCCCACCGGTAACCTGGCCCAACGCTTTCAACAGCGACAGAAGATCTTGTGGTACCTGAGCATGGTGTTCATAGCCCTGGTCATGATCCTTCCGGTCTACTACATGGTCTACTTGGCGTTTTCTGAACTCGGTAAGGAATTCGTATTTCCACCGGGGATCATTCCCGATCCCATCAAATTCGAGAATGTGCTCCGGGCGCCGGAAGGGACTGCGACTCCGCTGTGGGGATATGCCAAGAACAGCATCCTCTACGCCGGGCTCGGCACTCTGGGAGCCCTGGTGGCGGAGTCCATGGCGGGCTTCGCGCTAGCGCGCATGCGTTTTCCGGGCCGTAACGTCCTTTTTGCGCTGACGGTGGGCATGCTGATCATGCCTTTCGTTGCCACGATCATCCCCAAGTTCCTGCTGTTCAGCAGGATCGGGCTGGTGGACACCTACTGGGCGTTGATCCTGCCCTGGTGGTTCGGGGGATCGCCTTACGGGATATTCCTGATGCGCCAATTCTTCCTGACCATCCCTCGGGAATTCGATGAGGCGGCCCTCATCGACGGCGCCGGGCCATGGAGGACCATGTGGCTGGTTCTCATGCCTCAGGCGGTTCCGGTGCTGGTGGCGCTGGGCATGCTGCACTTCGCCTACTTCTGGAACGACCTGCTGGGCCCCCTGGTCTTCTGCCAGACGCGCGTCTGCAAGACCCTGCCCCAGGGCATCCTCGCCAATTACCAGGCAACCTGGGATCCCCAGTGGGCGATGTTCATGATGTCCACGGTGCTGATGGTGGCGCCGGTGGCGGTGGTGTTCATCCTGGCGCAGAGGCGGTTCAAGCAGGGCTTTCTGTTCTCGGGACTGGGAGGACGCTGATGGCGTTGCATCTCGGCGCGGTGCTCATTGCCCGGGCGTGGCCCCAGCAACATGCGTTGGCCGGGTTCGATCATTGGCAGCAGACCAAGCATCTGGTCGACCTGGTCGGGTTGCCCGGGGTCCGGCGGGTGAGTTACTACGCAACCCGCACCTCCGGCATCCCTCAGGCCTGGCAGGGGAGCGGCAACCGCATGGCTGCCTACTGGGCAGAGGATCTCGACGGCCTCAAGCGATGGATGTCCGACCCCGGTCTGGCGGCGGCCATAGAAGACGGCAGCCAGTTCTTCGACTCTTTCAATGAACTCGACGACAGCACCTATACCGGGAACGTCTACCGGTTGGGCCCCAGATGGCCGGGAGATCCGGAGCCCTCTCTTGAGGGTTGTCTTCTGATGCAGCGGTTCGAGGTGGGCGATGATCACCAGGAGGAATTCGACACCTGGATCATCCGAAAGCACCTGCCGGCTCTGCGGAGCATCCCGGGATTCCGGTGGGCCCAGTGGGGGAAGGCGGTCAGGGGACTGCCGGTGCAGTACTACAACTCACCCGGCAACCGGGTGGTATTGGCGGAAATGGATCAGGCGGAGGCGCCCGACCTCAACACCCGCCCCGTGGACCGGGTAGTGGCCGATTCGCTCAGGTGGGACCGTCGTCTCAACTACGTTCGGCGAGAGGTCGACGAGCGCGTCGCCTCCTTTGACAAGCCTATGGGAGCATCATCATGACCTTTGTAACTCTTGAGGACGTCTGGAAGGTCTACCTCGACGGCACGGTAGCCGTCGACAGCCTTGATCTCACCGTCGAGGAGGGCGAACTGATGGTGCTGGTGGGGCCGTCGGGTTGCGGGAAGTCCTCGATTCTCCGTATGATCGCCGGTCTCGAAGAGATATCGGCAGGCTCTCTCCACATCGGCGGTGAGATGGTAAACGACGTGTCGCCCGACAAACGCAACATCGCCATGGTCTTCCAGAACTACGCCCTCTATCCCCACATGACCGTGGCCGAGAACATGGGATTCAGCCTCAGACTCCAGCATGTCGCCCGGGCCATCCGGAACCGGATCGTGGGCGAGACCGCCAATGTGCTGAGCTTGAGCGAGCTATTGGGACGCCAGCCCGCTCAACTCAGCGGAGGCCAGCGGCAACGGGTGGCGATGGGACGCGCCATGGTGCGAGATCCCCGGGTCTTCCTCCTGGATGAGCCGCTCTCCAATCTCGACGCCAAGTTGCGGACCCAGATGCGCACCGAAGTGCGGGAACTGCAGCAGCGGCTCGGTTCGACGATGATCTATGTGACGCACGATCAGGTCGAAGCCATGACCATGGCCGATCGCATCGCGGTGCTGAGGCGGGGCGTGCTGCAACAGGTGGGGACACCCCGCGAGCTCTACTGGGAGCCGGCCAACCTGTTCGTGGCCGACTTCATCGGATCGCCCGCCATGAACCTGCTTCAGGGACGGCTGCGAGTGGATGGAGACCGGGTTCACCTGGTGTACGGGGAAGGAAAGACCTTCGAGTTGCCATCCGAGTTGTTGACCGGTCCCCCGCGCGCTGATGCCCAGGGAAAGGAGGTGATCCTCGGGGTGCGTCCCGAACACCTCACCTTTGCAGACAACGGGTCGGAACAGGGCATTCCCGTGAAGGTGCGGTTCTCGGAGGTCCTGGGATCGGAGACGCTGGTGCATGTCGATGTACCCGCGCCCACTGTCGTCACCGAGGGTCTGCGTGAAATCGCCCAGGATATCGACGACACGGTGTTGAGTCAGTTGGAGACGGCAGAGGAGAGCCGCTTCGTCATCAAGTTGAGCGGTGATCGTCCGATTGGCGCCGGGGAGGACCGGCACATCGTTCCCAGCCGGGACAGCCGTCTCTATTTCTTCGACCCGGAGTCGCCGGTGACGCCCGCCTGGTCTCCCAACCGGAAGGAGGACGACGATGAGTGATCCGAGACTCTCCAAGCTGGCCTTGGGCTGCTATCCCCTTGGTGGTGGATACGGCAACCTGGATATCGAGACCGCCCGCGCCACCGTGGACGCCGCCCTGGACGCCGGATGGACGTTCTTCGACACCGCGGAGGGATATCTCGATTCCGAGGTGAGGTTGGGCCAATTCCTGGCCGGGCGGCGCGATCAGGTGTTCCTGGCCACCAAGGTCTTCCCCAACGAACCGTACACCTATGAGAACATGCGGGTCTCCTTGAACAACAGCCTCACAAGACTGCGCACCGATCGAGTGGATCTGCTGCAGTTGCATGGCCCGCCGGATTGGGTTATCACCTTCGATGACGCCCCGTCCATGGCGGAGGTGGGGGAATCGCTGGCGCGATTGCTGGAGAGTGGGGACGTCCTCAATGTGGGCGTCTGCAACCTTCCCGTGCCTTTGATGGAGGAACTGTCCTCGACGGTCAAGCTGTTCTCGACCCAGAATCTGTGGTCTCTCTACGATCAGGTCGGGACGGACGACGGGATTCATCTGCCGGTGGGGGAGTCAATTATCCCCTGGTCGAGAGACAACAGGGTGCATGTGTTCGCCTTCAGTCCCCTGGCTCGGGGTCTCCTGGCCGACGGCCTGTCGCCCGACCGCACTTTCCCGACTCACGATGAGCGGTTCTATTTGCCCCGTTTCCAGCCCGACGTCTATCCGGACTGGGCGCGTCTCTCCAACCGGTTGGAGGATTGGGCGCGCGATCACGGACGAACCCTGGTGCAGTTGGCGGTGGCGTGGACCCTGGCCACCCCCGGTGTCACCTCCACTCTGATCGGCGCCAAGACGCCCCGACACATCGAGGCGATGGCCGGAGCCGACGAATGGGAGTTGTCGGAGGGCGACCTGGGGGAGATAGACGACATCATCGCCACCCTTCCCTCCAAAGCCGCCGCCGCTCTGTCCATAGTCTGGGACCACTTCCCCGAAGAGGCGGTCCGAGCCATGGCCGACCGCCGCCACGGCCGGTAGGCGCCGGCCCGGAAGACAGGCTCAACCCTTCACCGGGTGGTCCGGCTCAGTCCGAGCTGAGGTCGGCCAGGGCCTCGCGGATCTCGTTGCGGACGTAGATGGTCTCGCACAGGTTATCCACCCGGTCGCAGGCCCACTTCTGCATCCAGACGTACTCGGCGGCGATGAAGCCCTCGTAGCCTTGGGCGACCAACTGCCGCACCAGTCGCTTGATGTCGATGGTTCCCTCATAGGAGATGGCCTGCATCACCCCGTCAGCAGCTTGCCGGACCTGGTGATGGCGAGTAATTGGCAATAGGGTCTCGATGCGCTCCTGGGAGATGCCCTGGTAGACGAAGTGTGCGAAGTCGAGGCAGACCTTCAAGCCCGGTACCTCCGCCACGAACTGCGCAGTTGCCTCGGGAGTCTCTGTGATCGAGCCGATGTGGGGCTCGAATCCCAGTTCCAGACCGGCCCCTTCGGCTACCTCAACCCGCCAGGCGAGTTCCTCGGTTGCCAGTCCCCAGTCACGATCCGGGTCACTGTCCTCGAAGGAGCAGCCCGGCAGGATGGTGAGCCCCGGAGACTCCAGCACCAAGGTGAACTCGATGAACCGGAGGAAGTCATCCCGGGCCTTGGTCCGAACCTCGGCCGAGGGATTGTTGGGCGCCGCCGACTGCACGTCGAACACGGGTCTGAAGTCGGTGATCACGATGGGAAAGACATCTGCCACAACCAGCCCGGCATCGTCGGTCATGGCCTTGACCTGCCGGCCCACGCCGGTGGGGTCGGCGATGACGTCCTCGGCGGAGTTGTTGGGGTTTCCCGAGAACACGGCTACGTCCACCGCATCGAATTCCAGTCCCTTGATCAGGGCGAGGTTCACGTCGTACGGCAGTAGCGGGAAGGAATAGTCGGCGCACGAAAGCCGCATGGCGGTCGTTCCTTTCGTCGGCGGGATGTGGTCTGTTATTAAAGTTAGGCCAACCGATGAGCCGCCCCTCTCCAGACCGCCCACCGCGCATCGGACAACTGTCCGTTTATTTCGGGCTGTTCGACGAGGCGATGCCCCCCGAGTTCCGCCGGGACCGGGAGGCTCTGGCTCATCGATTCACCGAGTTCCTCTCGGCCGGAGGGGAGGTCGTGTATCCCGGTGTGGTGGACTCCGAGGAGGCCGGGCGCCGGGCAAACCGGGTGTTCGCCGCCGAAGAAGTCGAGGTGGTGGTCTTCGTTCCCGCCATGGCGGCTCCCCCCAGCTACGGCTGGGAGGCGATCTCGGGGTTGGACGTCCCGGTGATCTCGGTGGCCGCCCAGGAACTGGGCTCGATACCCGATGTGTACACCACCGAGGAGGGAACCCAGCGGAGCACCCTGGTGGGTCTGGTGATGTTCACCAATGTGATGGCCCGGGAGGGAAAGCCGATGGTCACCCTGGTGGGCCGCTTGGAGTCGGAGGAGTTCGCAGCGGAGGTGGCGGAGACAGTCCGGGCGGCCGCGCTTGCCAACCGCCTCCGAGGTTCCCGGGTGGGAGCGATCGGCGCTCCGATCGGCGGGTACTTGGATGTCGAAGCCACACCAGAGGAGGTGGCTCGACTGGGTCTGCAGATGGTGTCGATCTCGAGGGAGGAACTGAACGCCGCCTTTGCAGGAGCATCCGCGGAGGGCGTGAAAGGACTTGCCGACGGTCTGCGGCACAGGTTCGAGACGGGTCGAACATCCGACGAGGTCCTTCACCGTTCGGCTCGCCTGGCGCTGGCCCTCCAGGACATCTGCGAACGGAACGGCCTGGCGGGTGGGACGGTGAACTGCCATGGCGACATGTTCCGCTGGAACCCCGAAGTAGGGATCACCGCCTGTCTGGGGGTCACATGTCTGACCGAGGCGGGCACGCCGCTGTCCTGCACCGGCGACCTTCCGGCCGGCATCGCCCTGGTTATCGGGAAGGCGGTGGCGGGCGGTTCCCTGTACTGCGAGGTCTACGGGGTCGACTTCGAAGGGGACTGGGTGCTCTTGGCCAACGGCGGCGAGAGCGATGTCTCGATGGCCGATCCGACCCGCCCCATCACCCTCCTGCCCGAGGACCACTACATGGGGGTGGGCGGCCCCGGCACCGCCATCGTGTTCTCCCTGCCCACCGGACCCGCCACCCTGCTCAGCATGTCTCCGATAGCGGGCGCCGAGGGGGGCTGGGTGCTGGTGGTGGGTGAGGGTGAGGTCATCGGCTCCAAGCACGAGGCGATCGAGGGACCCAACGGAATGTTCCGCTTCTCCTCAGGTCCGGCGCATGAGGCCTTCCGGCGGTTTTGCAACGCCGGCGCCACCCACCACAGCGTGTTGACTCCCGGTCACCACCTCCGGACGCTTCAGATGATGGCGGAGTGGATGGGCTTCGAGGTCCGGGCGGTCTGATATCGGCCTCGGCCCGGGGATTCTTCCCGCCGATTAACTTCTCTCTCCCACCGGGGCGCCGGAGGGCCTGTGCTCTACCATTACCTCATAGGGCTTACTTGCAGAAGTAGGGGCTGATTGGTCCCGGAACAGGAGAAGTGATGCGCATAGCCAAAGTAACTCCAATCTCGGTCGCCTATCCCGAGCCCAACGACTCGGGCGCCACCCGACACCTGACCTTTTGCCGGATCGAGACGACCGATGGGACCGTGGGCTGGGGAGAGGCCGTAACCATGTGGCCGGAGGCGTGCCGGGCCACCGAGCAGATCATCTTGGGGATGGGAGACCTCATCGTGGGAAGGGACGTGGCCGACAACATCGCCATCTGGCGGCAGTTGCGCAAGCACGCCTGGTGGTATGGATTTCGCGGCGGGCTTTCTCACTTCGCCCTCTCGGCGATCGACCTTGCCCTGTGGGACCTGAAGGGAAAGGACCTGGGCCAGTCGGTTCTCAGGATGCTGGGCGGCGCCGTCCGGGAGTCGATCCCGGCCATTGCCAGCACCCACGCCTTCCTCACCATGGACGAGGAGATCGAAAAACACGGCCGGTGGGTGCAGGAAGACGGTTACCGGGGGGTGAAGATCGGACTGGGCAAGGCGGGCATAACCCGCCTGGGTTACGATGCCAACCGGGACATCGAGTTCATGCGCCGTCTCCGTGAGGCGGTGGGTCCCGATGCCTGGATCATGCTGGACCGCGGCGTCAATTGCACCTGGGACCTAGAACGCGCCATCCGAACAATCCGCGCATGGGAGGAGTACGGGTTGCGGTGGATGGAGGAGCCCTTCGAACCCCGTGAGTACATCAACTACAAGAAACTCCGAGGCGCGGTGAACACCATGCTGGCGTGGGGAGAGCGTGAGTGGGACGCAGACGGCTACCGCGAGGTGATCGGCACCGGCGCCGCCGACGTGCTGGGAGTCGACCCCGGTCGCGTCGGGGGCATCACCGGCTCCCTGC
>JAPPFC010000013.1 GCA_028824015.1 bacterium
GGTTGCAAAACCCCGGGAGAGTAGGTCACCGCCGGACAACCTAACTTTCAAGGCGCGTTCGCACGGGCGGGGCTCTCGACACCATCTGGCATGGTCTGTTGCTGGGTGGGAGCAGCCCCTGAGAAGGGCGCCAACTCGGAATCATTAGTCCCTGAAAAGCCTTACACTTCGGCGGATGATCTATTCCATTTCTTGTCTGGCCAAGCGGTTCTTGATCACCGCTTTGGTGATGGGGCTGATCGGTTCAGCTCCGGTCCTCGCCCAAGAGAATCCCCCGGCCTCGGATGATTCTCCCCAGCCCGTCTTGATCTCTGTGGACGACCCCGGCGGGGTTGTCACCAATCGGGAGGCCGCGGTCCTGCTGGCGGGAGCCATGGGTCTCCCCGACGCGATATGGCAGGGCATCTTCTCGGATGTGGGGGAGAGCAGCCCGGACGCGGCGACGATCGAAGCGGTGACCCTGGCGGGAGTGGTGACGGGCTACCTGGATGGGACCTTTCGCCCGGACGAAGTGATCACCCGCGGCGAGTTCGCCGTGTTGCTGGATCGGGCGTTGTTCGACGACCGGTTCCCGGCCGATCCGGCGCCGTTTACCGACATTCCCGAGGGGGCGGCATACGCGGATGCGGTGAACGGTCTGTATGCCGACGGAGTGGTCTGGGGATGCTCGGCGGATCCACTGCGGTTCTGTGGCGATGATCCCCTAGCCCGCCAGGATGCGGAGGCATTGATAGAGAGAGCGTTGGCTGTTCCCTACGCGGTCGCCAATTGCGAGGATCCGGACGAGTGGCTGCTGTTCTGCGAGGTGTACGAGTACATCGACACCAGGTATCTGCTGGGTGTCACCCTCGAAGAGTTGGCTGCGCCGGTGAACGAGGCGGCAGCCGAGGCGGTGGAGGAAGGGGAGGAGTCGCCGGCGATGCGTCCACGGTTTGACTGTTCCATCCCGGATCCGGTGTTCGAGCCGCTGTGCGCCTGGGCGTCGGGATCGGTCGATACGCCGCTCCGCAGTGTTGCGGAGACCGCGGTGCGGCAGATGGTCACCGCCTTGGACCGCAACAGCGCCTATCACGATCCCGAGGAGTGGATGGAGATCGAGGAGCGGGGCCGCTACGTGGGTATCGGAGTCCGGGTGATCACGGTGGATGACCAGTGGAAGCCGTTCTGCACCCCGCTTTCGGACACCTGCCGCATCTTCATCTTGGATGTCTTCGAGGGCGGTCCCGCCTACAACGCCGGCTTGATGCCCTGGGACTTCATAGTGGCCGTCGACGGCAACCGTCTCCACGGTCTGACCCTTGGGGAAGCCGCCGCTTTGATACGGGGCGAGGTGGACACCTCGGTGGACATCACCTTCGAGAGGGACGGTGACGAATACACCTTCACCCTGATCCGCAAGGAGATAGTCACTCCCTACACCAGTGCGGAGTTGCACAACACCCAGTCCATCGCCTACATCCAGTTGACCAGTTTCAGCGCGTCCCCGGGCGGGGCTCCCGAGGAGTTCGCGGGACGGTTGGCCGAGGTGGGGGACCCCGAACTGCTGGTTCTCGACCTGCGGAACAACCCGGGCGGCCGAGTGAGCGTTTTGCAGGAGATAGCCGGGTTCTTCGTGGGCGAAGTGCCGGTGATGACCTTCCACACCCTGGAGGAGACCTATAGCATCGACGGCATCGGCGAACCCCTGTTGGCGGAGGACACCCGGATAGCGGTGTTGGTGAACGGGAGTTCCGCGTCGGCCGCCGAGGTGCTGGCCGGGCTGCTGAAGGAGACCCGGGGAGCGGTGGTGATCGGCGAGACCACATTCAAGAAGAACACCGGACAGCGCTTGTACGATCTCCACAACAAAGGGGTCTTCAGGTTGACCACCCTCAGGTGGACCACTCCGGGCGGGATCGACATCGGCGAGACCGGTGTTCCCCTGGACATCGAGACAGAGTTCACCGCCATGACACTCCAGGATCTCATGGTGTGGGTGAAGGGGCTCTTGGACAATCCCCCCGAGGAGGCGCCTGAAGAGACGCCAACGGAGACACCGGAGGAGTAGTAGCCGGACTCAGCGAAGAGAAGACGCCCGGGGGCGGGCGTGACCATGCCGGCATCGTGCCCGCTCCCCACCTGGTTGGTCTTTCCTCCCGATTCAAGGAGGCACGGTGGCAATAGGCATGATCCTCGAGATGCCGCCCCCACGGTAGAGCAGTGGGTGTTACCATACAGAACCTATCCCGTAAGGGCTTTGAGCAGGCAGCCGTGATTCTCGCGACTCAGGACACCGTATCGACTGGTTCCGACGGCTCTCGCGTCTACGTCCAACTCGCCGGGCGAAGATTGCGAACCTTCACGGGAGTCCCGCGCTCTACGTAGAGGGGAGACAACGGTGCCATACAGTTTTGAACCAGGCCAGATGTACCGGATGCCGACCCACTTCGGCCCGAGCCTGGGTCCCCGACAGGGGGTGGATGGAAACCGATACGCGAACACGGACGGTCCTAAGAAAACGATTCATTCGGTCAAATTTCGTACTACGGCTGAAGCGTTGGACAGGTTACTTCCGCCCAGATTCGAACTCGCCGGTGAGCCGATCGTCACCGTAACGGCGAGCTACATCACCAACATCGAGTGGCTGGCGGGGCGCGGATACAACACGCTTGGGGTCACTTGTCCAGTTGTCTTTCGTGGTGAACAGACGAATACTTCGGGCGCTCTCCTCATGGTTTTGTGGGAGAACCTAACCGACCCGATTATCACCGGCCGCGAGGAACTGGGATATCCGAAGATCTACGGGGAGATCCCTGAGCCGCGTCACTCCAACGGCGCGATACATTGCAGCGCGGGTTGGCTGGGACACCAGTTCATGTCAATGACGGTTCGTGAGCAAACCAAGTTGGACGACAACGAGATGGCCGACTTGGCCATGAACCAACCGGGTCTTCTTCTCTACAAGTACATGCCTCGGACCCACGACTGGGGGGAACCTGACGTCGAATACGTCACGTATACGCCTCCTCCCGAACTGAGTCGCTATCTCAAAGGAGCCTGGACCGGGGAAGGGTCTGTGTCCTTTCATGAGTCGACGTGGGAGGAACTCCCGACCCTTTTCAACATTGTCAACGCGCTGGCGTCCCTGCCGATTCTTGAGACGCGACCCTCAATCACCCTGATGACGGTTGGAGGCATCGATTACCGGTCTCAACAGGTCTTGGAATAGCCGCCACCAGTTGCGGAACTGACATACCTTGACACCCCGAGGCTCTCAGAGCTTGACGGTCAGCCTCCCCACGGGACTCCGATGGCCCACTAGAGCGCTCTGAGTTTGGGATCCAGGAGGTCTCGAATGCGGTCGCCGATCAGGTTGAAGGAAAGCACCACAAGGCCTATCGCAGCTCCGGGGAACACCGAAATCCACCAGGCCGACCGGATCAGGTCACGCCCCTCGGCGACCATGCCACCCCACGTTGGCGTCGGTGGGGGAACACCCGCACCCAGAAAACTCAAGGTGGCTTCGACCGTGATGGCCCAACCGACCTGCAGGGTGGAAAGGACGATCACGCTGTTGAGCACGTTTGGCAGCAGGTGTGAAGCCATTATCCGCAAGGGGGACCCCCCCGCCACTCGCGCCAGGGCGATGAAGTCGCGCTCCTTCAAGCTGAGGACTTCCCCTCGTATCAGACGGGCATAGCGTGCCCAGAGGATGAGCGCCATTACTGACACCACAACCGTCACACTCGGACCGACAGTGACAGCGAAAACGAGAGCGATCAAGATTGCCGGAAAGGCAAGCCAACCGTCGACCAGTCGCATGATCACCGTGTCAACCCAACCTCCGAAGTAGCCGGCGATAGTACCGAGGGTCGTCCCGATAGACGCCGCAAGTAGGACCGTGGCGGCAGCCACGGCCATAGACACCTGAGCGCCTTTGATGATCCGGCTGAGAATATCGCGGCCCAGGCTGTCGGTCCCCAGTGGGAACGCCCAGCTACCTCCTTCTGAGAAGACCCATCCCTGGCGGGCGTGTTCCAAGTTCAGCTCGTCCGGTCCGTGGGGAACGATGAAGTCCGCCAATATGGCGGCCCCTACGGCCACCAAGACAATGAGAAGGGGAAGGATGGGAAAGCTGCGCCGGACCGTGCCCAATCCGGTCCGTACCTTGCCGAAGAACTCAGACACTGCGACGAATCCGCGGATCGATGACTGCATACGACAGATCTACGAGAAGATTGGCAAAGACAATGAGCGCCGCCCACAAGATGACCACGGCCTGCAGCACGGGAAAGTCCCGCCACAAGACTGCCTCGAAGGCAAGCCGACCCAAGCCCGGCCAGGCAAAGACCACTTCCGTGGTGACCGCGGCCGCCACTAGAACACCGTACATGAGCACCACGAACGTCACGACCGGAATCAAGGCATTCCGGAAGGCGTGCCCCCACACGACCCTCATCTCGCTCGCACCCTTGATACGGGCAAGCTTGGCGTATTCGCTGTCCAGCACTTCAAGCATGGCCGACCGCATCAGTCGCGTGATCCCGGCCCCGGTGAACAGGCCCATCGTTGCGGCGGGAAGCAACAGATGCTGCCAGGTGCCCGAACCCTGCGCAGGTAACACCTGCCATATGACTGAGAACACAATGATCGCCAGGACACCGGTGAAAAAAGGCGGAAGTGATTGGCCCAGAACAGCCAGGCCCATTGCGATCCGATCCACGATCGTATCGCGCTTGACTGCCGCAAGGACACCGAGAGGCAGACTGAATACCAGCATGAAGAGCAGCGACGTGCTGACCAGCAGGACCGAGTTCCCAAGGCGGTCCACAACGAGTTCAAGAACAGGTAGCTTGGTCCGTATCGATTTGCCGAAGTCGCCCTGGACCACATTGCCCAAAAAGGTGAGATACTGAGCGACGAGCGGCTCATCCAACCCCAACTCATCGATCAATTGCGTCCGCTGTTCGGGCGTCGCTTCCACTGGTAGCAGGACGTCCACCGGGTTACCGGTCGATTGGCTCAGCGCGAACACCACCACGCTGACGCCGAGGAGGGTGACCACCGCCTGCAGTGCACGACTCGCTATGACTCTTGTCATTCTCGGTATCCGTCAGCAGTCGACGCGGGAGCCGGCCATCATGGCTTCATACCTCGAGCGAGATATCTGCCGCTCGGGTTGTCCAACACCTCACCTTCCGACACCGCCAGACGCCCACGCCTCACCACGTACTTTGGGAACCCTCTGGATGTGAGGCCTCCGTAGATCGAGTAGTCCGAGCGACCGTGCAGAGTTTGCGGTGCTATCTCACGGGGTTCCCCCTCGATCGGGACGATCGCAAAATCGGCGTCGGCGCCAACTCGTATGGCGCCTTTCCGGGGGTAGAGACCGTATGCCTTTGCGGCACTTGTCGCGGTCAACTCCGCCAATCTACCCATGTCGAATCGACCCGTCTCGACGCCCAGCGCGTAAGCAAGCGGAAGTAGGGCCTCCGACGGCGTGATACCGCCGTATGGGGCGTCGAAAATGTTTGGTGCAGCTTGCTTCATTGCCTTCGTGCGAGGTGAGTGATCGCTTGACAGCAAGTCAAGGTGCCCTGCCTCGACGGCGTCCCAGACTGCAGCCACATCCTCACTCCTGCGAAGCGGGGGGCCTATCTTGGCGAGGGGACCGTGCTCGAGGAGGGCGTCCTCCGTCAATATGAGGTAATGCGGCTGCGTCTCGCTCCATACCCGTACTGAAGTTCCACCCTCCTTGAGCCAGGAGAGCACGCGTACGGTCTCGGCTGCGGACAGGTGAACAAACAGCACATCGCACCCGGTGAGTTCGGCCAGCGCGGCTGCACGGAACATGCCTTCGGCTTCGAGTATTCCCGGCGAACAACGCATAAAGCCCTCGATATCAGTTGGATCGTGTGCGTATTCGATGTCGTGGTAGTACTTGGTTGCCCTCCCGTTCTCCGGATGTATCAGTACCAGGCCATCGTGGGAGGCCACTGCCGTCATCAACTCGACCAACTCGTTGTCTTCCATCATGACACCGCGCACGTAATACCCGAGAAAGGCCTTGTATGTGGTGACGCCCAACCTCACGCCCTCCTCAACCGCCTCGGTCAGCGGGTCCCCCGGAAGACACAGAGCGTTGATGGCGAAGTCGACCGCAGAATGCTCTTTCCCGAACTGGATTTGATATCTGACGGCGTCGATCAGTCCCATCCCGGGTCCACGATTGACATAGGCTGAGACCGTCGTGACACCGCCCATGAGAGCCGCGGCGGTCGCCTCCTTCAGATCCTCGGCGAGAGGATCCATGGTGTGGAAACCACCCACCGATGTGTGAAGGTGCGGATCGACGACGCCGGGTAACACCCATGCTCCGCGAGCATCCACGACCGGACCCCCGGAAGAGTCAGATCCGATCGAGCGGATGGACCCGTCGACGACGAGGATGTCCGCATCGACAACGCCGGCTTCTGTCACAACGCGGCCGCCCTTGATGATCATGGTGGCGTCACCCGAATCCCCGGACACATCGAGGGTGGGGCTCGGTCATCCATTCCGCAAGGCTCGGCCCGGGAGAGCGCCGGTGTGCTCCCCATCGTCTATCACGAGGACACCATTGACCATGACGTGCGAAATCCCTCGAGGGAACTGGCGCGGACTCTCCAGGGTTGCCGGTGAGTGAACCTCGAGCGGGTCGAAAATGACCAGATCGGCTGCGAAGCCATCACGCAGAATCCCTCGATCTTGTAACCCGAGTCGCTGGGCGGGCAGGGAAGTCATTTTGCGAATCGCATCCGCCATCGACAATAGGCCCTCTTCACGCACGAGGTCGCCCAGCATCTTGGGGAACGTGCCGTAGGAACGCGGGCTGGGGTAGTCGCCCAGGAGAAGGGCGTCGCTTCCGACCATGCATCTGGGGTGGGCCAGGACCTTGCGGTTGTTGGTGGCGTTGTTGGCGTACAGACCCACCTCCGAGATGCCAAGATCCTCGTCGAGTAAGAGATCGCACAGGGCATCAAGCGGATCTTTTGCCAGTTCGTCCGCAATCTGGCCGATGGTCATCCCGTCGAGCTTCTTGTTCCGAGGCTTACGAAACCCGCCCAGGGTGATTCCGTCGCCCGCTCGCCAGCGAGCTGCCCGCGGATCGGTCTCCTGACGCATCCGACTGCGAGCCTTCGGATCGCGGAGCCTCGCCAGAAGGGCCTGCGGCCCACCCTCATGCGTCCATTCGGGGATCATCACCAGGGCACGGCTGCCGGTGTGTACGTACGGGTAGGCGTCGAATGTCACATCAACGCCGTCGGAAGTTGCATCCTCCACCAGCCTCAGCAAGGGACGGAACTGGCCGTTGCGCTTCCAGGTGCTGGCGTAGTGCGAGACATGGACCGGCACTCCCGTTCTTCTCCCGACGTCGAGTGCCTCGCGGTTGGGATCGATGAAGCCATCACCGGATCCGTAACGAATGTGAGTGACGTACACACCTCCCATGTCGCGGACAACCTTGCAGAGCGCGGCGACCTCATCGGCTGTTGCATAGCTGCCTGGTGGGTAGGTGAGCCCGGTGGACATGCCAAATGCGCCGTCACGCATCCCGGAACGAAGCAATTCCAGCATCTTCTTTGCCTCGGAGTCAGAGGGAGGACGGTCATTCCAGCCAACGGACGAGATTCGAAGAGGAGCATTCCCTATGACATAGGCAATGTTGACGGCAACCCGTCGATCGTATTGAGAGAGGTACTCGTCGACGGTGAGCCACTGCGGGTCCTCGGGGAGGTGACCATCCAGGCCCCCGTTGAGCATGCCCCAGTTACGGAGGTCCTCCGCAGAAAGGAAGGGGGCGTAAGAATTGCCGTCGACACCAATCAACTCGGTGGTGACACCCTGGCGCACCTTTGGCTCGTGCTCCGGATGCTCAAGGATGACCATCGTTGAGTGGGCGTGCATATCGATGAAACCCGGGCACACTATCTTGCCCGTGGCATCGATCACCCTCTCCGCCTTCAGACTTGAGGTGTCACCCGAGATGAGTCGCACTCTGGCCTTCTCGATGGCAACCGAAGCGCCGAACCAATCTGAACCTGTACCGTCGTAGACCCTTCCGTTCCTGATGAGAGTTTCGACCATCAGGCCCCGACCTTCGGCAGTGTGGATCCGAGGTGGGTCACCACGTGTCCCAGGCTCTCGGCATACGTGGCGATATCGCCTGAGTCCATAGGGGTGGACAGACCTCCTCCCAGTCCGGGGCGGTTGCTGGGCTCATCCGGCCAGACCTCCTATTCAGGATGGAAAAAACCTACCTCAGTGTGAGTTGAGAATAGTTGTTCGTGAACTCTCATGTCGCCTTTGAGGTGGTCGTTGTGTCGGTGCGCCGCCCAGGATGCTCTTTTTGCAAATGGGTCGGTGCGTGAGCCATATTCGGGTAGTCAGGTCCGCTTGGCGCGACTACTCAACTCCACCGCAAGCACGAGACCGGCTGCGACGAGCACCAAGCCTGCGGCTGTCATCCACGCGAACCGATATGAGAACTGATCGATCAGAAAACCGAAGAGTGGCGGCCCGATACCGCCTCCGGCGTAGAACCCGACTTGGGTAACCCCTGTGGCGCGGGCGGGCGCCTGAAGATTCCTGTCAACTACCGCGTGAACCAGGAGCCCGGACCAACCCAAAACCCCCGCGAACGAGGTCATGGCCCCGACGAGGATCAGCGCTGGTTGCTCGGTGCTAAGCAGCAAATAGCCCACGCTGCCAACAGTCAGAAGCCCCACTATGCCAAAGAAACCTCGGGTTGACCGGCGATCGGCCAACCATCCCCACATGACTCGCATGGCAACGGCTGAAGCACCGCCTGCGGAGAGCAGGAAACCGGCGGAAGCCGCGCCGATGCCCGTTGAGACCGCGTAGGAGACCAGGAAGGCGCTGAGAGCAGAACCGCTGGCCATCGCCAGAATGGTTGCCAATACCAGCACGATGAGTTCTTTCGGGGGACTGCCTCCGCCATCCTTTGCCGGAGGGTTCCTGAACCCGGTGAATGACTTCGGCAGCCATGCCAATAGGAGAGTCACACCGCCTGCTGCGATGGCGAAGGCCCAGCGCCAGCCGATCGTCACGGCAACTGTAGGCACCGCCAGTCCCGCCA
Organism: bacterium; assembly: GCA_028824015.1. Classification (GTDB taxonomy): domain Bacteria; phylum Actinomycetota; class Acidimicrobiia; order Spongiisociales; family ZC4RG35; genus Bin76. The sequence goes on from JAPPFC010000013.1 coordinate 9,119, forward strand.
ACAAGGCGGCGAGCGGAATGGCAGCGTGTTTGATGCCCAGCACCGTGGCCCGGTTGCCTGCGGGCACAGTTCGGGTGATGAAGAGATTGGTAGAAGTCTGCGCCAGCGCGAACCCCAGACCGGTTCCGATCAGGAAGCCTGCGTACAGGACGGGACTTCTCCCGCCCAGCGCAATCCCGACCAGGGATACAAGAGTGAGAGTCACAGCCCATCGCATTGACGCTGGATGTCTTTCGACAGCTCGCCCCAAGGCCGGCGACGCCAGAGTAGAGCTGAGGTGAAACGCGCTGAGCATTATGCCGAATCCAGCAGGACCAAGCCCGAACTCGGCGCGTATCTGAACGCCCATGGCGCCGGTTAGGAATACCGGTACAGCAGCGAGCGCCACCACGCTCGAGGCGACTGTCGTAACCCGAGCCGGCTTCATTCAGCCGCTGCAGTGGGCACTGTTCACGTACCCTTCGAATCCAGTCACGCCGTAGCAGCGATGCCGGTTCACGACCGTACACCCCCTTCGCATGAGGGTGTCACACCACGCGGCAACGATTTCACCCCCCGTGGTTGGCGAAATAGATCCGCTCGGCGGTAGCCCCCAAGACCGAGGCCATCTCGTCTGCGTTCAGCAAGCGCTCGAGGTACTCCCGCAGGTACCCGAAGACGTTCGAATAACCTTCCCAGTCCGAGCAGCGAGGATGGTCGGAGCCGACCATTACCCGATCCGGCCCGAAAGCATCGAGAGCCATGTCGATGAAGGGTGGGATAGCGTCGAGGTCAAATGGTGGACTGCGGTGGGGGACCGGTTTGGGAACGAACTCGCCGATCCCGGGAAGTTTCATAAAGACATGGGGGTATCGACTAAGCGCCAGGATCCTTTTGAAGTCGGCAAAAGGAGGATCGGGGTCATTGGCGACAAACCCGAGGTGTTCGATGATGAATGGCATCTGCGGAAAGCGTTCCACCAATCCGACGAATTCATCGGACACGAATCCCTTCATGGCGTCAGGGCCATGCAGAGCCCACAGGTCCGCCAACATGCCCAACGAGTCCGCCTTCTTCCAAACCGCGAGCGGATCCTTGCCTGCCGACCTCTGCATCGGCGTGAGCCGGACCCCTATCACACCCAGGCCGGCCCAGTATTCGAGTCTCTCCAAGCAGTCCGGCGCAGTAGTGTCGACCGCCCCCACGATGGCAAACCGCCCCGGGAATCGATCGGAACACTCGACAAGATAGCTGTTGTCATAGTTGGTGGACAGCTGAACCAGTACAGCCTTGTCGACATCGGCACGTCCCATCTGGAACAGGAGTACCTCAACCGGTTCGAACCATGTATCGAGGACATGGCAGTGGGTGTCTACAGTGAGCATCGATTGACTGTTCAGGTCACCAGCCCTGCGCAAGGAAGTCAATCAGCGATTTGTCGGCTGCGGCATAGAGGCAATCCACCCCTGCTCCTTCATATGCGCGCAGCCGCTCTCTCACTTCATCATCGCTCCCGTAACAACCGATATTCTCGATGATCTCGTCGGGAACGAGCTTGGACGCCTCCACGATGGAGCTTGGGCTGGCCGGCCAACCGCCCACAATGTCCCGGATTCGATCAGCCAACTCCGGTTCGATTCCGGTAGGTCCCGCAACGTGTGCCTGCTGGGCGATGAACTGGGTGACGACCACCTTGTCCTGAGCGATGGCGGTCGCCTTGTCGTTCGTGAGGCGAATGGTGCATGGCTGCACGATGTCTACGTCGTCGAGGCTGCGGCCGGCTGCCTCGGCGCCCACCCGTACCTGCTCAACCTCGTCCCGCGTGGCCTCGACGGTGTGACTGCTGTTCAGGACCACACCGTCGGCAAGGCGACCGGCCAGCCTCAGCATCTGCGGTCCGACGGCCGCCAGGTAGATCGGAACATGGTGTGGACCGGTTGCGCCGTGGTCGAGGAACACGTCATTGAGCCGTACACATTCGCCCTCATAGGTGACCGGTTCCCTGCGTTCCAGCAGAAGTCGAATCGCTTCGAGGTATTCACGGGCCGCCCGGATGAGTTTGGTCCCGCGGTCAATGCCAACCTTGGTGGCGATCGGATCCCACCATACACCCAGACCGAGAATTATCCTCCCCGGCGCCAGGAAGTCCAAGGTCGCCATGGTCTGTGCGATCAGGGCCGGATTGCGAGTGAAGGTGGGGAGCACGCCACATGCGACCCTGATCCTCTTCGTGCTCGCCGCATATACGGCCATCGGAGTTATCGCATCAAAGGTGAGACGCCCTTCAGCCATCCAAGCAGACTCCGCGCCAACGTCATCGGCGTATTGAGCCAACTCGATATTGTTCCGGATTCCGGCGCCCGGGAGCTTGATTCCGAATCTTTTGGGCAGGTCGTTCATCGAGCGAAGCCTTCTCAGGCTTATCCGTGACTGCTCGTCATGGCCGGAGCGTCTCGAAGTTCACCGCAGCAACAGATCCGTTGGTCGGCGACCAACTGCTTATCCGCGGACCCATACCCCAGATCATGTCGGTAGTGGCGATGGGAAGCACCGCGTAGGTGTCGTAGATCAGGCTGACAGCCCTGCCGGCCAGAGCCTCTCTCTCCCCGGGGTCGACTTCCGACCGGTATCGGCTATAGATGTCGTCGAGTTCGGGATCGCCGAAAGCCGCGTAGAAGCCTCCGGCATCCTTGCTGATCACCCCGATCCTCAGAGCGTTCTCTGTGGTTGTTCCGGCCGTTACGAACCACAGGTGTGTGAAGGGCTCGGTGAAGTAGGGGGCCTCGAGGAAATTCGGACGGATGGTGGCGAAGTCTGTGGACCTCAACTGAGGGCTAAGCCCGGCCGCGGTCCAAAAGGCCGCCACCGCTTCTTGTATCCGCGGGAACTCCGGCGTTGCGCCGAACGCGTATTGGTACATAATGATCTCTTGGCCGGCCAGGCCCAGGTCTTGGATCTCCTGCGCGGCGGCGGCAGCATCGTACACGTACGGCGTCAGGCTGGGGTCGTGGCCTTCCTGGCTGGGAACCGCTGCGAAGCTGGCGGCCGGTGTGGCGGTGCCCTCAGGGTAAATGGCGGATACGATCGCTGCGACATCAACTGCTTTGATCAGAGCTTCACGGGCAGCTTGGTCGTTGTAGAAGAACTCGGTCTTCCAGGGCATACCAAACGCCATACTCAATGTCTGGACGCGTTTCGGCCCGGCAATCTCCAAACCGGCCGCCAACACGTCGGGGGCGGTAAACGGGTCCATCAAGGCAAGATCGGCGTCTCCGCGCTCGAGCAGAGCCAGTCGGCTGGTCGCTTCAGGAGCGAGGACTATGCGAAGAGTCTCGAACCCGGGTATCCGGTCAGGGTTCCAGTATTCGGTGTTCGCCTTGAACTCGACGTACTCTCCGATGGCGCGATCGCTGAAGACATAGGGTCCACTTCCGAGAGGATTCTCGTTGAACCCATCGCCGCCACCCACTGCTTCCCAGTGGTGCTTGGGAATGATGGCAAGAGTGTCGTTCACTCTGGTCAGGTCCCGAAGGAACAGGGCGTTCGGCTCCTTGAAGGTCACTTCAAGGGTGTATGTGCCCGTGACAGTCGCTGAATCGAAGTTTCTCTGCATCTTTCCGCAGGAGGTGCAGGCAGACTCTTCCCTGGCGTACAACTCGAAACTGAAGGCGACGTCTTCTGCGGTGACCTCCACACCGTCGTGGAAAGTCATGCCCTCGCGGAGTTCGATCGTCCAGACCTTGGCGTCCGGGGAGGATTCGACCGATATTGCCGCACCGGTTTCGGTGGTCGGGTTCCCGTTCTCATCCATGCCTAGGAGGAAGTCGAAGGAGTTGGCCCAGTAGGGCAGGTCGGGGTTCGAGGACCGGGTCGGATCAAGGAGTTCATTGCCGAAGGTTGGAAGCGCGACGGTCACGGTCCCCGTGGGCACAACCGCCGGCGGGGCGGCGGCGGCAGTCGTCGTTGTGGCCGGCGCCTCGGTCGTCGCAGTCGTTTCTTCGGTTGTGGTCTCCGCCGCAGTGGTAGGCGCGGCGGTGGGTTCGGTGGTGGGTGCAGCAGTGGCTTCAGTGGTAGCCGCTGCCGGGGCTTCGGTGGTTGCAGGTGTGTCCGCATCACCGTCTCCACAAGCAGCCAGTATCAGTAGGAGTAAAGACAAGAGAGCCAGGTGACGTCGCATTATGAAATCTCCAAATCGGGATTGGGCTATCAGAAACCCTAACGCAACAATCGGATGCCAGCCTTGGAAGATGCAACATATTTTCCATAATCGGTGTTTGAAGACTCATCGGACTCACTGAGGAATACCGATGCTGGGACGTCCCAGTTGAGTCTGGTGGCGTAAAGGAGTGAACGGACTCGGCGGTTGGCGAGCTTGCGCAACCGAATCGCCGGACTGTCCTCTCAATCCTTGGGATCGAATTGATGACAGGCGACCAGGTGACCAGGCCGGACTTCGATGAGCCCCGGTCTCTCGGTCACGGTCCTTTCATAGAAGGTCGGGTCGTCGCTCTTTGCTGCCACCGAGACCGGACAGCGCGCATAGAAGGCACAACCGGAAGGGGGCTTGACGGGCGACGGGATGTCGGAAGCCAGAAGACGTGCTGCTTCTTCATCCACCATTGTGGTCGATCGTGAGCCGGCAATGAGCGCCTGGGTATAGGGATGCAGCGGGTTCTCGAACAGCTCTTCCGAAGGCGCCACCTCCACCAGTCTTCCGAGATACATCACAGCCACCCTGTCGCTCAGATAGCGGACGGTCGCCAGGTCGTGAGCGATGAGCAGGTATGAGATGTGAAAGGTTTCTTGGAGATCACGAAGGAGATTCATGATCTGAGCCCGGATGGAGACATCGAGTGCTGAGACGGGCTCGTCGAGGATGATGACGGATGGATTGAGCGCGAGTGCACGGGCAACCGCAATGCGCTGACGCATTCCACCACTGAACTCATGCGGGTAATGCCTCATCACGGCGGGACCGAGCCCCACGGCCGCAAGAAGCTCCTCGACCCGAGCCTGAAGCTCCGCCTTTGGCAGCGGTTGGTTGATGACCAGGGGCTCAGCGATGATCGATGCAGCGCGCTTGCGGGGATTGAGAGAACTCCATGGGTCCTGGAACACCGCCTGGACCGATGCCCGAAAGTGCTTCAGCCTGGCGCCCGATAAGTCCGCCACGTCTTCCCCCTCGAAGACGACACGGCCGGACGTGGGAGTTATGAGCCGGAGGATCATGCGAGCAGTGGTCGTCTTTCCTGAACCGGATTCGCCGACCAGGCTCAAGGTTTCTCGTGCATGGAGGTTGAACGTCACACCATCTACAGCATGAAGGAGCTTCTTCCCCCGTCCCGGCAACAGGGTCCCGCCGCCAACCGGGAAGTGTTTCTTGAGGTCTCTGACGCCGATGATGGGATCGGGGCGGCTCATTCCAGCAACCAACAGCTCGCTGAGTGATCGTCGCCGATGTCGAACTGCAGTGGATAGGACTCTCGGCAGCGGTCCATGGCGTAGGAGCATCGCGGTTCAAACGTGCATCCCTTCGGCAGATCGTAGATCGACGGTGGACTCCCCCCGATGGAGTTGAGCCGCTCTGTGCCCCGGTCGACGGACGGAACGGATTCAAGGAGCGCTTTCGTGTAAGGGTGTTGCGGAGAGGAGAGCAGCTCAGCGGTCGGTCCGGTCTCAACGATCTTTCCTGCGTACATGACAGCCACCCTGTCGCACATCTTGGCGATGATGCTGAAGTCATGAGTGATGAACAGAATCGCCAGACCCCGCGCTCTCTGGACTGCTTTCAGGTGAGCGAGAAAGGCAGCCTGGATCGTAACGTCCAGCGCGGTGGTTGGTTCGTCCGCTATCAGCAGATCAGGGTCTGCGGCCAGCGAGATCGCGCCCACCACTCTCTGACGCATCCCGCCGCTGAACTGGTGGGGGTGATCATCGAGTTTGGTCTCGGGTTCGGGGATGTGTAACTGACGGAGCAACTCGATCACCCGATTGCGCGACGCCGCCTTGTCCATGTTGCGGTGGAGTCGCAGCGGCTCGCCCACCTGCTTGCCAATAGTGAGAACGGGATTCAGCGAAGTCAGAGGATCCTGGAGAATCATCGAAATTCGTTCTCCCCGGACCTTGCGCATCTCCCGCTTCGAAAGCGTGAGAATGGACTCCCCATCCAGCTCTATCTCACCGGAGACGATCCTCGAGGCAGGCCTCGGATGTAGCCCGATGATCGAGAGGGCGGTGATGCTCTTGCCGCATCCCGACTCGCCCACCAACCCCAACGTCTCGCCTCGGTCCAAGTGAAAGGAGACACCGTCGACAGCTCGCCCGGTTCCCTGCCTCGTTGTGAAGTGGACCTTGAGGTTGGTGACTTCAAGCACAGCGTCACCCTTCGCTACGGCGTCCGTGGATGGCTAGTCGGCCATGCTCTTCCGGCGCGGTGTACAGCATGGAGGCGTCAAGTCACCAGCCTTCCAGCATCAGGTCTACCGCTCGGCGCATGTACGTGATGTTATCGGGTAGGAGCAGAGGCTTCGTGATACCAGCCGCCATGTACTCCCGGAGTCTCTCGCGCACCTCTTGGGGGTCACCGTAACACCCGAGGCTTTCGACGAGACTATCTGGGATCAGGCCAGCAGCCCTGACGGCCTCGCTCTCGGATGAAGGCCAGGACATCATCGATCTCAGACGGGTTACAAGCTCGGGATCGGCTTCAGATGACCGGGCGATGTGGGCTTGTTCGGCTATGTAGCGTGCAACATCCGGCTTGTGCCCTGCAATCGCCCGCTGCTTGTTGTCATCGACACGGATCCGCATCATCTTGAGAATCTCAATCTCGTCAAAGGGGCGGCCCACCTTCATCGCCTCCTCGCGGATCACCTCAACCTCGCGGCGGATTACGGCCACGGTGTGACCGCCGTTCAATACGATGCCATCCGCCACGCGGGTAGCCAATCGCAGGAGCTGAGGACCCACGGCGCCTATGTAGATACGGATCTTGTGGGTGTCATCAGCCCGGCTCTCCAGCCGAACGTCCCGTAGCCGGACGAATTCGCCGGCGTAATTCACAGGACCCTCTGCAGCAAGAAGAAGCCTGATCGATTCGATGACCTCGCGCATGGCTGTAACAGGCTTCTTGAGACTCAGACCCACGCGAGTCGCCAACGGGTTCCACCAGGCGCTCAGTCCGAGCACTACTCGCCCGGGCGCCAGCGCATGAAGTGTCGCGAACGTCTGGGCGATCAGCGCGGGATGCCGCGTCCAGATGGGGATCCCGGCGGTACCTACGCGGATCCTGGCCGTATTGGCTGCGTACACCGAGAGCGGGGTGATCGCATCTCCTGTCAGCCGCGTCTCGATGGTCCAGAGCGAGTCGACGGACTCGGCATCCGCCAACTTGGCCAATGGAATCGCTTCCCTGATGTGATTGCTAGGCAGAATCACTCCGAAGCTGCCCTCGGACATGTCCCGATGGTACTCAGCGGAGCCGGCAGGCGCGACCGAGACAACCACCGGCTGTGCCGCAGCGCTGTTTGTTCATGCAGGTTTTGGGTGTTCAAAGGGTGTTGAAGGTGACCGTGGCCGTCACAGCATGGTCCCCCCAACCCCTACCGCGACAATGTGGCCTTCTAGCTGGGACAACAAGCCAAAAATGAAACGTCAGGAAACCGTCGGAATCCCTGAGAGAGGAGAATGGGCGAAACTCATGGTTGGTGGAGTGACGGGATATAGAACGCCCAGGTAGACACCACGGTCTGATCACTGTATTCCACCGAGTGTCCCACGAATAGGAGGGTGCGCGGGTAGCTGGAAGGGGGAGATCGCGAAAAAAGAGCACAGAAATCGCCGGTGAGAAGTTGACCTTTGTCACTTGCCCCGTTACACACTGATGGAGTCAAACACCTCCCGGTCCGCTCCGACGTCGTCCGGACCGCAAGATGAGGGCCCCCTTTGTCGGGGGGCAGGAGGTCATACTTCTCCGATTGCAGCCCCCCGGCGGGGACCGGAGGGCCGCGCTCGGACCTGGCAAGGTGGTGGCGGGGGCGGGCCCGACGGGTGAGGAGAATCCAGCCGGTTTTCGCGAGATAGGGAACGATTTGACAGCTCATGGGCGTGGAACCGACGACGCCTACCCGCTAACCCCAAAAGCTCGTTGCCTCTTCTTCATCTCTCCCTAACCGCTGGGAGGTGAGTTCAGCCGGCCGCCTCTCCTCTCCTGGCCCGTGGCAAAGCTTGCGACAGGTGTCGCGATGACACCGCTACCGGCCGGACTGTCTCAGGGAGTCCCGTCTTTGAGATGGGAGTTCAGCCGATAGTGCTCCTCCGCATACCCGGGTGAGATGAAACCGTCGGCCAGGTCGGCGAGGACCGCTTCGGGGTCGCGTTCGAGCGGATCGCCGTAGCCTCCTCCGCCGCCGGTGTGGCATCTCACGATATCTCCTTCCCGCAAGGGGATTCGATTGGCCTTGAGGCGGCGCACCTCCTGGGGTGTGCCGGGATTGATGATCACCTCCGGGGGCGCTCCTCCCCGGCCGCCGAACAGGCCCCAGGCCGGGTGGAGGGAGCGCTCGAACCACAGGCTCATCTCGGTGTCGGTGGTCATCTGGTACTCCCTGATGATCCCGCTCCCTCCCCGCCACCGTCCGGCGCCGGCCGAGTCCTGGCGGAATCCGTAGTTGGTGACCCGGGCGGGGAACTTGGATTCGAAGACTTCGATGGGCATATCGTGGAAGTTGCCCGACAGGGTCCAGATCATCCCGTCCTCGCCGTCCTGGCCCAGCGAAGCCCCCCATCCCCCCACGTGCGGCTCGTTTTCCAGGAACAACTCCCCGGTGGGAGGGTTGATCCCGGTGAACTGGAATATCATCCCGTCGCCGTAGTGGGCGGCCGGAACCGTCTCTGCAAGAGCGGGGGAGAGCGCCGAACAGACCAGGTCGATCATCAGACCCAGGGGAGTGAAGTAGAACTGGCAGGCGGCGGGGGAGCGGGCGTGGAGGATCGAGCCGGGCCGGGTCTGCACCTCCAGGGGAAGGAAGGTGCCTCCGTTGACCGGCTGATGGGAGTTGAAAAGGTACTTGAATGCCAGGCGGCAGGCCGACAGCGTCTGGACGGCTCCGCAGTTGATCGGGCCCTGCCCCGGGCCGCCGGTGCCGGTGAGGTCGAAAACCAGCCTCTCTCCCTCGACGGTGATCTTCACCCGCATCACGATGGGTTCGTCTCCCACTCCGTCGGAGTCGAGAAGGCCTTCGGCTGTGTACACGCCGTCGGGGATGGCCCGGATGGCCTCGCGGTCCATTCTCTCGCTCTGGCGGAAGATCTCCTGGGCGGCTGCCTCCACAGTCTCCCGACCGTACCGGTCGAACAGCGCCCCGAGCCGGTGCTGGCCGATGGCGGCCACCGCGAACTGGGCGGTCATGTCGCCGATCGCCGACCTCGGGAACCGCACGTTGCTCTCGATGATGGACCAGATGTCCTCAACCGGCTCTCCTCCCCTCATCACCTGGGTGGGCGGCAGGCGGACCCCCTCCTGGAAGACCTCGGTGGAATCCATCGGCACTCCCGGATCCTTGGCGCCGATGTCCAGCCAGTGCGCCCGGGATGCGGCGAACCCTGCCAGGTCGCCCTGGTAGAAGATGGGAGCGAAGATCGTGACGTCGTGCATGTGGGTGCCGGTGAGATACGGGTCGTTCATGATCCAGATGTCACCGTCGTTCCAAATCGACCTCCCGTACATCTCCTCGGTGGCCAGGGTGCAGGCCTCCAGGTTCCCCAGGAAGAGCGGGACCCCCGAGGACTGACCGAGCACCCGGTGGCGGCTGTCGATCAAAGCCACCGCGCAGTCCTTTGACTCATAGATCACCGGGGTGTAGGCGGACCGGATCAGGGCGGCGTTCATCTCCTCGGCGGCCATCACGAAGGCGTTGCGGAGGATCTCGATGGTGATGGGATTCGGTTTCACAGCGGTGGGGCCCCGATAATCAGACAGCCGTACCGGTCGACGGTGGCGCTTCCCCCGGGGGGGATGACGGTGGTGGCGGTGGCCTCTTCCACGATGGCGGGTCCCTCGATGGAGCATCCCGGGGTCAGGGTCTCCCGATTGAACCGGGAAGTGGGAAAGGAACCGGCCGTGAAGAGAACCGGCGTTGTCTTGGAAGGCTCGTCGCAAGGCTGTTCGGGGTGGTAGTTCGCCTGCAGCAGAGGGCGCCCCACGTCCCCGAGGGCGGTGAGCCTCAGGTTCACGGTCTCCATCGAAGCTCCCGGGTTGGAGTGCCCGTACCGGGCCCGGTAGGTGGCTTCGAATCGCTTTCGCAGGGTGGTGAACGGGTCCTCCCGGGCGGGCGAGACACCGTTGGGCAGGGTGACCGTCAGGGTGTGTTCCTGTCCCTGGTAGCGCATGTCGAGACTCCGGATGACAGAAATCTGATCGGAGTCGACTCCCTCGCCGAGCAGACTGGCGACGGCCAACTCCGAGAGCCGGGTGAACCTGGCGTCCATGTCGTCTGTGTCCATGTCGTCGAAGTCCCGGAAGAACGCCTCGCTGAAGTCCTGGCGGACCGCCGACTGCAACATCCCCCAGGCGGAGAAACCGCCCGGATCGGGGGGAACGATCACCTCGCCGATCCCCAACTCCTGGGCCAGCGCGACGGCATGCATCGGGCCTGCGCCTCCGAAGGCCACCAGGCTGAACTCCCGCGGCTCGATCCCGCGTTCCACCGTCAGGGTCCGTATCGCCTGGGACATCTTGGCGTTGATCACTTCGATGACGCCCAGCGCCAGGCTGTCCCCGTCGAGATCCAAGTGTTCTCCCAGGTCCTGGAGCGCCACTTCCGCGGCCCTCGTGTCGAGGGTGAGATTGCCCCCCAGGAAGAAGTCGGGATCGATCCTTCCCAATGCCAGATTGGCGTCGGTCACGGTTGGTTGGGTTCCTCCTCGCCCGTAACAGGCCGGGCCGGGCCGGGCTCCGGCGCTCTCCGGACCCACCCGAAGTCCTCCCGCCTCCACGTAAGCCAGCGATCCCCCTCCGGCGCCGATGGTGTGGATGTCCACCACCGGCATCAGCACCGGGAGACCCTCCAGCAGGGCGGAGGGTGAGCTGTCGGCCTGGCCGGCGGTGATCAAACTCACGTCGAAGCTGGTTCCTCCCAGGTCGATGCAGATCAGGTTGGGCCGTGCCAGGACCTCGGAGAGCGCCACGCCGCCCGCCGCCCCGCCCACCGGACCGGAGAGGAGAGTCTGGAGGGGTCGCTCGGACGCCGCCCTGGCGGAGATGACGCCCCCGTTGGACTGCATCACCCGCAAGGGCGCCGGCATGCCCTGGTGGGCCAGGCGATCCGACAGGTCCGCCATGTAGCGGGAAACCGGGGGAGCGATGTAGGCGTCCATCACCGCCGAGGCGGTACGCTCGTACTCTCGCCACTCTGCGGCCACCTGGTGGGAGAGCGACAGGGACACTCCCGGGAGAAGTTCCGACAGGACCTCGGCCGCCGCCTCCTCGTGGCCGGGGTTGATGTAGGAGAACAGGAAGGCGATCGCCACCGAGCGCACTCCCTCTGAGCGGATCCGCTCGGCCGCACGGCGCACGTCCTCGCGATCGAGGGGCGCCAGTTCGTTCCCCCGGTAATCGAGTCTCCCCCCAATGGGGATGATGTCTCGGCGGGGGATGAGCGGGACGGGTTTGCGGTAGCGGATGTTGTACATGTCGAGGCGGTTGCCCCGAGCGATCCGATAGATGTCGCTGGCGCCCGCGGTCGCCAGCAGGATGACTCTCTCGCCGCGCCGTTGCAGGAAGGCGTTGATCCCCACGGTGGACCCGTGGACGAAAGACCCGACCACTCCGGGCTCTTCGATCACCAGACCCAGGGCGTCCATCACCCCGCCGGCCAGGTCGTCGGCGCGGCTGGGGGCCTTGGCGGTGGAGTACCTTCCCTCACTCGGGTCGTACACCACCACGTCGGTGAAGGTGCCGCCTATGTCCGTAGCAACGCGGAGTTCTAGGTTCGTTTCCAACAGGCTACGCGATGTTCGGCTTCGATCTCGACCAACTCCTGGGGGGTGTCGGCGCAAACCTCCTCGGCGATGGGGCACCTGCCGTACAGGGGGCATCCCGGCGCCCGGTCGAGGGCGGAGGGCTGCTCGCCCACCAGGTGGACATAGTCGGTCTTGTAATTGGGATCGGGACGGGGGGCGGCTTTCAGGAGCGCTTCGGTGTAGGGATGGCGAGGGGATGCGAAGACCTCGGCGGCCGGGCCCGATTCGACCACCTTCCCCAGGTACATCACGGCCAGGTCGTGGGCGATGTAGCGGACCACGGTCAGGTCGTGGGAGATGAACAGATAGGAGATATTCCTCTCCTCCTGGAGCGACTGGAGCAGGAGGAGGATCTGGGACTGCACCGACATGTCGAGCGACGAGGTGGGCTCGTCCAGCACCACCAGCGCGGGGTTGGTGATCATCGCCCGGGCGATTCCCACCCGCTGGGCCTGCCCGCCGGAGAGTTCATGGGGATAGCGGCGGGCGTGCTCGGGGCTGAGGCCCACCCGCTCCAGCATGGCGGCCACCGGACCGGTGGCGTCCTGCATGGACATGTTCTCGTGCAGGATGAGCGGTTCGGCCACGGTGCGCCCCACGGTCTGCCAGGGTGACAGCGAGTCGTAGGGGTCCTGGAAGACGATTTGCATGCGTCCCCGCATCTCCTCCAACTGGGCGCCCTTCATGCGGGTGATGTCGGTGCCCTCCAGGCGTATCAACCCCTCGGTGGGGTGGATCAGGCGCAGGATCAGCCTGGCCAGGGTGGTCTTTCCCGATCCCGACTCGCCCACCACCGCCAGGGTCCGCCCCGGAGTTATGGAGACGCTCACGTCGTCGACCGCCCGCAGGTCGGCATGACGGAAGGTGCCGGTCTTGATCCGGAAGATCTTGGTGAGATCTCTGAGCGCCAGGGTCTCGGAGGGACCGGTCATACCGAAACCACCTCGGAAGTCAGCGGATGATGGCAGAACGCCATCTGACCTTCGATCTGAACCAGGGGAGGCTCCTGCTGGAAGCAGTCGTCTTCGGCCCGGAAGCAACGAGGAGCAAAGGCACAGGCCGCAAGTTCGTCCCCGGGGTTGGGGACCCGTCCGGGGATCTCCTGGGGAGTGCCGCCGGAGTCGAGGGAACTGGCGATCGAGACCAGTTGATTCGCATACGGGTGGAGGGCCTCCCGATAGATCTCGACGGTGGTCCCCAGGTTGATGACCCGACCGGCGTACATCACCGCCACCCGGTCGCAGACGTCGGCGACCACTCCCAGGTCGTGGGTGATCAGCATGCCCGCCGCGTTGTGCTCGGCGATCACCTCTCCCAAAAGCTTGAGTATCTCTGCCTGGATGGTCACATCGAGGCCGGTGGTGGGCTCGTCGGCGATGATGAGTTCGGGTTCTCCCGCCAGGGCGATGGCGATGCAGACCCGCTGGCACATCCCTCCCGAGAGTTCATGGGGATAGGACCGGTAGACCCGCTCGGGATCGGTGATGCGCACCGACCGGAGCAGGTTGAGCGCCTCGTCCCTGGCTTGCTTCCGGGTCATGCCCCGGAGGCGACGGAGGGTGTCGACGATCTGCTTTCCGACCCGGAACACCGGGTTGAGGCTCCCGCGGGGGCGTTGGGGAACGAAACCTATCCGGTGGCCCCGCGCCAGTTGGCGGGCCCTGGCCGGAATGAAGTCCTCCCCGCCGAACGTGCACTCCTCGAAGGAGAGCGTGGCTTTGGCAGGCAGAAGATCGAGGATCGACCGGGCGGTCATCGACTTGCCCGCTCCCGTCTCGCCCACCACGCCCAGTATCTCGCCCGGCCTGACCTCGAGGTCCACGCCGCGGAGGATGGGGAGGCCCTCGATCTCGACCTCGAGCCCGTGGAGTTCCAGGAGGGCGCTCATCGTGACTTCCTCCTGGTCGGCTCCACCAGGTCGGCGATCGACTCTCCGATCAGGCTGAGGGAGAAGATCGTGACGGCGATGGCGATGCCGGGGAACACCGAGATCCACCAGCGTCCTCCCACCACCATCTCCTCGACGCCCTCTGCGATCATCGCCCCCCACTCGGGGTCGGGGAGCGGGACTCCCAGGCCGATGAACCCCAGGGCAGCGGTGAGGAGGATCGCCCAGCCGCAACTGATCGCCGCCTGGGTGACGACCGTTCCGACGGTTCCGGGAGCGATGTACCGGAACATGATCCGGGTCCGCGAGTTGCCCACCGCCCGTCCGGCCTCGACGTAGGAATGCTCGCGGAGGGAGCGGACCTCGGCTCGCACCAACCGGACGAAGGTGGGTATGCCCACGAAGCCGATCACCAGGATCAGGTTGAACACCCCCTCGCCCAGCGCGGCCAGCACACCCACCGCCAGGATGAAGGCGGGGAAGGACTGGATGACGTCGAGGGCCCGCATGGTGAGCGAGTCGACGCGTCCACCCAGGTAGCCGACCACCAGCCCGATGGGATGGCCGATCACTATCGACATCAACACCGCCGACATGGAGATGACCAGGTCGTACCGGGCCGCGTAGACCACGCGGGCGAAGATATCGAAGCCCAACCTGCCGGTGCCGAACCAGTGGTCGGCGGAAGGGGCCAGGAACTGGGTTCCGAAGTCGATCGCCAACGGGTCGTTGCGGGCGATGAATGGAGCGAAGATCGCCACGCAGATCATGCCCCCGAACATGATCAACCCGACCACCAGGCGGCGGTCCCACTTTCTCTTGGTGGCGCTGGTCGTCATTTCAACCTCACCCGCGGATCGACTATGGATTGGAGGAGGTCCACTACCAGGAACACCAGCAGGTAGGTGATCGCCGACAGGAGGACGACGCCCTGGATGGCGGCATGGTCGGTCCTCTCCAGGGAGTTGTAGGCGTACAGACCCACCCCGGGCCAGGAGAAGACTCTCTCGATCAGGACCGCCCCTCCGATCATGTACCCGGAGATCAGGCCGGTCATGGTTATGGCTCCCGGGAGTGAGTTGCGAAGAACGTATTTGAGGTATAGAGGGGCCCCGCGGAGGCCGGAGGCCCTTCCGAAGGCGATGTAGTCGGACTGGAGCACCGACAGGGTGGCGTTGCGGGTGAGGCGCGTGA
>JAPPFC010000033.1 GCA_028824015.1 bacterium
TATGCAAACCGGTGGAACACTACGAAACCCCCACAATGTGCCCTCCCCCGCCACCACCATTCCATGGGTCGAACAGGCTCCGTCCAGCCTGGGACAGGGCTTGCTGATTAGGTCGATCTGATCCCTCGACGCGGTCCGGGCGGCGCCTGGGCGGACGGTCGCGGTGCTTGGCTGAGTGTCAGTATGGAATGGCCGCTGGGACAGAATCAACCTCCCGACCCCAGCATTTTTCACAGCCCTCGGCGCAACCCACGACAGGCGCCTCCCCAGGACTGAGACACGACAACCCTGCTTTTGGGCGGAGCGCTGTATGGGAAGTCAGTGCGAATGCGGCGAATGGCTCCCACCGGGAGCCTCAGGGTCCTGTCAACATCCCGGCTGCCCCGGGTGCCCACAGCAGCGACTCTGAGTGGATATCTTGATCCACACATTCCGGAACGCCATCCCCAACCGGACATACCATGGCCCGGGGGCCGTCCGCAGCCTCCCCAGGGATCTCCAAATGGAGCGAAACATGGGCGAGCAGTGTATCAGCTGAGGAAACGCAGATCCCCTCTGCTCCTCCGCTGTCCTGAGAGGGATCGACTATGGTAGTGATTGTCATTACCACCTCGGCATTAGGGGAATAGCGTGAGGCAATTGAAACTGGCGGCCAGTGCCTACCTGGCTGTGATGGCCGGGTGGGTAATAGTGCACTTCTCCGAGCACACGCTCTTCGAGGACCACGCGGAGGAGTCCGTTGAGGCGGGCGGCCGCAGCGCGCTTGATTTCTTCATGGCGTTGGCATTCTTGGTGGCCGCGATCGCCAGTTACTTGGACACCAGGAGGGGAGCCAAGGAGTCCCCGCCCCCTCCGGGATGGTTGGCGTCCCGCCTCTTCTTTTATCTCGTTGTCCTGGTGGCCATCCCCTTTTTCGCCAACTGGTTCGCTTCTCTGGGGCACACCGACGACGGGATTCTGTGGATCTATGTGGAAACCATGGGACCGCTGACCTGGGGTATCCAGGCTGTTCGGATCTGGCGGGGCGCCAGGACACCCGGCAGAGTCGCGGCCTGACACACCGGGTTGGGCGTCGGCCCGCTCAGTCGTATTCCACCATGACCCGGGGGGCGGTGGGAAGGGCCTGACAGGTGAGTATGACGCCGCGGGCCACCTCGGCGTTGGTGAGCGCCATCCGCGCCCGCAGATGGACCGAGCCCTCCCGCAGGCGGGCCCGGCAGGCCCCGCAAACGCCGGACTCACATGAGTAGGGAGCCATGGCACCCGAGGCTCGGACGGCCGCCAGGATCGTCTGGCCCGAGGCGGCCGAGACCGACAGCGCCTCGCCGCCCAGCCGCACCGCCACCGCCGCCTCAACCCCGCGGACCGAGTCGTCCGGCGGCGTCACGGGTAGGAAGTTCTCGGCGTGGATTCGTTCCTCCGGCACGTCCATCCCCGCCAACGCCTCGGCGACCACCGCGTTCATGTCACCGGGCCCGCACACGTAGTAGCCGGTGTCCTGCGCATAGGGGGGATGCGTCTCGATGAACTCGGCGACCCTCTCTGCGTTGATCCTGCCTCGTCGCCAATGCCTGAGCGGAGAGTTCCGGGAAGGAGACGACAGGACGTGTCTGACCGTCAAGCGGCCCGTCGAATCCTCTTCCAGCCGGCACAGGTCCTCGCCGAAGATGACGGCGTCGGCATCTCGGTTGCCGTAGAGGAGGAACACCGCCGAGTGCGGCTCGGCGGCCAGCACCGAGCGCACCATGGAGTACAGGGGGGTGATGCCGCTGCCCGCGCCGAAGAAGTACAGGGTGCGACGTCGTCGGGCGTCCGGGTCCAGGTAGAACCCCCCGAAGGGCGGCATCACCTCGATGACATCGCCCGGCGCCACATTCCGGTGGATGTGGTTGGAGACCAACCCGTCGCCGATGCGCTTGACGGTGATGCGCAGAGGGCCTCCTCCGAAGGGGGACTCCGAAATCGAGTAGGGCCGTCGCGCCTCGAGCCCGTCGAGGTGAAAACGCAGGGTGAGGTGCTGACCCGGCCTCCAGGCGAACGTCTCCGTGAGCGGTGGGGGCACATGGAAGGACAGGCTTGTGACGTCCCTCGTCTCGGCTCGCGTGCCCAGGACCCTCAGCCGGTGGAACTCCCCCTTCACCGACTCCCTTCCACCCATTCGCGCACCAACTCCTGGTGGCGCCGCACCCCCTCCTCGCCCCTGATGGAGGAGGGGCCGTGCTGGAAATAGGGGCTCTGCAGCGAACGCTGCTGCTGTTCGCAGGCGTAGATGTCCTCGGCGGTGAAGTCACCGGAGGCCATCGGGTCGGAGGGGTCCCCCTTGTACTTGGCGCCGGTGTTCCTCGCCCAGAAGCCATAGGACCGGATGGACTGGCGCATGAACGCCCACGAGGAGGCGTCGGCCACCTTGGTCCGGTTCAACACGCGGGTGCGGCCGGGCGCCAGCGGGGTCACATGGAACACCGTCCACGAACTCTCGGTCTCCACCAGTCCGATGCCCGGGAACAGCATCGGCACCCACGCTCCCAACCGGTCGGGCGCCACGATCAGGGGATACGGAGCGTTCTTCTCCGGGTTCTCGGAGTATTCGGGCGCCAAGGGCTCATAGAAGGTGAAGTGCGGGCCCACGAATCCCGCCTCGATCCGGGAGTGGTCGTACATCGCCAGGGTGCCGGAGTGAAGATGCCCCAGGTGGTAGCCGTCTATGTAGTTCTCCACCACGATCTTCCAGTTGGCTGCCACCTCGTACTCCGTCCGGCCCTTTTCGTACTCCACCAGGCGATCAACGTCGTGAGGCCCCAGGTGCGGTTCCACCTCACCGAACCAGTCCATGATCGAACCCGCATGCTTGTCCGGATGGACCCAGAGCATCCCGCGCCAAAGGTCGACGGAGGCCTTCTTCAGCCCGAGGCAGGCCATGTCCAGGTCGGGGAACTCCCGCTCCCGGCTCGGAACGGATATGAGACTCCCCTCCAGGTCGTAGGTCCAGTCGTGGTAGGGGCAGACGATGGCGGACTGGACGTTACCCACCGCGCGCAGCAACTGCGTACCCCGGTGACGGCAGATGTTGTGGAAGGCCCTGAGCCGGCGGTCCCTTCCCATCACGATGAAGATGTTGTTCAGCCCCGCCTGCACCGCCGTGTACCGGCCCGGTTCGCCGACGTCCCCTGCGAAACCGGCGAACGCCCAGGTGCGGGAGAAGATGGCCTCCTGCTCGCGGTCGAACCACTCCTGGGAGGTGTACGCCTCCACCGGCAGGACGGGCATCCCGCGTCGACTATCCACCGGCGCCTCCCAGCCATTCGTTGACCCCGGGGAAGAGATCGGTGACGATGACCAGCACCGCCAGAACGAACCACATGGCGCTGACCGACCAGAACAGGACAGGGTTCCCGTCCCTCCGCACGGTCTGCACCAAGAAGGCCTCCCCCACTCCCACGGACTGAACCGCCCAGTAGAGATACAACACGCCCCAGACCCAGTACCACTCGAAAAAGGTTGCCACCACCAGGACGACCAGGCTCACCACCGTCGGCCACTTGGGTTTCACAGCGTGTCGAACCCGTGCCATCCGGGGATGGCGGCCGCTTGGCGGATCCACGTCTCCATCCGGGCCTCGTCGAACTTGCCCTCGTGGATGTTTACCCACCGCGCCTCCGGGTCCTTGCCCGACAAGGGTGGCTTGGGGTCCAAGGACGCGCCCTGGAAGAAGGTCACCTTCACATGCCGGGTGAAGACATGGCAGTTGAGGAACCAACCCTGTCCCTCGACGCCGTAGAAGGGCGAGTTCCACCTCACCGCCTTGCGTACGTCTGGCACAGTGCGCTCGATCAGGTCGTCGAGTCGGCGTCCCACCTCCCTCTTCCACCCCGGCATGGCGGCGATGTAGGCCTGCACGGGAGCATCGCCGTCGGCCTTGGCGATCTGAGGGTTCCCGCCCGACAGCAGGACCGGCTTGGCCGGACCGGTGGTGTTGTAGGCCACCCCCTCCCGCACCAAAGCCTTGAACGCCGAAACGTCTATCGTGTCTCCCTCGAAGAGGTCTATCGCCCGGCGGGTGCTCCCGTCCAGGCCGGCGTTGAAGAGCCTCTTCGGATCGGCGAGGTGGGCGCCGTGGGCGAACGTGACCTTCACCTTGCCCTTGTGGGCGTTGGCGACGGCCACCACCCCGCCGCGCGACCAGGTGGGGACCCCCATCCACTTCCACTCTTCCACCACCTCGGGATCGGCCTCTCGGATGATCCTGCGAATCTCTTTCAGCCTCTCCCCCCTCCAGTCATCCAACTCCGCGATCCTCTCATCGATTCTCCTGGATGCGCGCGAGCGGCTCATCCCGAGGTATCGTAACCCCGCCACTTCGCCTCCGGGTGACGCCCGCCCAGGTCACCACAGGTCGGGCGACTACACTGGCACAAGCCTGGGCCGACCAGGGATCAGGACCGGCCTGGATCAACTGATGTCCACCTCCCGGCGCTCGAACGACATGACCGGCACTCCAGACTCCCACACTAGATGCCTTCTTCGGACCACCGACCGCTTGGTCGTGATCGGTACTTCCGGCGCGGGCAAGACGACGATGGCGAAGAGGATCGCCCGGGCGCTCGACATGCCTCACATAGAGTTCGACGGGATTCGTCACGGACCGAACTGGACGGAGACTCCCGACGACGTGTTCAGGGAGATACTGAGCCGCCGACTGCAGGGCGACAGGTGGGTCGCAGACGGCAATTACGGTTTCGCCCGGGATGTCGTCTGGCCCAGGGCCACCACGGTGGTCTGGCTGGACTACCCGATCCGGGTGGTCATGTGGAGACTGTTCCGGAGAACGATACGCCGGGCAGTCCTCCGCCAGGAACTGTGGAACGGCAACAGAGAGCGGCTCTGGTGGCACTTCTTCAGCCGGCAATCGCTCTTCCTGTGGGCGATGCAGACCCATTGGCGGCGGCGCCGCACCACACCGGCGGCGTTGGCCCATCCGGACCATGTCCACCTGGACCTGTTCCACCTCCGGTCGCCGAAGGCCGCCCACCAGTGGCTCCTGGCGCTGAGGCAATAGCGAGCGCCGACGCTCCGTCGACCCCACCTGTAACGTGGGCTCCAACATGCGCTTGACGGAAGCAAAGCTCGGAGGCTGGTCCCTGTTGCTCGGGACCCTGGCGGTGGCCGTTGCCTACGCGCTGTCGCCGGGCCGCGGAGCGGTGGACACCGTGCCCAGCACCAGCCTCACCGACCTCACGCTGGCCATGGCCCGCAACCAGGGGCTTTCCTACACCGTGCCCATCGTGATCCTCGTCGGCGGCATGCTCATGCTTCATGGCCTCCTGACCCTGCGGCGGCATGCACACCCCCTGGCGCAACTCGGTCTTCTGGGGATGGTCATCGGTCTGGTCCTGCAGATGGTGATGCGAGGCCTCGACTACATGATCACCGGCCTGGGAGTGGCGGGGCTGGAAAGCCAGGGCGCCCGGTCGGAGGAATGGCTCCAGTCGGCCCACGAGATGCAGCGGTTGGTGTTCGGGCTGCAGTTCACCTCCATCGTCGTCGGCTTCACCGGCGCCGCCATCCTGGCGTTGGCGCTGGCCCTCCGGCCCGAACCCTTACACCTTCCCCCGGTGCTGAACGGCATCGTCGCAGCACTGGCCGTGGCCGCCCTGGGGCTGTTCATCGCCGCGTGGCATTCCAACGCTTTGGAGTTGGCGCTGGCGCCGGCGTTCGCGGCAATGTCGGTGGGCGGAATCGTCTACATCAGCCTGCTGGGATGGAGGTTGATCAAAGCGGGCCCCGACGGGGCGCCCTAGTATCGGCTCGGTCAGTCTCCCAACCCACTAGGGGTTAGCAAGGAACATGGAAGTTGCGGCACCGCTGCCGAGTTGGTCGATCTATGCGATCCTGATCGCCCAGGGGTCCATCTACGCCCTCCTGGTCTGGTTCCTGGGCAGGGCGAGGGGAAAGACGGCCGAGACATTCCTCTCCGGCGGGCGGGACATCGGCCACGGGATGATCAACGCCTCGGTGGTGGCGACCTGGGTGTGGGCGGCCACGCTGATGATCAGCAGTTGGACCGGCTACCAGTACGGATTCATCGGGCCCTGGTGGTACGCACTCGGGGCGACGGTGCCGCTGCCGCTGATGGCCTACCTGGGCAGGCGGGTAAGGACCGTGATGCCCCGGGCGACCTCCTATCCCGAGTTCATGGCGCACCGGTTGGACAGAAAGAACCACATCCTCCACTCGTTGATCTCGACGGTCGTGTCTCTTTGGATCACCGTCATGATCATCACCGGCGGAGCCATCATGGGCCACGCATTCACGGGAGCGCCATTCTGGGCCATTGCCCTCTTGATGGTGCTGATCTTCGTGTCCTACATCCCCCTCGCCGGGCTCTGGGCCAGCATCCTGGCAGACACGGTGATGTCGCTGATGTTGTACGTGTGCCTGATCATCATTGCGGTGGCGGTCCTGGTCAAGATCGGTCCCGGAGAGATCTGGGCCGGCCTCACCGAGGTTGCGAGCAACCGGCCGGTGTTGCAACCCGCAACCGGCGAGGCGGAACAACTCAGCCAGTGGGACGGCCTCAACTGGCTCAACCCCGCGGGGCTGGGCTTTCTGGTGGTCAACATCGTGGGCAACCTGGGAGCCGTCCTGTGCAACCAGACCTACTGGTCCAGGGTGATCGGCGCCCGCGACCCCAAGACCGCCTTCAAGTCCTTCATGACCGCCGCTCTCTGCTGGTGGCCCATCCCCCTGGCTACGGGTACCGCCCTGGGCGTCGCCGCCCTGTCCAGGGGACTGGTGGTCGGAGAGTCATACACCAACGGAGGCGCGACGATCGTCTTCACCGAGGCCGAGGCGGTCGCGCCGGTGATGGCGTTCCTGGTGCTGGGCTTTGCGGGGTTGACGATCTTCATCCTGGCGGTGGGCTCCGCCACGATCAGCACCGGAGCGGGAGAGATACTGGCGGTGACCACCGTGTTCGTGAACGACATCTACAAGGGGCACATCAACCCGAAGGCCAGGGACAGGACGCTGCTGGTAGCCAGCAGGGCGACACTCTACGTGGTCGCCGCCGCTCTCCTGGCGGTCGTCATCTTCTTTCGAGAGATCGGGTTTTCCTTCGCGGGCATGTACCAGGCGATGGGCATCGCCTTCTCCTCGGCGGTGATACCGGTGATCATGGCCTGCTTCGTGAAGAACACCAATCGGGAGGGCGCCTTCTGGGCCGCCATCATCGGGAGCGTCTGCGGCATGACCTACTGGCTGGCCACCGGAGCCGACCTGCTGTGGGGCGTGGTGTGGGGGAACATCATCGTGCTGAGCGTCTCCGCCGTGATAGCCGTCACATGGACGATCATGAGACCCCAGCCCTTCGACTTCGACAGTCTCAAAGAGTCCGAAGGCGCCACAGGGGGATAGTGAGCTGACCATGTCGGAACTCTGGTACGTCCTCAACCACTGGGTCACCATCGCCTGGCTCTGCCTGGCCGCTCTCTACGCCTACTACGCGGTGATAGCGGACCTGGTGGTCATCGTCCGAAACCGCAAGGGGGACAATGAGCCGGGCAAGTCAAAGACCTAGCCTGTCCTGTTTCTGAGAAGTAGCGACGCTTCGGGTTAATACCGGTTGGGTGGTGTGTGGCGGTGAGTCACCGGTTCTCCAGCAGATTGGCTGTTCGGTGGGGGAAGGTGACTATCTGGGCTCGGGTGACGGTTCCGTCCAGATCGAACCGGCCTTCGCCAACTCCTGAATTGATGCTGTAGGAAGCTGCCCAGCCGATCGCTTGGTTGGCCGGATGCGTCTCGGGAACGTCACCGCCCGAAGACGTGCAATACGCGCCGTTGAAACCATAGCTGAGAAGAACACTCACGCGAGACCACCGGTGAAGGTCCCTCTCCATATGATCACGACTACCCTTTTGCCCCATCGCAGGGAGCACCGACTCCTAGCCACGCCGTGATCTCCTCATCATTGGATGCTGCGACGAGTTCGACGCAGCCGGGTTCGTTTACCCATACTCCACCCGCCCACACCACCCATTCGCCGCGATCCGAACCACAAGGCCCGACACTGAGACTCTCGGTGGGCTCGATCACACACTCCTCGCCCTCCGTGTCACAAGGCCCGAAGGTCAAAGCATCAACCGGAGCGAAGTCACTCCCGCCCCCGTAGGTGAGCACCGCTTCGACAGGAGCGCTGACGACCTCCAGCGATACTTGACTGAAACGGCGCACGTGCAGACCAAACTTGGAGAAGCGGTAGTCCTCATAGCCCGAGCCCTCCGGCCCCCACCGCCCGAGTTGCAAGTCCTTGGAGGGCAGCGCCACGAACCCGTCGCCGGAGCCGTGGATTCTGTAAAAGGGACCAGGGTCATCGACCACGCCGACTGCTTCCCAGCATTCAACACTCCGGTGCGACGTCTGATTTTCAGTCGTCCCCGCCTCACCGTCTCCCGTGCTGCAACTCACAGCCAACACCGCAAGCCATACAACAACGACAACCCTCATCGAACCCGCCATTCCGTAGCACTGACAACCATACCCGTATCGGTGGGTTGGTACAGGCACTCCTCAGTCGTACTACACGGTGGCCTGCCCATGGCATAAAGCGCCTAGCAGGTGAGTATCGGCCCGCGGCTTATCTTGTTGATGGCGAGGGCCATCGGCGCTTGCAGATGCGCGGACCTGCCGGGAAGGCAGGGCCCCGTTCAAGAGGGCGACACCACAATTGAATCGCCCTCTGGGCTACAGGAAGACCGGAAGGCTGGCATCATGAGGGACAATATGAACAGTCGGGTTGACTCCGTGGCGGTGATCACCGGCGGTACCAGTGGGATCGGATGGAAAACCGCCGAATTGCTGCTGGAAAGCCGCCCGGATGCGGCCTGCGCGCTGGTCGATGTGAACGAAGGCCAGTCGGGAGAGTTGATCGAGCGCTTCGGCCAGGACCGGATCCGTTTCGTGCAGTCCGATGTAACCGATCCGGCCGCGGTGAACGCCGCGGCAGCGGAGATCGAGCACTGGAACCAGCCCATCAATATGCTGGTCACCTGCGCGGGCATCCACATCGTCGGGGACAGCTTCGAGTATCCAAGCGAGCACTGGCGGGAGGTGCTGAGCGTCCACGTCAACGGGACCTTCTTTTGGTGCCAGGCCGCCGGTCGGGCGATGAGGGAGGCGGGCGGCGGGGCGATTGTGACCGTGGGGTCCGTCGCGCAGGACTTCGGGTTTCCCGGCCGGGCCGCCTACACGACATCGAAAGCGGGAATCGCTGGACTGACCAGGGTGCTGGCCGTGGAGTGGGCGCCGGCGAGGATCAGGGTCAACCAGGTCATCCCCGGAATGGTGGAGACCCCTATGTTGCAGCGAACCGCCGCCCAGGGAATAGTGGATCTCGAAGCCGCCACTGCCGAACACCCCCTGGGCCGGCTGGGGGCCACCGGGGACCTGGCAGAGGCCATCGTGTTCCTGCTGTCGGAGCAGGCAAGTTTCATCACCGGGGCACAGGTGCATGTGGACGGGGGCTTCCGGGCCCAGCGCCTGGCATGAAACAGCCCGTTTCAAGAACGCGCCGCTGTAGCCCTCAACGGGTGCAGGACCAGTCGAAGACCTGACTGGCTAGGCGTCTCCGGCGTTGACACGGTCGGATAACACCGCTCGGCGCTTCGTTTGTTCCTACCGCCAGAGCGGCGATCGCAGGCGGGCCGTCAGCGATGGTCCCCCCGGTCCTCTTGGCGGCCCCCGGAGACGGAGGAGGTCACGAGACTCAGGACATGCGGAGCGGTGATCGGGGTGCGGGTGATCTCTGCGACGCCCAGGTCCGAGAGCGCCTCCTCGATGGCCGCGGCGATGGCGGGGGCGGGACCGATGATCCCGGCCTCGCCGGCTCCCTTGGCGCCCCACGGCATGGCCGGAGCCGGTGACTGGAAGTGGCGGACCACCATGTTGGGGATCTCCGTGGCGGTCGGCAGGTGGTAGTCGAGAAGCGATGTCGACATCGGGTTCCCCCACTCGTCGTAGTGGAGCTTCTCGAGGAGTGCGCCTCCTATTCCCTGCGCTATCCCACCGACCACCTGACCCCTGACGATCTGGGGGTTGATGACCGTGCCGCAGTCGTGCGCCACGATGTACTCGAGCACCCGGACCTTGCCGGTGCCGACGTCCACCGACACGACCGCCCCGTGGGAGGCGTTGGTGTAGGTGGCGCAACCATTGACCCGCCCATACTCGTCGGGATGGTGCTCAATGCCGGGAGGGTCGTAGCTGGCGGTCGCCTCCATGCCAGGCTTCACGCCCTCGGGCAGGTCGGTGGTGCGGATGTTGGCGACCGTGGCGACGTCCCGCCACGTCACCGACGCTCCGGGGGTCCCGCGGACTCCGAATCGTCCGTCATGAACCGAGATGTCGTCCGGCGAGGCCTCCATAAGGTGTGCTGCGATGCGGGTTGCCTTCTCCATGACGACGTCGGCGGCTTCCCGGAGGGCACCCGAAGCCACGTTGGTGCTCCTGCTCCCCCAACTGCCGAGCCCGTAGGGAGTCCGGTCGGTGTCTCCCATGACGACCCGGACCTGGTGGCGTCCGACGCCCAGCGCCTCTGCGGCGAGAGAGGTCAGCATGGACTCGAGGCCCTGGCCCGTGGTGGAGACGCCCACCGACACCACGGCGGTGCCGTCGGGGTTCATCCTGACCGAGCACGAGTCGAAGGACGTCCAGTGCCCGCTGGTCGAGTAATACGAAGGGGTCACGCCCTCGATGTAGCTGACCACGCCTGATCCCAGCCGGAGATGAGGATCACCGGCGAGTCGGGCCCGCCATCGGTCAAGGCTCTCCGAGGTGAGGCGAACGGTTTCCTCGAAGGCCTCGCGGTGACTCCCGGAGTCGATGATCGCACCCGACGACGTCCGGTAGGGGAGGTCGTCCCGGCCTATGAGATTGCGACGCCTGATCTCCCTCCGGTCGATTCCCAGGCGGTCGGCGGCCTTGTCCATCAGGCGTTCGGTGGCGAACGTGGCCTCCGGGATCCCGAAGCCCCGGTAGGCGCCGCAGGGAGTCTTGTTGGTCGCCACGGCAATCACGCCCACCGACTGGTGCGGGATCCGGTACGGGCCGGTGATGTGGCTGACGGCGGCGAAGGCAGGCGAGAAGCCGTAGGGGTACATCTCGGCGGCTCCCAGGTCCTGGATGGCCATCCCTCGCACCGCCCGGAACCGCCCGTCGCCGTCGACGGCGACCTCGAGGTCGAGGGTCAGGTCGCGGGCGTGACAGGCCGAAATCAGGTGTTCCCTCCGGTCCTCGATCCACCGCACCGGCCTCCCGAGCCTCATGGCCAACCAGGGGATCGTCACCTCCTCTGTGTAGAACTCCGCCTTGACGCCGAACCCTCCTCCCACATCCGGGGCGATCACGCGGATGTCCGTCTCGTCGAGAGGGAGGCAGTAAGACAGCATGGTGCGGGCGATGTGAGGAAACTGGGTGGATGTCCAGACCGTGAGCCGGCCATCCCGATACTCGGCTGCAACCCCCCTTGTCTCCATGGGCACGCCGGCGTGGCGGCCGACCTGGTACCGACCGGAAACGGTCATCCTTCCCTCGAACTCGGCTATCGCCTCCGGGTTGGTGACCGCCGATCGGATCACGATGTTGTCCGGCCACTCCGGGTACAGGAGGGGGGCTTCGGCGGCCAGAGCCTCGTCCACGGAGACGACCGGATCGAGCGGTTCGAGATCCACGGACACGAGGTCACGGGCGTCCTCCGCCCCGTACCGGTCGGGCGCCACCACCACCGCGATGGGCGCCCCCACGTAGCGAACCTTGCCCCGGGCCAGGGGAAAGATCGACACCGGCCGGGCGGTTCTGTGGAAGTCCGGGAAGGGCGAGACATCGGTCATGTCGTCTGCGGTGAATGCCCCTGCCACCCCCGGAACCTGCAGGGCCTCGCCGGTGTCCACCCTCTCGATCAGGGCATGGGGCAGAGGGCTCCGGTAGAAGGCGGCGTCGAGCATCCCGGGCAGCGATACGTCGGCGACGAACCGCGCTCCGCCCGACAGCAGCCGGTCGTCCTCGACCCGGGCCACATGAGCGCCGATGTGGCTGGGACGGGAGGTCATCGGTCCCTTCCCCAGGCCGCCAACACCGCATCCAGGATCCCTTCGTAACCGGTGCACCGGCACAGGTTGCCGGAAAGGAGTTCCCGGACGCTCTCTTCATCCGGGTACGCATCCGGCGTCACTCCTGCCAGCGTCGTCAGAAAGCCCGGCGTGCAGAAACCGCACTGGAGACCGTGGTGGTCCTTGAACGCCTGCTGCATCGGGTTGAGGCCGTCCTCCGGGGTGATCCCCTCCACGGTGGTCACATCGCATCCTTCGGCCTGGACTCCCAGCATGATGCATGACCGGACGGGACGGCCATCCACCAGCACCGTACACGCGCCGCATGAGCCCTGCTCACATCCGATATGGGTCCCCGTGAGACCCAGGTCCTCCCGCAGGACGTCCACCAGCAACTTGCGGGCGTCCAGGACCAGTTCGATCGGCCGACCGTTCACCGACATCGACACGGGCAAGCGCCCGGTGGGTGCTCGAACCGGCTTCACCGGGTCATCTCCCGGACGGCTCGGCGCACCAGTTCTCCGGAGACCCGCGCCCGGTAGGCGGCGTCGGCATGGACGTCCTCGGAGTCGGCCTGGGCGGTGTGCCTGGTCAGAGCCGCCACCTGGTCGAGAAGGTCATCGGTGACCCGCTCCCCCGTGAGTCGAGCCTCCACCTCGTGGAGCCGCTGGGGCGATCCTCCCACCCCGAACATCGCCAGGGCGATGTCTCTCACCTTCCCCGCCCGGGTGGTGACAACCTCCCCGGCGACGCCCGCAATCGCGAAATCGCCCGACCGTGGGGCCACCTCGGCGACGGCGGCCCGGGTCTTCTTGGAGGACGGGAAGCGAACCTCCACAAGAATCTCGTCTTGAGCCAATGCGGTGGTGAAGGGTCCGAGAAAGAACCGGTCAGCAGGGATCTCCCGGACACCTCTGGCGGACCGGGCGACCATGGTGGCCTCCAGGGCGAGTGTGACCGCGGGCACCTCTGCCGCCGGGTCGGCGTGAGCAATGCTCCCCACCACGGTTCCCCGCATGCGGTTCTGGAGGTGACCCACAAACGGAAGAGCCTTCTTGAGCAGCGGGCACAAACGCGCCACGTCGCTGGAACGCTCCACCGCGTTCTGCGTGACCGCCGCGCCGATCCGCAGCACCCCGCGCTCCACCGCAAGTCTCCGGAGTTCTTTCACCAACGCTATGTCCACCAGGACCTCCGGACGGGCCAGGCGGAAGTTCAAAAGCGGTATCAGACTCTGACCCCCCGCCAGCACCCTGGCTTCGCCGCCGTGTTCGGACAGGATGCCCAGCACCTCGTCAAGGCTCTCCGGGCGGGCATATTTGAACGGTGGCGGCTTCACAGGAGAGACATCGGAATTCCTACACTACTACCGACCCTCTTCAAGCTGTTCAGACAACTGACGGCACCGCCAAGGCCCATGGCTGAACGACGGTTCGGGCAATGCCCGGCCGGGGAGGTTTGGACCTCGGGGGCAGCAGATATCGTCAAGACTGGTGGTGTATGTCTGACAAACGATGGGCGACCTGGCGAACAGCGGCCGCGGCATCGGTTGGCGTCGCCGCCTGCGTGGCGGGCCTCGTTTGGCGACATTCCCGGCTGGCAGGCCTGGAATTGCTCGACAGTCGCGGCTGGTACACCCCCGACGAAGCGGCGGCTCTGTTCGATGCCCTCGACCAACTCGACGGCGGCGCAAGGGACGTCTATGCGATAACCGCGCTCACCATCGACATGGTCTTCCCCGCCTGCTACGGCCTGCTATTCGCCATCCTGTTGTCCCGGCTGTTCCGGGGCGGGCCTCCGCTGTATCCGTTGCCGCTGGCGCTCGCCCTGGCCGATGTCCTGGAGAATGCCACCGTCGCCGCCTTGGTGCTCGGCTATGGCGGCGGGACAACTCCGCTGGCATGGCTGGCCGCCGTGTTCACCCTGATCAAGACAGTGCTGGCGGTGGCGACGCTGGTTGCGGTATTCGCAGGCGGGATGCGCTGGCTCCGGGTACGCATGCGGCGCCCACGCTGACCAGAAAACACCCTACTTCGCCGCGTAGTTGGAAGAGGGTTTCGCTTTGACCGCGTTGACGGTGGGGGCTTGCCGATCACTGAGATCCACTCAATGCTGAGAGTCGGATCACCCGAGAGTTGTTGCAGGTAGACGGGGACGCCGGGTCCAGGGCCTTGTGCAGAGGAGCGGATTCAACATCCCAGGGAGGAGAGAACCCCTCAGATGACCAATCACGCCGCCGTTGTGACGAATGAGCGCCAGGGATCAAAGAACCGCAAAACGCATTTAGGCTGTGGGAATGTGACATCCTCGATACGGTCAAGAGACGGGGTCTTTCCAGGCGTCACCGACGGACCCGTAGCCGTGCGTGATGTAATAGTCGAAGGCGTCGTCATCGGGTCGTTCTACAACTTGGACGACGGCCGCTGGGAGTTCCTGGGACCTTGGGACGATCACCACCGGGTGCGGGTGGGGAGCACTGAGGACCGGTTGATGCGGAGCGATCGAACCTTCTGGTTGTACACGGACGGGGCTTCCCGGGCTACCCCGGTGGGGGCAGCTATCGGCGCGGTGTTGTACGACTCCCAGGGCGGGAAGGTTCAGACCCTGAGCCGCCACATCGGACCTGCCACCAACAACGAAGCTGAGTATCTGGCATTCATAGGGGGTCTAGAAATGGCCCTCGAAGAGGACGTCCACCGTTTGGTGGTCCGGGCCGACAGCAAGCTTGTCACAAATCAAGTGCGCGGGCATTACAAAGTTCGAGCGGAGGCGTTGAAACCACTCCACAGCCGAGCTGTTGATGTTCTGACACGTTTCCCGAAGCGCCACGTGGAGTATGTACCCCGGAAGTACAACCGGGAAGCCGACAGGTTAGCCGGCGCCGCTTTCCCCATTCTGCCCTAACTCCACCACCCTTCTTGGCTAACCCAACACACCCTCTGGAACAGCTAAAGCCGGCAGGGGGACGACACGCTGCGGGATCCCGCTACAGTCCGACTGTGTTCCGCAGGCTGATTGTCGCGACTGTCTTGGCGTGCCTGGTGCCCGCCGTCGCCGCCGATGCCCACCACACGCCCGGGTTCGACTTCGAAGGCGCCGGTTGGGGCCATGGCGTCGGCATGGGCCAGTGGGGCGCCCGTGGGCAGGCGCTGGAGGATCCGGCCAAGCCGGGGGAGGAGATCGCCGCCCACTACTTCCCGGGTTCGGAACCGGCCTCCCTAGGGGACCTCTCTCTTCCCAACGATCTGTTGCTGACTCTGGACAAGCCGCTGTGGGTCAATCTGGCTTCCCAGGTCACCCTGCTGGAGTTCACCGCGGTGGGCGGCCCGCTGGAACTGTGCCTGGCCGGGGACGGCGAGGGTCCCTGCCCGAAGCCCCAGCACCCCCACTCGGGTGAGCGATGAGAGTTCCGCCGCATCGCCCCCGGCCGGTGCGGGTTCTTCCACGGGGGCGAGTTGCAGGGCACGGCGGGCGGCTGCCGGGCTTCCATCTCGTGGCCCGACGCCCGGGGGGTCCGGCTCCGCCACGGAGAGGACCGGAGCAAGCTGTGCTTGGCCCGGGCCTCTGAGGAGTGCGAGTACCGGCACGGGGAGCTGAAGATGCGCGACGACCCGGTCGAGACAGGGTTCCACGTGGTCCTGGCGGTCGGACTCGAGGACTACCTGAGAGGCGTCGCCGAACTTCCCGACGACTGGACCGAAGCGGGGGTGAACGAAGCACAGGCGGTCACCGCCCGCTCCTACGCCGCTTTCAAGTTCTTCCTCTGGGAATCCAGGGCCCGTCCCGCCGATCCCGACGAGGACCCCGGAATCAGTGACGCCCGCAAGGACAGTTGCTGGTGCCATATGTACGACAGTTGGCGCGACATCAACTACATCGGCTGGACGAAGGAGGCTCGATCGGCCTCGCGACCCTGGCTCGACGGGGTGGAGACGACCGAAGACCGGGTGCTCACCTACTATGGCGCAGACTGGGAGGATGTCACGGAGGGAGGGATCGTGCAGACCTTCTTCTCCGCCTCCTCCGGTGGGATCACCCGCAGCAACGTCTACGGCTTCCGCACCGTGCGGGACGCCAATACGTCCGCCCGCGAGTGGCCCTACCTGAGGCGGGTCGCCGATCCCTGGGACCTCGATCCGGCGGTGGGCAACCCGCACGCCTCCTGGGAGGAACGGGTGAGCGCGGCGACCGTCGCCGGTTGGCTGGGATGGGATGACGTCACCGAAGCGGTCCTGGTGGCGAGAGCGTCGGTGTCCTCGCCCACCCAGGTGCTGTTCCGCGGGGTCGACAATGGCCAAGCCGTGTCGGTCACGATCGCCGGCGACGGGCTGCGGACCGGCTTGGGTCTCAAGTCCTCCAACATCACCGCCATCGACGGTATGGCGCCGAACGTTCCCGCCCCGAGCGACGGCGACGGCGAGCAAGAACCCCCCGATCCGGACGCCTTCGAGGACGATGCCGGCGACTTCCACGAGCCGTCCATCAACCGCCTGGCAGCGATGGGCGTTCTGGACCGGACCGAGTGCGGCGAGGGGCGCATCTGCCCCGACGATCCTCTCCTGCGTTGGGTGATGGCAGTGTGGATGATCCGCATCCTCGACCAGGTTCCCGACTCCTCCGGTGCCCTCACGCGGTTCGAGGATGTGGATCCCGACTCCTGGTGGACGCCGTACGTGGAACGTCTCGCCGAGATAGGCGTGACCAAGGGCTGCAACACCGACCCGTTGGAATACTGCCCCGACCAGCCAGTCACCAGAGCGCAGATGGCCAGCTTCCTGACGCGAGCCCTCGACCTCCCTCCCGCTTCGCCGGCGGGATTCACCGACACTTCGGGCAACACCCACGAGGCCGACATCGACGCACTGGCCGCAGCAGGCGTCACCAAGGGCTGCTCAACCGAACCGCTCCTTTACTGTCCGGAACGGCCGGTCACCAGAGCGGAGATGGCCACCTTCCTGGTCCGAGCGCTCCCGCTCATCGACTCGACCCCCGCCTTGGAGCCGGCCCGGTTCGCTTTCTCACTCGAGCTCAACTCCGAGGGCTGGGTGGTGGGTTTCGCGGACCTGCCGGCGGACTATGACCCGTCGATCTACGAGCTGGACAGCGGACACCGCGCCCTGCCCGAGGGCATCCATGGCGCAGGCATCTACGTTCAGGGACACAACCGCAGCGACGATCTGTTCATGTACCTAAAACGACGAGTGGACGGCCTGGTCCCGATGGCCTCCTACGAGGTGGCGGTGACGGTAGAGCTGGCGACCAACGTTGCGGCGGGATTGGTCGGGATCGGTGGCTCCCCCGGGGAGAGCGTGTTCGTGAAGGCGGGAGCTTCCACCATCGAACCGGCAACCGTGATCGACGGCACCGGCCATTCCAGGATGAACATCGACAAGGGCAACCAGTCCCGGGGCGGGACACAGATGGTCGTGATCGGCGACGTGGCCCATCCTGACGTGGTAAACAACGAGTTTCGCATCAAGACCCTTGACAACTCAGGCTCACCAGTGATCGTGGAGGCCGACAGCGCCGGGAGCGCCTGGCTGATCGTGGGCACCGACTCCGGCTTCGAGGGCCTCACCCGCCTGTACTACGACCGGATCGCCTACACGCTCACACCGGTCGAGCCAGAATAGACCGGCAGTCAGAACAGGCCCTTTTTCGCAGGATCCATGTGGTTAAGTTGGGAGGCCCAGGCCACCATCACAGGCGGTACCCTCGAAGAACGCCCGCGGACAAGGGCCGCCTCTTGGAACAGTTCCGTTAGGCGCCGGTAACACCAACCGCGGCGAGCACGTTGTCCAAAACTTCGAGCAGATCCTGCAACCTAAGGTCTTCACTGCGTTTGGACATACAACGGGAACGAACCTTGTCCCAGTCGACCCGGTCCCATGTTGCGACAGACAGGGACAGCGCGTCATCCCAGGTGACCTGAGTGCCGTCGGTCGCTTGTGTGAGCCGATCCAATACGAGGTCTTCAAGCGACACGACGCCGAGAGGGTGGCCTCCCACGTTTATCTCAACCGCGGTTTCTCCCTCCCAGAGCGCACTGCCGGGTACCTCCACCATGAAACCCTCTGTGTCTGACCAGTCGTACGTCCAGTATCGACCTTCCCGCGCAAACCCGGCTTCAGCTAGAACTCGCTCGTCCCTGGGGGTTATCGGCCCGACCATATCAATGTCTGTGGGGCGGTGCTCCTTTGTGTAGACCACCTGGGCTGCCCCTCCGACTAGCACCAACCTGGATTCAACTAGAGCATCAAAAGCGGCTGCCGTATATAGAACCCAGTCGAAAGAACCGCTTGCCGCTCGCCGAGCTTGTTCCAGGAGTTCATCGGGAGTTAATGCCACAATATCGCTCTTCTAAGGTGGTGTCGATCCCGCGGGCGCGCTTCCATGCCAACCGGCCTGCGATGTCCCGGGTGCCTCGCCCCCGCGCCAGCAAGCGCCGGTAGCCTTGCTCGGCGCTGGCGCGGGCCTCCTCCATCGTGAACACCCGTTGAGGTTGATCGGTTGCTGATCGGGGATTGTTTGTTTTCGCCACCGTCTTTGAATTTTAGTGCAGGGTTCCAAAGGAGAAGTGGGGCTTCGGCCTGGCAAATCGCTGTTCGCCCTATTTGCACTTTCGGCACCGACAACAACACTCTCGGCATGGGTCCCGTCTGAGTTGAAGCTGGAACGTTGAATGCCAGGACGGCGAGCGTAGTCGTCCAGCACGAGGCATCTCTATGGGTGAGGAGCACCGGATCCAGTTCCAACAGACTGAAGTCGCGGGGTCCTCCCTTATGACACCCGCAGGGACTCAACACCCGCCAGCGACCGCCCCTGCTGCCGGCTTCAGCGCCCTGACAACCAAAATCCCACTCCTGCCGACCACAAACCGGTCCGGGAGCGGGACTCGATCCTCGCCGCCGGTGACATGGGACCCTCTGGTCACAGTCCCAGCAGGAAGGCAGCCAATGGTATGGATCGGTTTAGTACTCGTGTCCTTCCATCGTTACATACGACCAGCACGCCTTTTCTTCGATCCAAAGCCAGCATCGAGGTTGCAGCCCACAACGTGTTGGAACCCTGCATTACATATGGAATACCCTTGCTTGGGGTCGGTTGCATCCAGCCCATCGCCACAGACCGGCCAGACTGTGCCGGGGAGTGGAATATCGTCTTGAGTGACTCTTCCTGTAACAGTTTCCTGTGACTACCAGATAGGAAGATCTGCATCAAGGTGCTCCAGGCTCCAAGGGAGAGACTGAGGCATCCCGCCGACGAGTACACCTGTGGATTGTCACTCTTAGGGTCGTCTGGACCAATGGGCGGACCTTTGAACAGTCCCATGCCGCTCAAGGTGACTCTTGCCCTATGACCACATACTTCTTCCGGTGCGCCGAATCCGACCGTAGCACCGAGCGGCTTCAATATGTAGTGTTCCAGCGCGTCTTCGAAACTGGTCTGTGCCACACGATCGATGGCGGCACCTGCGATAATGTAACTCAGATTCGAATACCTGAACTCACCAAACCTGAGGGGAGGGCGCTGGAGAGACTGTTCTACCACATCTGAACGTTGCACCGTGAGGGGTCGAGTGTCCTTCCAAGTGGCTTCGAAAAGGTCGCGCCGGATGTTTGTTGGAAATCCAGCGCGGCACTGAAGTACGTGACGGATCGTCACATTCGCCCACTCGGCATCCCGGAACCGTAGGTCTCCGAAGATCTCAGGTAGGCGGGTATCCCAGTTGGCGAAGCCCAATTCAACGAGGCGGCCCCAGAGTGCCGCCGTGATCGACTTAGTACAAGAACCAATATGCCACTTGTCAGTGAGAAGCGCCTCGTCCGGTGAGTCCCGTCGCCGCACGCCAACTACATGACTAATGGCCTCTCCATCCGAATGAACGATGGATGCACCTACAGCCGGTACTCCGTTCTTGTTCAGAAACTCTTTCAATACCTGATCGGTAATGCGAAGCCGATCGATTTCGTACATGCTCTCCCCTTTTTAGTAAGTGTGCACCATGGCGCGCGCCAGCGTTTTCGGCCTTCTGGAATGGCCTGTTGGCCCTTCACCCCGACTTAAGGGCTAACCGGGGATTTGGGATGACACCACCTCAGTCAGTCGGTGTGGTGTTTTGTCACCACTCCTGACCTGCGGGTTAGGAGTGGGTCCCGCGAGGACTCCACAAGTCGCATCGTCCCATAAAGCCGTCACTTTAGGTACCGCCGCCGATAGGAAGGAGGCGGTGAGTAGTTCCCTACCTTTCGCCGAGGATGATCGACATAACCGTTTGCCGATCATCGGGATTGGCTTCCGCGAACACGAGAGTCAGCATTTGCGCCCCGCGTGCAGGTCCGACCGTATCTTCTAGGATGTTCAACATTTCTCCAATCGCATGTGGCAGTGGGTCGGGCTGCGTCGAACCCCCAAGGCCTTCCGTTGCGTACCTAATCGCAGCCAACAGAGTCGGAGTGATCGTAGAGTCCATGACGGTAAGGACGGTCGTGGCCAGCATTTGGCTCAACACCCCGGCCTGGTCTGAGGGAGGCACAGCGGCTGCCCATCCATGACTTGCATGAAGCAGCAATACGGGTATCTGTTGTCTGTCTGGTCCCTCGGTAATGGTCCTGACGCGACCCAAATACCACCTAAAGGCATCCAATGCGTCCAGGCTCCAGATGTGAGGTCTACTCAGGAAATAACATACCGCCATGTCGATGTCGTCGCTGTCGGCGGTCAGCTGCTCTAGTTCTTGTAGGGAGACGGGCACGTCACAGATTCGTGCTTTGAGCAACCTCAGTTTCATTTCTGGGAGGGCTGGAAGCCAGGCAAAACCGGGAGTTGAAGTTAGTGCCTCCAACAAGGCCCATGTCCCGAAGGTTGGAATCCCTTCGAGTTCGGCTAGGGAGCGGAGCCCCAGGTCGTCACACCACAGGCTAAGACCGCCCGTTGCCGCCAAGCGTAAAGATGCATCCCACGGTGGTAGCCTCTCCTCCGCTCCGAGATGCGAAGGTGGGGGTAAATGCCCCGTCCCCACACGGCGCCAGCCTTCCAGCACTTTCAAAACGGACTCGGCCTTCTGAACCCCTGCCTTGCGTCTATCTGCGTTAACCTCCGTCAATGTGGGTTTGCCGAGCACCCTGTCATAGCTGACGACCGCCTTGACGGGTTCTTTAGCTGCTGCACCAGCCACACGCGCATCAAAAACAAGTTCGTCCGCTACCAGGACAGTCTTGAAAGCCCCGCCGAGACGGGCTGTGTCGAGTCCCGTTGCCAGACCAAAGATGGCCACGCTGGTGTCAGCGGATATCGTTCCGTTAAGGGCCTTTCTGGCTGCTTCCCTCTCCCTCGCGCGTCTATCTTCGTCAACTGGAATGGCAGTCAGCCAATCATCTTCTGAGGACAAGAGGATGTCCGTATAAGGCCTATTGCTCAGTTTGACGAGGACACCGTGGGGCAAGATGCCATATCGGATTCTGTTGAATACATCGTCGAGGGCTTCGTCTATTTGCTCCGAGCGGGAACGGAGGGAGGTTGTCATCATCTCGAATAGTTCCTCCGGAGTGTCTGCGGAGTACCTCCCGAATATGCGGCTCTGTGGAAAGCGAGCAAAGAAGTCTTCTGCTCGGTGTTGCAGGCGAGCTTCTTGA
Source organism: bacterium (assembly GCA_028824015.1). GTDB lineage: Bacteria > Actinomycetota > Acidimicrobiia > Spongiisociales > ZC4RG35 > Bin76. The sequence goes on from JAPPFC010000033.1 coordinate 21,737, forward strand.
TCCTTTGTCAAATTGAAAAGGTCGCTGCGGGTCGCCAGAGTCATGAGGGCACTTCCGGCGACTTCCTCTGAGTCGGCATACAGTTCCGATATTCGCAGCAGTCGCTCAGCGTCATGTTCGGGACCATCAGCGGTACGGCACACGACAATCGCCACCCTTGCCATGTCTTTCGTGGGCGGTATCAGATCGTTGCCGTCGAGATATGTCCACGCCTGCTGGTTCTTTCCTTGTCGGTGCATTGCGTAAACGACCATCCAAGGTGCCTGCCTGTCTTGGGGGAACTCCTCTACCAGCGCTTGTGCGTAGGTCTCCATCGCATGCCAGTCTTCAAGGCTGTTCGCGATTCTCACTAGAGCAGCGCGCAAACGAAAGCGCACAGCACGGAAGGGGCACTTAGCCAGAACATCCGCAATCAAGGCGCGAGCCTCTTCGTATTTGCCTTGGTTTTCAAGGAACCGGACAGCTGGTTCACAAAGTGTTGGGTCCCCGAAGTGCCTCGCCGCGTTCTCCAAGGTGGCTACGGCCTCGTCGGGTTCCCCGCTTTCAAACTGTGCTTGCGCCAGATAGTGGGCGTTAAAACGCGACGCGAGTTCGTGTGGCTTGAGATGGTTGATGGCTTCGGCCATCTCCTTGCGACGTAAGGCCGCTACTCCTCGGAAGAGGGCGGCTTCGTCGTCGCTGAAGTCTTTAAGATATTCCTCGTTCGCTTCGCCACCATGGGCCAATGCCCACAGAGCCTGGCGACGGAAGTTCTTGTCATCGGAGTGGACCAGGGTTTCCCGCAACCGGGGAAGGGCGGAAGGGTCTCCCTCGATAGATCGCAAGCCTCGGATCAATTCTGCTTCGGTTTGTTCAATCCCTTTTAGCAGGAGAGCGTCTGTTTTCTCGATGCGTCCAAGTATCAGGTAGGCGCGGGCCAGGTTCTTTAGCACGGTAGGGTCATTCGCCTCTGATGCTCTGGCTTCCCCATCTGGTTCCTGAGAAGCCAGGTCAATCACTCGCCAAGGATCGTCGAGAAAAAGAAGTGTCTTGGTCGCAACGCCAACAGCAAGGTGCGATGGACCACCCCAGAGGCGGAAGCAGTCCCGGGATGCAAGCGCCAGTTCAACGACTGAACTCATTAGGTCGTGACTCCCGGTTGCCTCCACTCCAACCTGATCAACTATTGCCAAAGTGCTATTGGCTTGATGAAATAACAACCACCCTCGGCCCGGAAACCGCTTGTTAGCAGCTCGAAGCATGCTGGTTAACCGTCTGAACCATTCGAGTTCCCAATATGCCCAAACCAGCATCGCCACGCTGTTTAGAGCCAGATCGGGATCCTCAGCATTGTGCAAATCTTCTCCTACCACCAGTTCCACAACCGTTTTCGCGTGGCCTTCGATACGGGCCTTGGCCGCAGTTAAGAGCGGATAGTCGGGAGGCATCTGAGAAAGGAGTTCCTTTGCTCGTGCTCTGTCTCCCTGCATTGCAGCCCTGACAGCCTGATCAATCAGGTATATCGAACTTCGTGTTGAGCCCTTTCTGATGGCTACCTCTTGCAGTGCGTCCAAGCCGGGAAGGTCGTGAGTGTCTACGAATTCGCTGATAGTGTCCCACGCCAAACTATCCGCCTTCTCCAACCAGTTTGGAGGATGCTGAGCGAGGCGCGCCAGCGTACCTGGTGTACGAGCGGAAGATCCAGACAACAGCGCCACCAACTGTCTTGCCACCGAAGGAGACCATTGTTCCAATTCCTTGATACGGTCCCTACAAATGATGGGAAGGCTCGTCAGACTCTCAGTAAGGTTGGACCCTCCCTCGGGGCGGAAAACATAGTCCATACCCAAGCGCTTAACCAACCTGTACTTGCTGATGTAGCCACCATCCGTACGAACGGTCTGTATCTCGGCCAGCAACGAATCCCACAGCTTGCGGCGGTCATCACTTTGCACGAGCACATTACCGCACCATTTGATCGCCTTGTCCCTGTCTAGGGAGTCGTAGGTCAGGGAATCGAGTTCGAGGAATCTAAACCGTTGGAGTAGCTCCCCCGGAGAAGCAGACAGTCCCTCTGCACCCTCTGGCCCCCGGCAACTGTCCCAGAGCTTCCGTCTAGCCGCCCCTACATGCCTCCCCCCGCTAATGCGACGATCGAGATCCATTGGATGCTCGGAGCGCGCCTGGTCCATAAGAGACCGCATCCGCCTTTTGGTCTCAGGATAGAGATGGGGAATGACCAGGCCCACAAGGTCGGTGTCAGGATCGAAGTCACTGCCGCTCCGTCCCAGTAGTGATGGCGATCATCGAAATTCCCCAGAGTCGATCACCGAAATTCCTCACCCTGGG
>JAPPFC010000010.1 GCA_028824015.1 bacterium
TGGGCGACCACCTGACGGTGCTGGGCTGGCAGATGCGCACCGGCGGCCTGCAGGGGGCCCTCACCGGAAAGGACCTGGCGGACGAGCACGGTATCGAGACTCTTGACCAGATCGTGAACGATCCCGAGTTGTTCGCCATCTTCGACGCCGGCGACTCCACCCCCGGCGACGGCGTGCTCCAGTTGCTGGGATGCCCCGAGGGATGGGGGTGTCACTTGACCATCGACGCCTGGACCGAGAACGCCGGGTGGGAGAACGTGGAGCAGTTGGAGGTCGGGTCCTACGACGTGCTGATCGCCGAGGCTGTGGCCCGTGACGCCGAGGACGCCCCGTACATCGTCTATTCCTGGGCCCCGAGTTCCTATGTGGCCGACCTTCGCCCCGGTGACAACGCCGTCTGGCTCTCCACCTCCTCCGAGTCAATCTCCCCCAGCCAGACCGAAGGCCCGTCGACCCTGGAAGCCGGACAGTGCTCCGCCGACCCCTGCAACCTGGGGTGGGACGCGGCGGACATCCGCGTCACCGCCCGCAACGCCTTCCTGGATGCCAACCCGGCCGCCGCCACTCTTTTTGAGTTGGTTGTGATCAGCCCGGTCGATGTCGCCCTCCAGAACGTCGCCTACGGCTTGGGCGAGAACACCGAGGAGGACATCCACCGTCACGCCGAAGAGTGGATCCAAGCCAACCGGGACACAGTCGACGACTGGCTCGCAGCCGCCCGCAGCGCCGGTTGATCCAGCCCGGGCAGTCTCATGCCCGGCGAGAACTCGGATGGCAACTCACTCGGGTAACGGCAATGGAGCCTGGGGCTCTCCTTACACTGAATCAACCATGGGCGAAGGTTTGCGTCTGATCAGAGACACTCCTCTCCTGGAGGTCGTGATCGACCGGCCCAAGGCCAACGCCATCGATGCGGCAACCAGTCGCCGGATGGGTGAAGCTTTCCGAGCCCTCCGCGACGATCCCGACCTTCGGGTAGCGATCCTAACCGGCGCCGGGGAGCGGTTCTTCTCGGCGGGATGGGACCTCGCCGCCGCCGCGGAGGGAGAGTCCTACGAGGCCGACTGGGGACACGGCGGGTTCGGCGGATTCACCGAGTTGCCAGGCTTGAACAAGCCGGTGATCTGCGCGGTCAACGGCATTGCGGCCGGGGGAGGCTTCGAGATCGTCCTGGCCGCCGACCTGGTGGTGGCCGCCGACAACGCCCAGTTCCTTCTTCCCGAGGCTCTCCTGGGGTTTCCTCCCGACGCAGGAGCGGTCCGGCTGCCCCGGCACATCCCCCCGGTGGTCGCCAAGGAGATGCTCCTCACCGGGCGCCGCATGGGCATGGAGGAAGCCGCCCGATGGGGACTGGTCAACCAGGTGGTGCCGGCTTCGGAACTGATGGGGACCGCCCGGCGGCTCGCACAGCGGATCTGCGAAGCCGCTCCCCTGGCGGTCGAGGCCATCCTGGAGATGGTCCGGGCCACCTCGCAGATGGGGGTGACCGAGGCATTGGACCACATCCGGTCGGGGAAGGTGGCTTCCTACCGGGCGGCCCTCGACTCCTCCGACGCCGTGGAGGGACCCCGGGCGTTCGCCGAGAAGCGCCCGCCCCGCTGGACCGGCGCCTAGCCCATCCACCAGCCAGGACAGGGACACTGCGACCCTTCGGTCCCTCCATTGAAACCCCCGGATCGACAAGGCGCGGATCATGTAGAATTCGAAGGCACTGAATCGTTCAGTTTGACCGGCTCCCCTCAACCCGAACTCCGTTCGGAAGCCGGTTCCAGGAAGTCTTGACCCCCGGCCCCCGACGGCCGCCCCTCACATAGGAGCTCTTCCACCATGAAGCATTTGACCGCGCTTTTCCTGTCGATGTGCCTTCTCGGCCTCGGCAACGGCTTGGGCACCTCCCTCCTGGGCATCCGCTCCACCATCGAGGGCTTCTCCGACCTGGAGGCGGGACTGGCCCTGTCCGGTTTCTACGTCGGCTTTCTGGCGGGTAGCCGGCTCGTCGGAAACCTCCTGGCCAACGTGGGGCACATCCGGGTGTTCGCCGGCCTGGCGGCGCTGATCTCCTCGGCGATACTGGCGCATTCTCTCCTCCTGAATCCGGCGGCGTGGTTCGTACTGCGGTTTGCGGCCGGTTTCTGCATGTCGGGGATCTACATCACCGCCGACAGTTGGCTTAACAACCAGGTCAACAACCACAACCGCGGCCGGGTCCTGGGGATCTACATGATGATGGGCATGGGGGGCGCCGCGGCGGGACAACTTCTCATCGGGTTCGCCGATCCCGGAGGGTTCACCCTCTTCATCCTGGCCTCGATGGTGTTCTCTCTTTCCCTGGTGCCGCTCTCTCTGACCCGTATCGCTCCGCCCGAGATACCTCCACGGCAAAAAGCCGACATCAAGGCGGTGTACAGGGCGGCCCCGCTGGCCATCGTGGGCGCCGCCGCGGCGGGACTCACGCAGGGGGCGGTCCTCACTATGGGTCCGGTGTACGGCACCGAGGTGGGCCTGACCAGTACCCAGGTGGGATGGATGATGAGCGCCCTGATGCTCGGCTCCGCAGCGATGATCCCCCTGGGACGGCTGTCGGACCGCATCCCCCGGAGGCGGGTGATCCTGGGAGTCACCGTCGGCGCCATCGGGCTGTGCCTGCTCATGTCGGTCGGGTCGGTCGGCCCCGGGGCGCTGGCGGGAGTCATGTTGGCGTACGGGGCACTGATCTTCCCGGTGTACGCCCTGGCGATGAGCCACATGAACGACCTGCTGGAACGGTCCCAGCTCGTACCGGGCATGGCCGCCCTGGTCACCTTCATGGGCCTGGGCGCCTTCGCCGGGCCGGTGACGACCTCCGCAGCGATGACCCTCCTGGGACCGGACGGGATGTGGATGACCCTGGCGGCCGTGCACAGCCTGTTCGCCGTCTACATCGTCAACCGGTTCCTCAGACGGCCCCACATCCCCCTGGCTCTCCAGAGGGTCTTCGTCCCCATCACCATGCGCAGTTCGGCACGGGTGGCCTACCTGATCAGAGGCAGGAGAAGGCGCAGGCAAAGGGGCGAGCATCCCCCGGTGGTGCAGCCAAGGAGGGTGCACTGGGAATAACGGACTCCCCGTGTGTACAGGGTTCATTCCACCGGAATCGTCGCAAGCCTGACGAAGACGGACCCAAAAAGCCTCGACGCCATCTCCGGGCCTGGCGTCGAGGAACTGAATCCTTCCCCGTGATCCAAGCCGTCTCATATACCCTTTGGGTAAGTGAGACGCCGCCGTTAGACCAGCCAGCCTGCGTCTAACCGGAGCGTCGTCCCCGGACCGGGCTACCGGATGGGGTGGACGGAAGCCCGACTGAACGGATCCTGGTGAAAACATGCGACAACTAGCGGCGCTGTTGGTGTCGATGTGCATCCTGGGAATCGGCAACGGCCTGGTCACTTCCCTCCTGGGGGTCCGCTCCACCATAGAGGATTTCTCCTCCCTGGCGATCGGGATCGCCCTGGCCGGCTACTACGCGGGGTTCCTGGTGGGAGGCCGGACCATCGGCGCCATGCTGGCCCATGTCGGCCATGTCAGGGTGTTCGCCGGGCTGGCTTCTCTGGCGTCCGCCGCAGCGCTCTTGCACGCCCTGTATCTGAACCCGGTCGCATGGCTGGTCCTGCGGCTTCTGTCGGGGTTCTGCATGTCGGGCATCTTCATCACCGCCGAAAGCTGGCTGAACGAGGTCGCCGACAACCGCAACCGGGGTCGGGTCCTCTCCATCTACATGGTGATGGGAATGGGAGGCGCCACCTTCGGACAACTCCTGATCGGGGTCGACAATCCGGGCGGCTTCGGCCTGTTCATCCTGGTTTCGGTGCTCTTCTCGCTATCGCTGGTGCCGCTGTCGCTCACCCGCACCAACCCCCCGAGGATCCGCCAACGGCACAAGGCCGACATCGCCGCGGTGTACCGGGCCGCTCCCCTCGCCATCGTCGGCGCCGCGGTGGCGGGCCTCACCCACAGTTCGGTCCTCACCATGGGACCCGTGTACGCCACCCAGGTGGGCCTCACCAGCGCCCAGGTGGGATGGATGATGGGCGCCCTCCTGTTCGGAGCGGTGGCCAACACCATCCCGCTCGGACGCCTGTCGGACCGCTTCCCCCGCCGACGGGTCATCCTGGTGGTCGCCCTGGGGTCCACCCTGGTGGCAGCCCTCATGTCCACCGCCACCGCCGGGCCGGCGCTGCTCACGGCCGCCATGATGATTTACGGGGCCGTCACCTTCCCGGTGTACGCCCTCTCCATGAGCCACATGAACGACCTCTTGGACATCGACCACCTCATTCCCGGGGCGACCGCCCTGGTCACCTTCAGAGGAGCAGGCGCCATAGCAGGTCCCGTGCTCACCGCCGGAACGATGACGCTCATGGGACCGGACGGCATGTGGTTAGCCCTGGCGGTCTTCCACGGCCTGTTCGTCATCTACATCGTCCGCCGTTTCCTGGCGCGGCCCCACATCCCCCTCGCTCTGCAAAGGGTCTTCGCCCCCATCCCGGTCCGCAGTTCAGCGGTCGTCGCCAACCTCATCCGCCGGCGCCGTCGCGGACCCCGAGAGGACTGACCTCCCTCCCCGCCACCGGGACGGAGCTTCGCCGCGAAGACCTGCCATCCCCAGCCTGGAACCCGACCGTTAGAGTCTCTTTCATGATGACCGGCGCCCGGGCGCTAGCCGAGATGCTCAACGGCTACGGGGTGACGCACGTGTTCATGGTCCCTGCGATCCTGCGGCGCACCATGGTGGAACTGGAGCGGTTCGGGGTGCACCGCATCGGGACGCACGGCGAGAAGCCGGCAGCCTACATGGCCGACGGTTTCGCCAGGGTGGCGGGCCGTCCCGGGATCTGCATGGCCCAGGCGGTGGGCGCGCTCAACCTGGCGGCCGGGTTGCGCGACGCACACCTGGCCAACTCCCCGGTGATCGCCTTCACGGGAGGCCTCCATCTGACGATGGCCGGCAGGGGCGTCTATCAGGAGGTCGACGATCGGCCCGCCTTCGCCAACGTCACCAAGTTCAACACGTCCATCGAACGGGTGGAGCGGATTCCCGACGCCATCCGGCAGGCCTTCCGATCGGCCGTGTCGGGCCGTCCGGGACCGACCCATGTCCAGTTCGCGGGCAACGAGGGCCAGATCGACCTCGAGGAGGGCGACCTCGACCCGTGGGTCGACAAGGGATTCGCCTCCGTACCCCCGGCGCGGCCCCGACCTGACCCGAAAGAGGTGGCTGCGGCCCTGGACCTGTTGGACCGCGCGGAGCGGCCCGTGATAGTGGCGGGAGGAGGGGTCCGGACGTCCCGGGCCTCAAGGCAACTGGTGGCCCTGGCCGAAAGCCTCTCCATTCCGGTGGTGACCTCCCTCAACGGGAAGGACACCATCCCAGGTACCCATCCGCTGGCCGTCGGTGTCGTCGGCAGGTACTCTCGCAGCGCCGCCAACCGGGTGGTTAACCGGGCCGACCTGGTGTGCTTCATCGGTTCCAGCACCGGCAGCATGACCACCCATTCCTGGCAGGTCCCGGCGCCGGGTATAGCCGCCATCCAGGTCGACATCAACCCCGATGTCCTGGGCCGCAACTACCCCCTGCAGGTGGCCATCAACGCCGATGCCCGCATGACCCTCGCCGCCCTCTCCGAACAGGCCGGCCCCCGGGATCCGGATCGGGAAGAGTGGCTGGCCGAGGCGCGCCGCGAGGTCGCAGGCTGGCGAGAACAGCACAGGCGTCATCTCGAATCCGATGCAGCGCCCATCCGCCCGGAGCGGATCTGCTCGGAACTCACCACCCTCGTCCCAGACGACGCCTGCGTCCTGGTCGACACCGGGCACGCCGGCATGTGGATGGGCGGCATGTACGACACCCGCACATCCGCGCAGGGTTACCTTCGCAGCGCCGGCCACCTGGGCTGGGCTTTCCCGGCCTCTCTCGGGGCCAAGTGCGCGGCGCCGGACCGCCCGGTGGTCTGTTTCACCGGCGACGGGGGGTTCTGGTACCACATAGCCGAGGTGGAGACGGCCGTCCGCTGGGGCATCAACACCGTCACCGTGGTCAACAACAACTCCTCGGGCAACCAGTCGACCATCGGCTACGACCGAGCCTACGGAGGAAAACAGACCCCGGAGGGACGCCGCCTCTGGACCTTCACCGACGTGGACTTCGCCCAACTCGCCGAGGGAATGGGAGCGATGGGCATCCGGGTGACACGACCCGGCCAACTCCGCCCCGCCCTGGAGCGGGCGCTGGAGGCGGAGTGCCCGGTCGTCGTCGACGTGGTGACCGACATCGAGGCGCTGGCCCCCCTTCCCGTGGTCTGAACCCACATAGCCGCGGATCACCGCCAGCCACACCAACCGCCCAGCCTCCGCCCACATTAAAAGACAGTGACCGGTGAGATCACCGGTCACTGTCGAATTGTCTAGTCGTTTAGTGGTCTATTGCTCGGCTACGTTGGCGCGCCAGCCTTCCTCAATGATGGGAACCCAGTCGCCGCGCAACTCGGGCAGACCGGAGATGTCACCGGGATCGACCACCGAGGGATGCCTCGGGACATCGGCGAAGTGGGACTGTGACTCGACGTTGAGAACGTTGATCTGACCCCAGACGTCCGGATAGGCCTTTTGCAACTGCGCATCAAGGCTCAGCAGGAAGTCTGCTGTCACCAGGGCGGCCGCCTTGTTGGGCGAGTTGTAGGGAATGGCTACGAAGTTGGTGTTGCCGATCTGACCGCTGGCAAGACCATAGGTCCTGGTCGACTCGGGGAAGACGCCGCTGTCCACCTTGGAACCCGCGGCCGCGGGCCCGTAGGCGAGGAAGTGGGTGACTTCGGAGTTGGAGTACAGGACTTCCAGAGCGGGCTGGTCCACCGGGTAGGTGGAGCCTTCACGCCACAGGCAGGGCTCGAGGTCGTTGAGGGTCTGCCAGGTCGCCTCCGCCACCGTGTCGTAGAGAGCCTGGTCGAAGGGAACCAGGAGGTCCCCGTACCCGCCGGGGAGGATCTTGTTGGCCTCGTTGTAGAACACGTGACGCACGAAAACGCTTCCGGTGAAGTCCGGAGGCGCCGGATAGGTGAAGGTCCCCGGGTTGGCGCAGGCCTGGGCAAGCAGGGCATCCATGTCCGCGGGAGGATCGGGCAACAGGGCGCTGTTGTAGAACACCGCCGACTGGGCCTTGTTCCAGGGCACCTCGCACTCCATGACCGGGGTGCCGAAGTCGAACGTCAATGTCCCGTCGTTCATGTCCACGTTTTCGAAGGCGGGCAGGAGGTCCCAGTAGCCGCAAAGCAGCAGGCCACCCTGCACCATGGTGCGGAAGTTCTCACCGTTGATCCAGATCAGGTCGACCGATCCGCTGGTGTACTCGCCGGCCTCGGTCTCGCTGATCACCGTGTCCACCACGTTGACGGTGTCGGTGACCCTCACCTGGTTGAGGTCGATGTTGTACCGCGAGCTGAGTTCGGCGCCGACCCACTCGTTGACGTAGGCATTAATCGTGGCGCTGCCGCCCCACATGAACCAGTTGACCCGTCCGCCGTCGGCGGCGGCCACGATCTCGTCCCAGCTCATTCCGCCTACTTCAGAGTTGTCAACATCGAGGAGTCCCGGACCGGTCGGGCCCATCATCATGGGCTCCTCTTCCTCCATGGGCTCCTCTTCCTCCATCTCTTCTTCCATGGGCTCGTCAGCGGGAGCCTCGGTGGTGGTAGGCGCCGCAGTCGTGGCGGGAGCTGCCGTCGTGGCGGGGGCCGCAGTCGTGGCGGCCGGCTCTTCGTCGTCACCGCAAGCCGCGGCCACCAACGCAAAACACGCCATCACGATCAGCCATCGGGCAAATCGAGAACGATGCATTTTCAATAGTCCTCCTGTTTTGAAATACGGGGTGTACCGACTTGCCAACGGCATGAGGCATCGCGGCAAGTCCGCCCATCACCTTACCCATACGCTGGTTGATCGGCAAAATTCGCCAAGCGGTCGGGCAAACGGGGCCTCACCTGCTCATCTCACCTGCCCACGGTGTCGACCCAGGTATGAAACTGCGCCGCATCTCGGCCCGGCGCCACCCCCAGACCCGGTCTCTCACTCAGTTGCAAACGACCGTCGGAAAGGATGGGGAAGGGTAGGGCTAGACCCTCACGAAGCGGGTTGGGGTTGCTGTCCACTTCCAATAGCCCATCGCCACCCACCGCGGCCAGGAGATGCGCGGAAGCCATCAGCCCGATACCCCCTCCAAGGTGATGGGGGCAGAACCGCCTGCCGGCCCCAAGCGCCTCCCTCGCCACCGCAAGGCACCCCGAAATCCCACCCCACTTGGTGACGTCGGGCTGGATGACAGCCAATGCTCCTTCACCGATGGCGCGTCGGAAGTCACTCCCGCCACACAGGTTCTCCCCTCCCGCCAGGGGAATCGGGGAGGCCTTCGCCAGTCTGGTCCACACCCGGGCGGGGTGGTCAACGGCGATCGGCTCCTCCAGCCACATCGGCGAGTAGGCCTCGATGGTCCTGCTCCACCGCGCCGCCTCATCGGGAGACCAGGCCTGGTTGGCGTCCACCGCGATGGGTGTGTCAGGCCCCAGCAGCCGGCGCAACGCCTCCAGGTTTCGCAGGTCGGTCTCCTCCCCGAAGCCGACCTTGAGCTTGAAGGCCCAATAGCCTGCCTCCAGGGCTCCCCGCGCCTGCTCGATTACTCCGTCCGGTCCGATACCGCTGGCGTAGGCCGCCACACTCCCGCCGCCCGTTGGGTCTCCTCCCAGGTATCTCCACAGGGGCGTGCCCGCCCGCCGGGCCGCCATGTCCCACAGGGCTATGTCGATTCCGGCAATCGCCTGGGAGAAGGGCCCCGGCTCTCCCGACTGGACGGCCACGATGCGGGTCTTCGACGACAGGTACTCGAACACCGCCGCCGGATGGGGCCACTCACGACCCACTATCAGCGGAGCCAGGACCGAGACGATCAACCGTGCCCGGTATTCGGCGGCGGGAGCCGGGAAGTTGCACCAGGCCTCCCCATACCCAACCGATCCCTCCGAGGATCGGACCCTGACAACAACCGCCGGCCGATCCTCCATCCTGCCGAAGGCGGTGCGGACGGGCCGGGCCGTGGGCGCCCGGTAGACCTCCACCGACACCGAGTCCAAAGTGAACGGGCCGGTGTCCGGCCAGCTTGGGAGGGCCTCCCCCACCGGTGCGCCGTCTTTGTCCGCCATCCGGTCAAGTATGGTTATCGATGGTTTGAACGACGAAGCCAGTTGGATGCCCGACGACCTGCCCACCGCCTCTGCCGATGACGACTTCCCGGGGGTGATCGGACCCGATTTCCGCACTTCTGTGCCCTGGTGGCCGCCGATGGAGAACGACGCCCGCGGCAAGCCCGACGTGGTGGTAGTGGTGTTGGACGACGTCGGGTTCGCCGGACTGGGGTGCTACGGGGCGGAGATCGACACGCCCACCATCGACTCCCTGGCCGCCGGCGGCATCCGCTTCAACGACTTCAACGTCACTCCCCTGTGCTCTCCCACCCGGGCCTGTCTCCTCACCGGGCGGAACCACCACAGCGTGGGGATGGCGTACCTCTCCAACGTCGACTCGGGCTTCCCCGGCTACCGGGGCCGGGTCACCGAGTCGGCGGCCACCATGGCCGAGGTCCTCGGGGGCGCGGGCTACGCCACCCTGGCCATCGGCAAATGGCACCTGGCTCCCCTGGAGGACACCACCGCGGTCGGACCCTACGACCAATGGCCCCTGGGACGCGGCTTCGGCCGCTACTACGGGTTCCTGGACGCGCTTACCGACCACTTCTACCCCGACGTGGTCGAGGACAACCACCGGGTGGACCCGCCCGGACGACCCGAGGACGGCTACCACCTCACCGAGGACCTCATCGACCACTCCATCTCCTACATAAGAGACCAGGTCTCGGTCAAGCCCGAACAGCCCTTCTTCCTGTACCTGTCCTTCGGGACGGCCCACTGCCCCCACCAGGCGCCCCAGGAGTATCTCGACAAGTACCGGGGCCGCTACGACGAGGGATGGGACGTGATCCGCGAGCGCCGGTTCCGGCGCCAGAAGGAACTGGGCATCATCCCCCCCGACGCGGTCCTGGCGCCCCTCAACCCGGGAGTCGAGGAGTGGGCGAACCTCACGTCCGACCAACAGCGCCTGTTCGCCCGCTTCCAGGAGGCGTACGCGGCGATGCTCGATCACACCGACGCCGAGTTGGGGAGGCTGGTGGAGTTCCTCGACTCGATCGGGCGCCTCGACAACACCATCATCGTGGTCCTCTCCGACAACGGCGCCAGCCAGGAGGGAGGACCGGACGGGGGCGCCGACATCGTCACCTACGAGGAGGACCGGTTCTGCACGGTCGAGTTCAACCTGGAACGCTTCGACACCATCGGCGGGCCCCACTCGCAGACCAACATCCCCTGGGGATGGGCACAGGCCGCCAACACACCCCTGCGGTGGTACAAGCAGAACACCTACGCAGGCGGGGTGCGAACTCCCCTGGTCATCTCCTGGCCGGACGGAATCGCCGACGCCGGTGCCGTCCGGGCCCAGTTCGTGCACGCCATCGACATCGCCCCCACCCTGTTCGACCTGGTCAGGGTGACCCCCAAGGCTTCCTACAACGGAGTGGAGCAGATGCCCTATCACGGCGCCAGCATCCGACAGGTCCTCGACCACGCCGACTCTCCGCCTGCCCGCGATCGCCAGTACTTCGAAATGATCGGGCACAGGGCCATGTGGCAGGACGGGTGGAAGGCCCTGGCCCGCCATCGCCGCAACGAGCCCTTCGAGGACGACCCCTGGGAGTTGTACCACATCGACTCGGACTTCTCCGAGTGCAAAGACCTCGCAGCCGACCACCCCGACCTCCTTGCCGACCTGGTAGGCCAGTGGACCGAGGAGGCGGGCCGATACTCGGTGTTCCCCCTCGACGACCGCTACCTGGCGGTGCGAGCCTCCACCTTCCAGACCCCCGGGTCGCCCCGAGCCCGCGACACCTTCACCTACCTGGGAGGCGCCACCCGCATTCCCGGCGGCGTGACCCCCCTGGTCTTCAACCGTTCCTTCTCGATCACCGCCCGGGTCCACCCCCTAACCGAAGCCGACCGTGGAGTACTGGTGGCGGTGGGCGACACCAGCGGCGGGTACGTCCTGTACCTGACCGAGGGACGCCTGGTCTTCGAGTACTGCTATCTGGGAGACCGCCAGACCTTGTCGTCCGCGCCCGGTTCGGTGCGACCCGGCGCCACCGAGTTGGCCTTCCGGTTCGAGCGCACCGGCGACTACCGCGGAACCGGCCGGCTGGAGGCCGACGGGGAGGTCCTGTGCCAACAGGCCATGTCCGACATGGCCCGCGGCATGATCTCCTGGGGTTCTCTCAGCGTCGGCGCCGACACCCTCTCGCCGGTCAGCAACTCCTACGACGGCGAGTTCGGCTTCACCGGGGACATCGAACTCGTCGAATTCGGCCTGGCCGACCGCGGGTAGGTCCTGGAGACGCAATCATGGGGCCGGGTCGCGAAAAAAGAGGACGCTGAAGTGTTGTCACTGTCACAAGCCCCGACGCACATTGTTGGGGTCGAACACCTCCCGGTCCGCTCCGACGTCGCCCGGGCCGCGCAGCAACCGCTGTGAAGCGAGGTCATATTCCCAGAACGCGCCCCCGGCGGCGACCGCCCAAGCGCGTCCTGACCAACTGGTGGTGGAGGCGGGGGTGGGCCCATCGGATAATTCCGCGCACTGGTTTTTCGCGGGATAGGTCTCGGTTTCGCGGTTTACCGGTCTGCCGGCTGATCCTCTCTCCGGTCCCGTGACCCCTTCTGCAGACAACGCGGTGCTGGTGGCCGGGGTCGGCATGACCCCCTTCGTCGGCTTCCGGAACGACGCAAGCGTGCGGGACATGGTGGCCGAGGCCACCCGGGCGGCCTTTATCGACGCCGGGCTCGGATCCTCTTCAACCATCGACATGGGCGTTGCCGCGTATGAGAGCGATCACTTCAACCGCCAGATGAGCCTCGGCCAGGTCCTCTCCGACACCGTGGGACTCACAGGCAAACCCGTGATCCGGGTGGAGGGCGGCGGCGCCACCGGAGCGCTCGCCATCCGCACCGCCCTCATGGCCATCCGCTCCGGCGAGGCCCGCTCGGTCCTGGTGTTCGGCGGGGAGACCAACGGCCGCTCGGTCGACCGGTCAACCGCCATCGAACTCCTCTCCATGTCAGCCGATTTCGAGTGGGAGACCCCGGTGTTCGGCACCTTCGCCGCCCCCTACGCGCTGATGATCACCGAGCACATGCGCCGCTACGGCACCACCGCGGAACAGTTCGCCGAGATAGCGGTCAAGAACCGCCGCATGGCCCTCGACAACCCCCTCGCCCACCGGGGAATGTCGATCACGGTTGAGGATGTCCGGTCGTCGGCGCCCTTGTCGGACCCCTACCGGCTCTTCGACGCGAGCCTCCTGAGCGACGGGGCCGCAGCCGTGCTTCTGGCCACCGGGGACTGGGCCGAACGGCACTCCCCCACCTCCTCCGACCGCCCGCCGGTGGCCATCCTGGGAAGCGGATCCGCAACAGACCGGCCCCGCCTCTCGGACCGCCCCGAGCAAATGTTTCCCCACTTCGCGGCCAAGCGGGAAGCCAGCACCCGGGCATACCGGGAAGCGGGCATCGATGACCCTCCCGGCCAGATAGACCTCGCCGAGGTGTACGACTCCTTCAGCGGCGCGGAGTTGCAGGCCTACGAGGACCTGGGCCTGTGCCCGGTCGGCGACGGTGGGCAGGCCGCCGCGGAAGGACGGTTCGATCAGGGAGGCCAGGTGGTGGTGAACCCCTCGGGAGGCCTCATGGGACGGGGCTCGGCGGTGGGCGCCACCGGGATAGCCCAGGCGGTGGAGGTCGTCTCCCAACTCCGGGGAGAGGTCACCGCAGCCCGCCAGGTCCCCGGCGCCCGGATCGGGATAACCGACACCCACGCCGGAGTGGGATCCCTGAGCGTGGTGAACGTCTTCGGGATGGTGGGCTGATGCGGGTTACGGGAACGGAGTGGGTCGTGGGTCCCGACGGGCGGGCGGTCTACCTGCTGGGCGTGGAGATGGCCCAGCGCTATCGCCATGCGGTGGGGTCCTCCAGCCCCTTCTATGAGGGCTTGGAACGGGGAGTCCTCCGCTCCACCCGCTGTCGGGAGTGCGGAGCGTCCTGGTTCCCTCCCCGCCGGTTCTGCGAAGCCCACCTCACCGAGACCGATTGGTACGACCTTCCCGGAACCGGGACGGTCACCGCCGCCACCCGGGTGCACAGCCCTCCCCCGTTCGGAGGCATCGATCCGCCCTACATTCTGGCTTCGATCCGCCTGGACGGGGTGACAGGGGGCATCACCCACAGAGTGATGGGCGCCGAGACGCCCGAGCACGGCGCGGCGGTCGTCGTGAAATTCATAGACGAAGCTCCCGCCCATCCCCTCCTAGCATTCGCTTTCACCGTCGAAGGAGTAACGCCATGACCCGCCCGGTCGGGATCGAGATTTTCTACTGGCTGGACAGCTGGTACGACGACCAGTGGTCGGTGTTCCACAAGGCCGCCGAGGCCGGCTACGACGGTGTGGAGATGTCGTTCGTGGCCGGGACCGATGTGGGAGTGCGCGACATCGCCAGCACCGCCTCGTCCCTGGGACTCGACGTCCTGTGCAGCACCGGCCTCTCCCCGAACATGGACGTCTCCAGCCCCGACGAGGGCATTCGTTCATCGGGTATCTACCACCTGAAGTGGTGTCTCAACCAGGCCGCCGACCTGGGAAGCCCGATCCTGGGAGGCGTCACCTACGCACCGTGGATGGGGTTCCCGGAAGGCGATCTGCAAGGTCACAGGGAACGATCCGCCGAGTCGTTGCACGCGGTGGCCGAGCATGCCGCAGAGGTGGGAGTCGACCTGTGCCTCGAGGTGCTCAACCGCTTCGAGACCTACATGTTCAACACCGTCTCGGACTGCCTCTCTTTCATCGAGATGGTGGGACACGACTCGGTCAAGGTGGAACTCGACACCTTCCACATGAACATGGAAGAGGACGACCTGGCCGGAGCCGTCCGCCAGGCCGCCGGGAGGATCGGCCATGTCCAGGTGGCGGCCAACAACCGCCGCGCCCCCCAGTACGGCCACATCGACTGGGCGTCCTTCCGCCAAGCCCTGGACGACGTGGGCTACGACGGCTATGTGGTGTTCGAGACCTTTCCCAACTCAGCGGTGCAGACCGGCCGTGACACCTACGCCTGGAGGGATCTCTACGAAGACCTGGACGCCGAGGCCGCCGGCGCCGCCGCCTTCATCCGCGAACACCTGGCATGAGCGTTCGCACCCGTCTGTTCCTCAACAACCCCGCCGATGCGGTCTCCGAGATGCTGGAGGGCTATGCCGCCGCACACTCCGACGTCATCCGGCTCTCCGACGGGATGGTGGTACGCGCGACGCCCAAGTCCGAGGGTCGCGTCGGCGTGGTGATCGGCAACGGCTCCGGGCACGAACCGGCCATGATCGGCTGGGTGGGAGAGGGCCTCTTCGACGTAAACGTGCCGGGACCGATCTTCTCCTCACCCGGTCCGGGCGGGATCCTCGACGGCATCCGGGCGGCCGACCGGGGCGCCGGAGTGCTGCTTCTGGTCTCCAGCCACGCCGGCGACATCATGAACGCCGAACTCGCCATCGACGAAGCCGAGGACGAGGGCATCGAAGACGTGGAAATGGTGATCCTCTACGACGACGTGGCCTCCGCTCCCAAGGAGCAGATCACCGAGCGCCGGGGCGGTGCCGGCCTGTTCTTCGTCTGGAAGATGGTGGGCGCCATCGCCGAACGGGGCGCTTCCCTGGAAGACTGCGCCCGGATCGCCCGCAGAGCCCGCCACCGCACCCGGTCGCTGTCCGCTGCTATGGGGACTGTCGCCCACCCGGTCAGCGGCCAACCCCTGGGAGACCCCGAAGACACCTCGGTGGCGGTGGGCCTGGGAGTCCACGGAGAGGCGGGAACCCGCCTGGGCGAGGACGTGGAAGCCGACCAGATCTCGGAGTTGATGATCCGCCGCCTGGTGGAGGACGCCGATCTCCCGGCAGGCGCCCGGGTCGGTCTCCTGCTCAACAACGGCGGTTCTCTCACCATCATGGAACTCTCGGTCCTCTACCGGGGAGCGCGGGCGGAGTTGGAGCGCCGGGGAATCGAGGTGGCCCGCTCATGGATCGGACCGTACGCCACCACCCTGGACATGGCCGGGTTCGCTTTCGCCATCTGTCACCTCGACGACGAGCTCTTGGATCTCTACGACGCTCCCGCCCGCGGCGCCGCATTCGTTATGCCGGATATTCATTAGCCGACGGTGCTGGACGGAGACCTTTCAAGACGGCTGATCGAGGCTGCCTCGCGCAGGGTGAGCGACCACCAGGACGAACTGTCCAGGCTGGACTCAGTGGCTGGCGATGGTGACCACGGGGTGAACATGGCCACCGCTCTGGCGGAGGCCACTAAACGTATCAAAGGTTTGGACGACCCCACCCCCGCCGAGGTGTTTCGGGCCACCGGCCGGGCTTTCCACGACTCCGTGGGCGGCGCCGCCGGGGCGCTGTTCGGATCCTTCTTCGGCGCCATCGGAGGCCAACTCAACCGGTCCGGAAACCCCGCCGCACCCCTGGATCTGGTGGCGGGCATGGAGAAGGGCTTGGCGCGGGTGATGAGGGTCGGAAGAGCCGAGCCAGGCCAAAAGACCATGGTGGACGCACTTTCCCCGGCGGTGAGCGAAGCCCGCACAGCAGCGGGAGCAGGAGCCTCTCTGGCCAGGGTGCTCGGGGCCGCAGCCCGGTCTGCACGCCAGGGCGCGGCGTCCACGGCCTCCATGGAACCCCGGGCCGGGCGGGCCCGCTACGCCGCTGAGCAGAGCATTGGGACCGAGGACCCTGGCGCATGTACCGTGGCTCTCATATTCGAATCCTGGGTTGAAACAGCCGAGTAGGGTCGCCGTCGGATCGCGAATCTATTACTCAAGCAATTCAATCCCTCGTCTTCAAACGCCATTATGCTCAGGTCGTACGGAGCACAGGGAGAAGGCGAGAGGAGGAACCGGGACCGGTGATGATCACCTACGAGTCTCATGTCCTTTGGACACCCATTCTGCAACGCTAAGCCCTGGTCAACTTGAGCAACATCCGGCGCAAAGGCAAGGACCGTGACCAAATGTCCGACGTGACGACGACAGCCGAGCAGGAACTGCATCTAGCCCTACGAATGTTGAGAGACGCACAAGCGCAGCGGTCAACATATGGTTACATCAGGGAGGCCTACGAGGAACAGGCTTTTGCAACTCGCTGCGTTTGGGAAGAACTGGGGAAACACCTTCAGAAAGCCATTGACCGCATGGGGACCGCGGTCGCCAATGAGTGAGTTGGCACAGTCCGCGAGTGACCACGAGTCCACCGATGACCCTGCCAGATCAGAAATAGCGGCCCAACCTGAGCGAATTGATCCCCTTGACCTCGCGGCGGCGATCTAGGCGTTTTCCGTCGACCTACAGTCATGGTGGTCCGGGCCCCTGCCTACCCCCTCGGACTTCGCAGCGTATAACGAAGCCCAACCCGACGCCTCGGAGCGCATCCTCAGAATGGCCGAGCGGCAGCAGCGTTACCACATGTGGAGCAGGATGGTCCCCCTTCTGATAATCGCGGTCGGAGCGATTGGATCCCTATGGGGAGCCATGAACGGCAACAGCCCGCTCGCATTCGGGGGAGTGCCGCTCGGGACGGGCATCGCAATAGCGGCTGTCATTACGGCCAGACGGTCACCCCGACGGCTTTCGGGAAGCCGAGGTAGTCCTCGTTAAAATCCGACCGTCGACTTCCCAGGACTGACAGTGAAGAGTAGAAGGCGAGTGAAGATCGGATACGTGGGAGTGGCGTTCGGCACCTACTACGCCGACGAGCACGACCAGTACGGCCGGGCGATCAGGGGCCTCGAGGCCCTGGCGGACGAGTTCGACTTCGACCTGGTGGCGATCGACAGCGGCGTCCCCGACATGGAAACCGCCCTAGAGGTTGCGGCACGGCTCAAGTCCGAACAGATCGACTTTCTCCTTTTGCAGACCGCCGCCTGCGCCTCGGGTGAACTCCTGGAGCCCCTGGCCGAGGTGGCGCCCCGCCTGGGCATCTGGGCCACTCCCGAGCCGGTCCTGGAAGGCTCCATCCAGCTCCACTCCCTGGTGTCGGCCAGCCACTACGCCTCCATCATCCGCCGCCACCTGTCGGAGAAGAAGATCCCCTACAAGTGGTTCTTCGGCCACATCGACGAACCCGACACCGACCGGCGCCTCCGGGTGACCATCCGGGCTCTCCAGGGCATCAAGACCATGGCTTCTGCGCGGATCGGATGGATTGGCGGAATCTCGCCGGGCTTCTACAACATGAACTTCGACCCCGACTGCCTGAAGAACCGCTTCGGCGTCACCATCGGCACCCACTCCATCGCAGAAGTGGTGGATCTCGCCCGCGCCATCGACGCCCAATCGGCCCAGTCGATAGTCCGAACGGCCACCGACCTGGCCACCGAGGTGACCGCCGGCTCTCTGGGCATGGACCGCAACGCCCGGGTCTACCTGGCCCTCGGTGAACTGATCAAGCGTGAGGGCTACGACGCGCTGGCGGTGCAGTGCTGGCCGACCTTCCAGGAGGAATACCACATGGCCCCCTGCATGGCCTACAGCCTCCTCGGATCGGAGGACGGCTTCGCGGTGTCCTGTGAGGGCGACGTGCCGGGAGCCGTCACCATGCTGCTGATGAACTCGATGTCCCAGATCCACGGCTCCTCCACCCTCCTGGACCTCACCGCCCTGGACCAGGCATCCGACGCGGCGCTCTTCTGGCACTGCGGGGTGACACCCCGACACTTCGGAGGCGACAACGGGATCCGCTGGGTCGACCACGTCACCCTGGGAAGGAAAACCGACGTGACCTACGGAGTCTCGGGCGACCTCCGCTTCGCTCCCCAGAAGACCACCATCGCCTACGCCGGCGACGACTTCACCGAGATGTTCATCGCCACCGCCGACGTTGTAGAGACCGGCAATGCCGGTTTCGAGGGGACCCGCGGCTGGTTCTCGAACTTCCGGCTCGACGGAGAGCCGATCAACCTGGACGACCTGGTGAACACCGCGGTGGTGCAGGGACACGAGCATCACTTCGCGGTGGCCCAGGGCGACCTCTCCTCGGAGTTAGCGGAAGTGGCCGCCTGGCTGGGCATGCGCACCACCCGTCCGGTGCCCCTGCGGGACTACCTGCAGGTAGACGGGTTGAACGCCTGACCGGAGCCATCCAAGGAATCCGAAAGCACTAATGGAACAGAACACCTCCTTGCTCCGGTCGGCCCGCCTCGAGAAGGCAGCCACCCCCACCGGCCATTTCGCGGTGCTGGCCATCGACCACGTCGGATCCTTCGCTGCCACCATCCGACCCGACGACCCCGATTCGATGAGCACAGAGGACATCTGGGCTCACAAACTCCCCCTGATCAACGGCGTGGGTCCGGCGGGAGGAGCGATGCTGGTCGACCCCGGGTTCCTGGAGGGGACGGGCTTCATCCGCTCGGACGCATTGTCCCAGACCGGCCTGATCCTGGGCATCGAAGACGGCGACTATGCCGACGTCCTCACCGCTCCCCGGTTCCTGCCCGGCTGGAGCGTTCGGAGAGCCGCCCGCCTGGGAGTGGACGCGGTGAAGATCTCGATGTTCTTCCAACCGGGCGGCGACACCTCCGCAGCGGAGGCTTTCGTGACAAAAGTGGTCGACCAGTGCCGGAAACAGGAAATGCCGCTCTTTGCCGAGCCCCTGGCGCTTTACGACCACCCACACGAACGCAGCGAAGCGGTCACCGAGGGGGTGAGGCTCTTCGGTCACCTGGGCGCAGACGTCCTGAAGCTCCAGTTCCCCGAGCCGGCCGAGAACACCTCCGAAGAAGCCTGGGCCGACGCCTGCCTGCAGATCGACCGACTCAGCCCGGTCCCGTGGGCGATCCTGTCCGAGGGCGGCGACTACGACCTGTTCCGCCGCCAGCTCCAGGTGGCCTGCCGCGCCGGCGCCTCGGGTTTTCTGGGAGGGCGGGCGATCTGGAGAGAAGCCGCCACCGGCGAGGGAACTCTGGATGCCGCCGCGGCTCGCCTGCGAGAGCTGAATTCAATCGCGGTGACCGAAGGTGTAGATTGGAGAAGTCGAAAGTGAGCAGGAAAGGCTGGGAATGACCGTATTTCCGAATGTGAGTGAGGATCGCCGGCGGGAGATGTTCGCCGACGTGGAGGGGCCGACCCGGGTCCTGATCGACACCGACACCAACAACGAGATCGACGACCAGTTCGCCATGGCCTGGGCGCTCCTCTCTCCGGAGCGGATCGAGGTGGAGGCGGTGGTAGCCGAGCCCTTCGGTCACCTCCACTACCGCGAACGGGTGGTGGAGGCCGCACAGGCCCTCCGGGCGGGCCGCGAGCCCGACTCGGACAACCTGATGGGATACTGGGCGCGCCACCTCGTCTCCGAAGGCATCGATCCGGCCACCATGGACATGTGGGGCCCCGCCGAGGGCATGGAGACCTCCTATGAGGAGATCAAGACCGTCCTCTCCAAGATGGGCCTCCCCTCTGACGGCGTGGCCTTCCGGGGCGCCGACCGGTACATGTCCGCTCCCGACATCCCGGTCGAGAGCGAGGGCGCGGAACGCATCATCGAGTTAGCCCTGGCAAACGACGAACGACCCCTGCACGTGGTGGCGATCGGCTGTGTCACCAATGTCTCGTCTGCTCTCCTGATGGCGCCCGAGATCGCCACCAAGATGGTGGTGAGCTGGACCTCGGGCTTTCCCACCTGGACCGACTTCACCAACCACACCTCGCTCAACCTGGTCCAGGACCCCCACGCCTCCCGGCTCCTCTACGACTCAGGCGTCCCCCTCGTGTACCTGCCGGGCTTCTACATCGGCGCGCAACTGGTGATCTCCCTCCCCGAGGTGGAGGCCTACATCAAGGGCAAGGGCGAGATCGGCGACTACCTCCACCACCTCTACACCCACAACCCGATCCGCATCGACCGGGGTGTGAAGTTCTTCCCCGGCCAGTCCTGGATCGTCTGGGACCTGATCAACATCGCCTGGCTGATCAACCGCCACTGGGTCCCCACCCGCACCGTCGGAACCCCCCGCCTGGACGACGACCTGGTCTGGCGCCAGCGCACCGACGCTCCCACCATGCTGGAGGCGATCGACATCAACCGCGACGCCATCTACGGCGACCTCATCGAAAAGCTCGACCGACAGGACGAGATCCTGCCCGGCGTCCGAGCTCAGCTACAAAGCATCACCGGAGGCGCCGGCGCCTGATGAAAGCCGCTGTGCTCCACCCCGAGGGCGGCCTCGAGATCGAAGAGCGCCCGGTCCCCGAACCGGGACCCGAGGAGGTATTGGTCTCCCCCCGCCTGGTGGGGATCTGCGGGTCCGACCTCCACTACTACAAGGAGGGTCGGATCGGCGACTGGCGGGTTACAGAGCCCCACGTGCTGGGACACGAGTTCGCCGGAGTGGTCGAAGAGATCGGACCGGACACCGAAACCGTCCCGGTCGGCACCCACGTGGCGGTGGAGCCGATCCTTCCCTGCTGGAACTGCGACTCCTGCAAGAGAGGGGTCTACAACCTGTGTCCCCACATCTCGTTCACCGGGTCCCCCCACACCGACGGAGCCCTCCAGGAGTCGGTGGTTGTCCCCGCCCGGGGGCTCCACCCTCTACCGGACGACATGGACTTCGAACTGGGGGCCCTGGTCGAGCCCACATCAATAGCGGTCCACGCCGTCCGCCGTAGCGGCCTGCGACCCGGAGAGACCGTCACCATCATCGGCGCCGGCCCGATCGGCCTCCTGATCCTGGCGGTCTGCCGAGCCTACGACGCCGGAGCAATCCACATCACCGACATCGACCCCGGCCGCCTCGCCATCGCCGAGGCCCTGGGCGCCACGACCGCAATCAATGTCCGGGGAATGGAAACAGAAGAGATCCGCCAAGCCACCGACCGGGCGGGGACCGACATCGCATTCGAGGCGGTGGGGAGTGCCCGGACCCTGGAGACCGCCATGGAACTCGTGCGCCCCAGCGGCCGCGTTGTCGCGGTCGGCGTCAACGTCACAGAGCGCATCCCCTTCAACCTGATGCTCGCCCAGTCCCGGGAAGCCACTGTAATCCCCATCTACCTGGGCCGCGACGCCTTCGGAGAGGCAATCGAGCTCCTGAGTTCGGGACGGATCAAGGGAGACCGCCTGGTGAGCCACCGTTTCCCCCTCGAGTTCGCGGCCGAAGCGATGGACACCGCCCTCCAAGGCGGGGAGGCTGTCAAAGTGATGATCGAAGTGAACGGTCAACCAACGTGAAGGATCAACTGAAGTGAAGAGAAGCGACCGCGACCCGAAGGCACTGAGGTGAACCGGTTCCGCCTGTCCGAGCGGGGAGCCCAGCGGCTCAGCATCTCGATTCTCCTCGCCCCGGCACTGGCCGTCATCGTCCTCCTCTTCCTGGGAGGCCTCGCCTCCGGGTTCCTCCGCAGCCTCAACTACTTCCCCCTGATCGGGCTGAACGACTTCAACTTCGAAGCCTATTTCACGATCTTCACCGACAACGGGTTCCTCCAGAGCCTGGTGCTCACCTTCCACATCGCATTCACCTCCACCCTGATCGCCAGCATCCTGGCGGTCGCCTCCGCGCTCTTACTCCGCCCCGCCTTCCGGGGAAAGCGCATCGTCCACTTCTTCTTCTCCCTCAACCTCACCATTCCCCACCTGGTCGGCGCCATCGGAGTCCTCTACCTCTTCCAGAACAGCGGACTGGTATCGCGGATCATGACCGGCCTCGACATCATCCAACGCCCCGCCGACTTTCCCGCCATGGTGTTCGACCCGTGGGCGATCGGGATCATCATCCAGTACGTGTGGAAGGAGATCCCCTTCATCGGGGTGATCGTCCTCGCCATCCTGCTGTCGGTCGGAGAGGACTACGAGTCGGTGGCCCGCTCCCTGGGCGCCAACCGCTGGCAGGCCTTCAGACAGGTCACCCTCCCCCTGATCATGCCCGGGGTGGTATCGGCATCGGTGATCGTGTTCGCCTTCACCTTCGGCGCCTTCGAGATCCCCTACCTCCTGGGACGCACCTTCCCCGCCGCGTTACCTGTCCTTGCCTACCAGAGCTACACCGACGTCGACCTGGCCGCGCGCCCCCAGGCGATGGCCATGGCGATGGTGATCGCCTTCATCTCGACGCTCCTGATCATGGCCTACATGAAACTCTCGCGGGTCTACATCAGGGAATGACCGTGGGACACACGCCATGACCACCGCGCCCGCGCCGCTCCCCGGCATCGCCCCCCGCACCATCGGCCGCACCACGGTCCGCTGGGTGGGGATCATGGGCCTTCTCACCTTCCTGGTGGCGCCCATGGTGCCGCTCTTCATCTGGTCGATCAGCTTCCGCTGGTTCTATCCCGACATCCTCCCCAGCGAGTACTCGATGCGCGCCTGGGAACAGGTGATCTCGCCCACCAACAACGTGATCGGCGCCACCGGGCAGACCACCCTGATAGCCCTGTTGTGCACCGTCCTGTCTGTCCTGTTCGGCGTGCCGGCCGGCCGCGCGCTGGGACTCCACAACTTCAAGGGAAAGCGCATCGTCGAGGTCCTGATCCTCGCTCCCATCATCGTCCCCGGCCTGGCGGTGGTGCTCGGCATCGACACCATGTTCATCCGCTACGGGCTCTCGGGAAACATCCTGGGAGTGACCCTCGTCCACCTGGTGCCCACCCTCCCCTACATGACCCTGGTGATGTCCGGCGTCTACGCCAACTACGACGTCGACTACGAGCTCCAGGCGCGCTCTTTAGGCGCGGGACGCTGGGCCACCCAGCGCTACGTCACCCTCCCCGCCGTCTTTCCCGGCGTGGTGGTGGGCGCACTCTTCACCTTCCTGATCTCCTGGAGCCAGTACGTCCTCACCCTCCTGATCGGTGACGGACAGGTGGAGACCCTCCCCATCCTGTTGTTCAATTTCGCCCGCTCCGAACCAGCCATCGCCGGCGCGCTGAGCGTGGTCTTCATCCTGCCGGGCATACTGGTGCTGCTCCTGAGCTCCAAGTACCTGTCCGGCGACAGCGCCGCAGTAGGAGGTATCGGCAACATATGACCCAAGTGACACTCAGCGGACTGACCAAGATCTTCGACCAGAAGTCGCCCCCCGCCGTGGACAACCTGGACCTGGAGATCGAGTCCGGAAAGCTCACCGCCCTCCTGGGACCCTCGGGATGCGGAAAGACCACCACCATGAAGATGATCGCCGGCCTCCTCCGGCCCACCGCGGGAGACATCCTCTTCGACGGAGACTCGATCCTCAGCATCAAGCCCGAAGAGCGCGGCGCGGTGATGGTGTTCCAGAACTACCTGCTGTTCCCCTACATGAACATCGCCGACAACATCGGATTCGGCCTGAAGATGCGAAAAGTGAACAAAAAAGAGATCCGATCCCGCGTCCAGGACATGCTCGACCTGGTGCAGCTCCCCGGATTCGAGGACCGAAAGCCCAACCAGCTCTCGGGCGGACAGCAGCAGCGCATCGCCCTGGCCCGCGCGCTGATAGTCCAGCCCAACGTGCTGCTCCTGGACGAGCCCCTCTCCAACCTCGACGCGCACCTCCGCGACGAGATGCGCGTCCTGATCCGAAGGATCCAGACCGAGATGGGGATCACCACCGTCTTCGTCACCCACGACCAGGAGGAGG
>JAPPFC010000015.1 GCA_028824015.1 bacterium
CCAGGGTGAGGAATTTCGGTGATCGACTCTGGGGAATTTCGATGATCGCCATCAAAATATCAGTCACTATTGGGCGGGGTGTGATTGTGTGGGTTGTAGGGCTGTGTCTTAAGGGGGGCACCCCGAGGTATTCGCCCTCGAGGCGGGGGAGCCCCCGTGTCCAATCGCGGCGCTCAACAATCTCCAATTGTTAGCCGGCATCGAGGTAGTAAAGGAGCATGTTGGGTGACATGATGCCTCGGTCGTACAGTTGAGAGCAGTTTGGAGACGAGACCGACAGTGATGGGCAACCCGGTTCCTTCCTATGAGGGGGACAATCTGGTGAATCTCCTAGCTGAGTTGGAGATCCGCCTCACCGGTCGATCTCCCACCAGAGGGCTCCGTGCTGACCTGGCCGACCTCATTCCCCACAAGCGCAACTACGTGCTATTAATCAACGACGGTCTCGGCGCACGGCAGCTGGCTCATCCCGGCGCCGGGAGGCTACGCCGATTCCAACGGGCTGTTCTGAAGGCACCGTTTCCGACAACGACGGTGGTCGGTCTCTCCTCGGTAGCCACGGCAATGGCACCCATGCAACATGGGCTGGTCGGCTTCACCCAATGGATACCCGCCCGGCAAAGGGTGGTGAACATGATGTTCTGGGAAGACCTAGAAGGAAACCAGGTGGACTACGACCCAGCCAGCTTCCTGCCCACTCCCAACCTGTGGGAACGCCTTGCGGCCGCTGGGATCAACGCCGTCATAATCCGCCCATCACGGTCCCTGAACGACTCGCCTCTCAGCAAAATGCTGTACCGGGGAGCGCAACGACACGGATACTCGTCTCTGGCAGATGTCAACCCGTCAGCATTGTTAGACGACACCACCCGCACGCTGGTGGTGGTCTACCTTTCACCAGTGGACGGAGCCGCTCATCGCCATGGGCAACAGTCGGTGGAACACCGCAAAGCGCTGAAAGAAACAAGTGGCCTCTGGAAGCGCCTCACACGTTCTATCCCGTCGGAGACCGCTCTGATCGGCACCGCCGACCACGGTCACTGCGACATCCCCCAAAACGGCAAAAATAGACTAGGCACAGATTTCACCCAAGGAATGGTCTACTGGGGCGACGGGCGAGTACTCATGTTCCGCGGCCCCACCGACCAGATACGCCTCATTGCCGAACAAACCAGTGCCCTGTACGTGGATCCTGATCGACTTCGGAAATGGCTAGGAGGAGGAGACGCCCACCCCGCTCTAGAGGAATTTCCAACCGCCGCGCTACTAGCAGCTCCCGGCACTGTCATTCTTCCCCAACACATTTACCCCCATGAGGTTGGGCATCACGGAGGCATTACCCCCCAGGAACTGCTCATCCCCCTAATCATTGCATGAAACCCAGCTTGGGACTGGACAAATAACGTTCCTTGTGTCAGGTTTCATCGCCTTTCCCTTTGAGAAGGGGGATTCCGCAGTGGTGGAGAAAGAGTCGGATGGGACACCAATCAATGCCGAGTGTGTCACACGCTGTGGCCACTGAGATGCTGGTTCGGTCGACGTAATCCTTCGTAACCACACAAACAGTGTGGCCTTCGTCCTCCAGGAGCAGCGCTAGTGCCAAGACCCAGGGGTCTGCGTCTTCGGTGGGTTTGTTGACATCCACCACGTCAGGGACAACCGACGTAACTCTTCTGAGATAGTCAAATCCCGTATCCAAGGGATGCTGGAGAAGTCCTCGAACGCCTGGTGCCCAAGCGCCTGGGAGGTCGGGATGGGCAATTTCGCTTACTTCTCTGATCACTTGCCGTGGCAGGGCGATCAGCCCATCAACGACCATCTGTTCAAGATACTTAAAAGCGTCCCATTGGTTGCTTACCGACACGATCGTTTTCGCTTCGATCAAAGCGGACGAGTCAACAATCCAAACCTCAACGTCATCGAGGTTCATTCAACAAGCCCTTCAGATCATCGAGTTGGCCCGTCCTGAGCTGGAGGTAGTCGGCAAGGTCCCGTGTTGTCAGGCGTCCTCGATCAGCAGCCGCGAACAGGGTACGGGGCAACCTGGTACCGAATTGGCCGATGCGTTTCTTTGAAGCGGGCTGTCCACCTCCTCGGCCGCCCCCCGGTGAATTCCAGTCTCTGTCAGCGAGTTGCGCCGCGACGGATGGGTACAACGACGGCTCTGCGAGCCCAACTTCCTGAAGTCGTATCGCGGTAGCTCTCGTGCTTACAGAGAATCTGTTAGCGATGAGCCGTGCAATATCTGGTTTTGTGGTAGGCAAGGCGATTGTAACGCCATACCTGCTCGCGACCGTCTTCAACGTTTCCTTAGGAAGGAGATAGGCTGCCGCGAATCGCTCGCACCACCTCTCGATGCTCCCGTATTGTTGATCGGGCAAAACGAAGCTCTGGCAGGCGGCGTCGGTGCGGGTTAGAAGGTGGGCGACCTCGTGAAAGAGTGTGAAGATCCGAGCAGTCGGGTGATAAGCGGTGTTGACGGCAACCAAGGGCGCATAGTCATCCGAAGCACCGAATCCCCGGATGTTGTCCTTGCCCATTGTGAGCTGCATAACTAGAAGCCCTCGATCCTCAAGGTGGCCCCGCCATGAGCGAAATGCTTCCGACGCGCTCGTCCACGCCAGTTGCTCCGCAGGCGAGATGCCAGACTGCGACCGCTCGACCTCCGCAACCTCCACTGGATCTTCGTTCGGTCGGTATTGACGCAGACGGACCTCGGGCGAGCCTTCGTCACGAAGAACCCAAGAAGTCAGCTCCTGAAGCCTGCGGGCCCAGCGAATCTGACGGGCTTCCTCAGGACCGATTTTGTGTTTCCCAAGAGCTGGGGCACTGCGGAGAGAAGTGGGCATTGCCGCACCGACGGGTGGCTCGGGGAGGAAGAAAAGAGCAGATGGCCGCCTTAAGACTCTTACCAGGTTGCTGAACTGGCCTTTAGTAGGACGCGACTCCGCTGCCTCCCAAGCTTGAAGCCAATCCACATCGACTTTGGCACGGTCGGCAAGCTCGGCCTGTGTGAGACCAGCCTCCTCACGGGTCCAAGCGAGAACTCTTGGGGTGATGGGTACGGTGTTATCGGCCAATTCGCTATCTCCCCGCGGTCACGCTGTCAAAGAAGCAAATCTATGGTACCCAGCCTAGCCATGCACATCCGCTCTGGCCCTCCGCAAAGTATTGGCGGAGCACGCTCCCCATGGTGAATACCCACCGACCCCAGTCGGGCACTAAGACAGCGTGGATGACGAGAAGTGCCCCGAGGAGTCGGCTCGAATGCGATAGCCGTCTCGGGCACCAGGTTGGAGTTCTTTCCCGATGCCGAAGACGATCCGTATCACAGATGCTCAGGGAATGTCAGTGGTGTCGTCGCAAGCGTGGTGAAATCTGCTGTGGGTCCTGCTTAGGGCAAGCGTGTGGTTAAGGTGTCTCACAACCAAGAACCCCTCACGAGAAGCACCTCGGCAGAACCACGCCGCTCCCACAGCGGCAACCCTTGACTAGGTCCGCTTTGTTCGAACCCAGTTCCAGGCCCCTATTACGCCTGTCCCCTCCCCCACATCTCATCCAGACACGACGTATTTCAGCTTGCGAGGGTGTTTCACCCTGTCTTAGCCATTTCTGCTAAGAAGGATTCTTGGCTCTTGGTGCCTTTCTTGCTGTTGCACCACCCGCACAACAGTTGCAGGTTGTCGAGATGGTCGGTGCCACCGTGGGCCGTGGGGACAATGTGGTCGATGGTGAGGTTCTTGTAGGGGAAGTGGGCTTTGCACCCGTAGCAATTGCCCTCTTGCCGTCCGTAGAGTTGATGTTTATGGGTGCGATAGTTGGGTAGTTTGCCCATGTCCGTGCGGCGGGGAATATCGGTGCGTGCCACGATGTCGTAGAACATGCCCATTTCCTGCTTTAGGCGCTGTTTGACCAATTTCACTGCTAAGGGTGACAGGTCAATGCCCACCCACTGTCTTCCGAGGCGTTCAGCGGCTACCAGTGCGGTGGCGCAGCCGCAGAACGGATCTAGAACCACATCGTTGAGGTTGCTGGATGCTCTAATGATCCGCTCCAAGAGAGCTAGGGGCTTCTGCGTCGGGTAGCCAACGCGTTCTCTGCTCAGGTTGGACACCGGGCGGATATCATCAAACACATCATTGGCCCGTCTGCCCGGAGAAGCCGCCAAATACCGCTTCAGCCTGGGCCATCCCTGGCCTGTCTTGGGCCAATGTATCAGTCCTGCCTTTTCCAGGGCGTCCAGCCGTCCGTGCACAGATGGTATGCGTTGGTAGCCGGGGATGATCTCAGACTCGATCCATGCCGCATAAGCCCCCCGTCTGGGAATGCTCCAGCATCTGCCTGCTTTACTGGGATCAGTGCCTCTCCAGGGCAATCCGCTTTCCCCACCGGTCACCCCTGGGCCGGTCAGATCATCCCGCTTGTACCGACCGCGTTCATCCTTTTCTCGGTAGAACCGATCAATGTAATCTCCATCATGGTCCAGATATACATCATTCCATGTGGGATGTCCCCTGCCACCGTAAGCAAGAAGTGTGTCATGGGTCCAGCCAAAACGATGACCGTCACTACGCGAACTACGCTTCCACACAATCTCATTCCGGAACTTGTCACGCCCGAATAGCACGTCCATCAACAACTTGAGGTAGTGGGAGGCGGTGGGATCACAGTGGAGATAGATGCTGCCGGTGGGTTTGAGGATGCGGCGCATGTGGATCAGGCGCACGGCCATCATCACCAAATAGGCCATCATGCTGTCCCCGCCACCTGCCCTCCCAGCGCGGATGATCTCATACAAACGTGGACTGGTTTCTGCTATTTCTCCATGCCACGCCACATCGGTGTCGTCAAGGGTCCAAGCGTCTTTGAACGCCGCCCCGGCCGCCACTGACCCTATAGGCGCTTCATAGGTGCGATTCGAATTGAATGGCGGATCAAGGTAGATCAGGTCCACCGATTCGCTGTTTAACTGTCTGAGGATGTGGAGGTTGTCCCCGGTCCAGAGGGTGCGGTTGACGAAGTTGGGCTGCATGCCCGGTCAGGGTAGATAACGACAAACTTGTGGTTCAAGTCGCATGGGCCCCCGTACCGTCCGCCAGCCCTTAGATAGGTGAGTCTGTGCGTCCCACCCGAACCAGCCACATCCACATGCCGGTGTCCAGCTGTCGGGTGTGGTGACGACCAGACTTTGAGTACGTACCTCCGCAAATGTTTCGCTGATAGGCGTCGCTCGTTGGACGAACTCCTGCGTTCTATTGGCTTGCCTGCACCATCTTGGCGGTGACCATCCCCGTAGTTGAGTGAGCCTTCGCTGTCATTTGATCCTATAAGCATCTGAGCTCGACTCGACCACCTGGTTTTGCTATGACAGTCAATGGAACCAGCAGATGTTGCCAGAGGAATCGGCACAGACGAGGGGTTAAGGCTGGTTGGTCTGGTTTCCTCGTAAGAAGACCCCCTGCCGGATGGAGCCATCGTTCCTATCCCTATGTTGCCTTCAACTCCGGCACTGCTCCCTAAAGACCGCGGGAGGTGAGAAACAGGGACACCGAGCTTCCAGATAGCGGCAATCACGGAGTGCGTTCACCCCCTCGGGACCTCCCCTGTGTGGGTCGCAACGAGTATGGTATGTAGGATGCCGCCGACGAGGGCAAACCATGCCGCTGCCGACCAGTTGGTCGATGTACCGACTACAGAGCTGCACTTCGATCGCCGTAATCCAAGGCTCTTCTTGGAACCTAATCTCACGAAGGATCTCTCCGACACTGGCTTTGTCCGGCTGCTATGGCGGGACTTTGCCGTCGACGAGGTGGCGCTTTCGATCGGAACCAACGGTTTCTTCCGTCATGAGCCGTTGTTTGTCACTATTGAGGAGGGTCGCCGAGTCGTCGTTGAGGGTAACCGACGATTAGCGGCTGTTCATCTACTTGTTAACCCAAAGCTGCGCAAGGAGGTAGGCGCCACAGACTTGCCCAAGATCTCCCCTGAACGCGAAAAGGAACTGGAGTCACTACCGGTCGTCGAATGCAAACGTAGCGAAGTGTGGCAATTCATCGGTTTCAAACACGTTAACGGGCCGCAGTCTTGGCAGTCTTACGCTAAAGCTCAATATGTTGCTTGGGTCCATGACGAACTCGGTGTTCCATTGCCGGAGGTTGCCCGCAGGATTGGAGACAGGCACACAACCGTGCGTCGACTCTACCGTGGGCTGATGGCGCTTCGCCAAGCCGAACATCGTGGGGTCTTCGACCGCGAAGACCGTTGGAAGAAGCATTTCTCCTTCTCCCATCTCTACACTGGGCTCGGCTACTCCAACATCCAGAGCTTTCTTGGCATCGTCGAGTTGCGCAGCTACCGCCGCGATCCCGTTCCAGAAGAGCATGTGAGTGATCTTGGCGACCTGTGTCTGTGGTTATATGGGAGGAAGTCGACAGGTACGCGGCCTATTGTCCGGTCCCAGAATCCTGATCTGCGAAACCTCGATTCGGCGATCGGAAACGTGAGGGGTCTCGCTGCGCTTCGGCGTGGGCTACCTCTCGATGTCGTTCTCGATATCAGCGCCGGAGACGAGAGACTCTTTAAGGGGGGGTTGATTGCGGCGTTGAATGGGCTGCAACAAGCCAGAGGCAAACAGTTAACTGGAGACTCTGGAGATGTCGACACATTGCAGATCGCAAACGAGGTACTTGACCTTGCCGACCGGCTAGTGACCGAAATGGAAGATTTCCGACGGGAAGGGCGTGCCCGTCGCCGGCGAAAACGCCCATCGAGGGCGTGACAGGGCTTGCTTGCGTCTCCCACTGCCACCAGCGGAGCTGGCGGACTCGCCGACTGGATTGAGTTGAAGGCACTTCTTCGTGCTGATAACAAAGCTAGCTTGCAAGACCTGGTAGCCGAACTACGCCGAGGCGGGTCAACAGACGCGGTACAGGACACCCCAGAGAGCCTCTTTGACTCTCATGGCGAGATGTCGGAACGTCTAGCCAGTGATGCGTTTTCTGAGATTGAAGACCGGGCAGAAGCGGCCGGTGTTGGGTACCCGTTCACCGTTGGGACACGGCACATCGAGCTAGCCCCACATGTGGACATCAAAGAATCAACCTACATCTTCCAGCTTTTGCTGAGCAACTTTGGTGTTAACGCTGGTAAAACCTCTAGGGTCCGACCGGAGCGAGACTTCGAAGACATCAGCCTGGATGCGGCTGAAAGTTATCTCGGACGCAACAACCACGACGGGTCCTACCTGTTTGCGTTTCCTCGTCGAACTGACGACAAGAATTTTCCTGCAGCGGTAGACAAGCTGTCGGAGCGTCTTGGAGAAGGAGGCGGAGCAAATTCGGTAGGGCCAGCTAAAGATCAGAAGGACGCTTTTTTGGACATCGTTGTTTGGCACGGGTTCGCTGACCGCAGACCCGGCCAGATGATTGCGTTCGGCCAGTGTGCCGCTGGTGGAAACTGGAGAAGAAAAGTTACGGAACTGCCATCTGGCGATGTCTGGTGCCGAGCCTGGATGTTTGACCCACCTGCTGTCCCACCCATCCGCATGCTGTTCATTCCTCATCGCCTAACTGAGGAAGAGTGGAAAACACGGTCCATTTTGGCCGGCGTGGTATTCGAGCGATGCAGAATCGCTTACCATTCACCAGTGGTACCCAAGCACGTTGCGAAACGCTGCGGGCGTTGGGTCACAGCTGCCCTCAACACCAATGTGCTCCCATGAGACATAGGTTCCACGCCCTCTGTCCATACTTCGCTATGTTTCCCGAACGGTTCGCCGAACACTGGATTAGAGAACTCACCAACGAAGGGGATCTAGTGCTCGATCCCTTCTGCGGCAGGGGGACGACACCCTTCCAAGCCGTGCTTATGGGAAGAAGAGCTCTAGCCAGTGACATCAATCCAGTCGCCTTCTGTGTAACAACAGCCAAGACCAGAGCACCGGCACTCTCAACTCTCAAGCGGCGAATCAGATACCTGGAAAACGGCTACAGTCCCCACATGTGGGTTTGCCGATCCCGAGCCCAACCAGCCTTCTTTCAGCGGGCCTACTCGACACGGACTCTCTCCCAACTCTTGTACTTGCGGGAGTCCCTTGCCTGGTCTCGCACCCGTAGCGACGCCATGGTCGCGGCCTTGGTTCTTGGTGCATTACATGGCGATACGGAGAGATCCCCGTCTTACCTGAGCGCCCAAATGCCTCGTACGATCAGTACCAAACCGGCGTACTCGGTTCGATTCTGGGAAGAACGAGATCTTCACCCACCAAACCGCGATGTGTTCGCTTTGCTGCGCCGACAGGCCATGTTCAGATACTCATCCCGCCCTCCGGACCGACAAGCCACAGTCGTGCTTTCGGACTTCCGTGACCTGCCCAGGCTGCCCACCGTGACCGAGAAGTCGGTGTCGTGCATCGTCACATCACCCCCTTACCTCGACGTGACCAACTTTGAGGAAGATCAGTGGCTACGCTTGTGGTTCCTCGGCGGCCCTCCCCATCCCACCATCGGCCGCGTCTCCAACGACGATCGACATACGGACCCGGCTTCGTACTGGAGGATGGTTGCAGACTTCTGGCGATTGGTCGGTTATGTCATAAAACCTGGCGGGCATGTTGTGATCCGCATGGCAGGCAAACGTCTGTCGGAGCACGATGTTGTCCAAGGGCTCCTCGGATGTGCAGTGCTGTCAGGCAGGGAAGTTAGGCTCGTAGCCCAAGAAACCAGCGCAGTCCGGCATCGTCAAACCGACTCTTTTCGCCCCGGCTCCACAGGTGTTCGCTTCGAGGTCGACACTCATTTCCAGGTTACCTGAAGGTGTTTCTGACCCTAGCAGCAATGAAAGAGGCTGCCCTACATGCCTAGATAGCAGCTCCACTCTTCCATGAGTTGGCGGCGGCTTTCCAGCAGATCTGTTCTTGCGTAGGCTCTTTCTACGGCGTTTCGGATTTCGTGGCCGAGGGCTCGTTCGGCGACTTCGCGACTTACGCCTGTTTCTCCGCACCAGTTCCGAAACGAGGTTCTCATGCCGTGGGGTACACAACCAATCTTGTTCTCTTTGCATAGTTTGCTCATGGTTGCATTGCTAAGCGTCCGCCCGGTAGGTGAAGGGAAGATCAGACCCTTGCCTCCTGAATGTGGGAGTGCGGTGGCGAGTACCGCCAGCGCTCCGGTGCTGAGGGGTGTCCGGTGTGCTCGTCCTGTTTTGGTGTGCTCAGAGGGGATTGTCCAGGTTGCTGTGCTGAGGTCGATCTCATCCCAGGTGGCGTGTCTCACCTCGCCGCTTCGAGTGGCTGTGAGAGTCAGGAACTTGAAGGCGGCGATTGTGGCCCAATGAGCGTCGGTGGCTTCGACGGCACGAACAGCGTTCCCGACTTGACTGTGGTGGAGGGCCTTCATGTGCTGAGGGCGTTTTGTGTTGGAACCCAACGCTGCAGTAATGCGGTCGTCGGCAGGGTTGTTTTCTCGGAACCCTTGAGCGATGCACCACCTCATCACCGCGGCGATGCGTTGTTTGACCCGGCTGGCGGTTTCGGGTCTCTGGTGCCATACAGGAGCCAGGCATGCCATCACATCTGCCGTGGTAATGAGATCCACCCTTTTATTTCCGAACCGGGGATAGGCATAGGTTCGAAGGGTGGACCGCCAACTCTCTTCCGACCTGCCGCCCGGTTTCCACTTGGCAGCGTGAAGTCGGATCACCTTTTCGGTGGCCTGCCGGAAGGTCGGTGCTTTGCGTGCGCGGGGGTTGCGGCCCTCTTCAACGGCCTGTCGGTTTCCGAGAGCCCGACGGCGGGCTTCGGCCAGCGTGACTGCTGGGTAGCTTCCCAGGCCGAGGTTTGTTTCCTTTCCGTTTATCCTGATTCTCTGTACCCAGGTCTTGGAGAGCCGACCTTCGATCTTGGTCGGTCTGACCATGAGGCTCAAACCATGGCCTCCACGGCCGTCGCCATAACGACCAGGTCGGGTTAGTGTCCTGACGAATGTTGCTGAGAGTGTTTTGGGTCGGTTCATCCTATCGTTCCCTTTCGGCGCTATCCTCTGGGATTGGCGGGTTGATTCGCTCTGGTTTTCCTGTCACGTGTCGGCGTCCGTACCGTTTTCCGTACTCATTTCTTGCGTGCGCTTCAGTGACACCTCTTGACACCTCCTGACACAGCCTCCAGCCCTAAATAGGCCACTACCAGGGCAGACACAGGCCTGGTAGGCGGTCTTGACCAGGACTGAAGCCCCATCCCGCGCTGACTCCCTCTCCGCGAGAAGAGCAAGCCAGGGCCCCTGGTTGGGAGGAGTAGCCCAGCGCATAGTCGACGCCGCCCTTGATGCTTACACCAAGGGGACCGGCGCTACGCGTTGGATGCCCTTCGCCCGGATCCCGCGGCGAGACACATTTTCCAGTCGGCATCCCGAGGGGCACCCGGCGCTTCTCGCCCCTAAAGATCCGACGGGCCGCAGTGGAGCGGCACCTAAAAGCCCGCTGCCCAAAGAAGGCAAGCCTTCGCCCCCTGGGAAAACACCCTCCGCTTGCAGAAGCGGAGGCAGGTTTGAGTTCACCGTGCGGAGGGTGATTGCAGTCTGGTAGAGTGATAATGATTATCATTATCACTACCTCGACTGTATTAGAAGAGATCTCGGAATGTTGACGATGCTGGATCGCAAAATAGGCTCTGGACGTCTGGCTCGGGCATTGACTGTGGGCGTTCTCATGGTCGGTGTGACTCTCCTGGCTGCCTGCACGGATGACCAGGACACGCAGGCGCCGGAAGAGCCGCAGACAACTGCTGCCACGGAGAGCGCCCCACCCTCCGGGCCGCCAATCCAGGTGGTGGCAACCACCAACTTCGTGGCTGACTGGGCTCGCGTGGTAGGTGGAGACCGGGTGGAGGTCTTCGGCCTGTTGCCACCGGGTGGCGATCCGCACACATTCCAGCCAGGGGCGCGCGACGTTGCCAACGTGGCGGATGCGGATGTCGTGTTCACTGTCGGTCTCGGCCTGGAAGCCGTTTGGCTGGAGGACCTGTTACACAGCGCAAGTGCAGATGAGGGCCAGATACTCGCACTTGGTGAGGTTGTCGACCCCATGGAATTCGCCACGGCCGACATGCACGACGACCACGACGACCATGACGACGACCACATGGAGGACGAGTCCGAAGGTCACGACGACCACGACGACCATGAGGGACACGATCGCGAGGAAGACGCCCACGGCCACGACCACCATCACGGCCCCTTGGATCCCCACTTCTGGTTCGATCCGATCCGGGTGAAGATCGCGGTCAATGAAATAGCCGCTCAACTCTCGGCCATAGACCCCGACAACGCCGACTTCTACTCCCGGAACGCCTCGGAATACGGGAAGCGGCTTGACGAGCTTCACGCCTGGATCCAGGAGCAGGTCGGCACGATGGCGCCGGAACGCAGACTGCTGGTCACGTCACATGACGCCTTCTCGTACTTCGCAGAGGCCTACGGGTTTGAGGTGGTCGGGCTGGTGATACCGTCCCTGGCGACTGACGTGGAGCCCTCCGCGGAGCACATTGCGGGCCTGGTCGAGGTGATAAGGGAACACAACGTGCCGGCGTTGTTCGGCGAGACGACCGTCAGCGACAAGCTGGCGCAAGCCGTGGCGAGGGAGACCGGCGCCAGCCTGATCCAGCTCTACTCGGGCTCCCTGGGGGCGGAGGGCAGCGGCGCCGACACGTACCTCACCATGGTGCGGACCAATGTCGAGCGCATTGTCGGGGCATTGAAGTGATCACCGACCCGACCTCACACTCAGCGAGCATGTCGCTCCAGGATGTGACTGTGGAGGTCGGTGGGCACCTGGCCCTGAGCAACGTCTCCTTCGACGTGGAGCCGGGGACCCTGATGGGCGTCGTGGGACCGAATGGCGCGGGCAAAAGCACTCTCTTCAACGCCATTGCCGGCCTCCTCCCGGTTCGCCAGGGCAAGGTGACCCTTCACCATGGGGACCAACAGAGCGGAGGGTTGGCATACGTCCCTCAACGAGAAAGCGTCAACTGGCGGATCCCAGTGACCGTGATGGACGTGGTGATGATGGGCCGCTGCTGCAGGATGGGATGGTTCCAGCGGCCCGGGAAGAGGGATCGAGAGATCGTCAACGCCTGCCTGGGCCGCGTGGGCCTGTGGGATCATCGCTCCGCTCTGATGACGGAGCTCTCGGGAGGGCAGCGACAGAGGGTGTTCGTCGGCAGGGCGCTGGCCCAGGAGGCAAGCGTGCTCCTGCTGGACGAGGCCTTCAGCGGCGTTGACCTCGCCGCCCAGGAAGCCCTGGTCGGGGTCCTCCGGACCCTGCGGGATGAAGGGCGAATTGTCCTTCTGGCGACTCACGACCTGACCAACCTGGCCGGTCGCTTCGACCAGGTACTGTGCCTGAACCGCCATGTGTGCGCCTGCGGCCCTCCCGAGCAGGTGTTCACCTCCGAGGTCATGGAGCAGATGTACGGCGCCCACGGCGTGGGCCTCAACACCGACGGGGAGTCCTGACACCTCGACGTGATAGATTTCCTCCTCGTACCTCTGGAGCACGGCTTCATGGTGAGAGCCCTGATCGGCTCGATCCTCGTGGGCGTGATGTGTCCCCTGGTCGGCGCTTACACCGTCACCAGAAACCTTGCCTTCATCGGGGACGCTCTCGCCCACGCCGTGCTTCCAGGAATAGTGTTCGGGTACATAGTCGGCGTTAACCCGGCGATAGCGGCCGTCCCGACCGGGGTCGCCGTCGCCGTGCTGGTCAGGACCCTGAGCAGGCGAGCGGGCCTCAGTTCGGATACCTCCATAGGCATTCTCTTTGCGACCATGTTCGCCCTGGGGCTGGTGATGCTGGCAACCGCATCGACCATCAGGGTCAACATCGAAGACCTGCTGCTGGGACAGATCCTCGCAATCACCCCCACCGGGATCTATGTGTCCCTCGGGATAACCGTGATGGTCATCCTGGGACTGTTCGCCTTCCACCACTGGCTGCTGTTCACGAGCTTCGACCCCCTGGGGGCGCAGGTCAACAGCACACGCGCCAGCGTCGCAGACCACGCCTTCCTGGTAATGCTTGCCCTCGTCGTCGTGATAGGGATTCAGGCGGCCGGCATCGTTCTCGTCATGGCGATGCTGGTGACGCCCGCCGCCACAGCGTACCTGTTGGCGAGGCGTTTCGTCTCGATCATGATGACGGGTGCAGCGTTGGGGACCGCGGCCGCCGTCACCGGCCTCTATGTCTCTTACTACTTCAATGTGTCGGCCGGTCCCGCCATGACCCTGGTGGCAAGCGGGATATTCGTACTGGTGGTCCTATTCCGACCTAGAGCTACCCCAGCCTGAGAATCCTCTTTCCCGAGAGCCGCAATGGGCATTTTCGGAGGCGCCCAACTGTTGGTCCCTTGGTAACCGTGGGCCATACTGTGCAAATGCGAGAAGGCATTCGCGCATCGTGAGCGCCGAGCGGGTCGTGATCGTTGGTGGCGGCTTCGCCGGGTTGAGCGCCGCCTACACGCTGATGAAGAGGGGTATCACTCCCCTCCTGTTGGAGGGGCGCGAGCGCGCCGGCGGACGCGGGATGGGCGAGCGGGTGGACGGGTTCTCTGTGGACATGGGCGCGTTCGTGTTCACGTCGACCTACGACACCGCATTCGGTCTGTGCGAGGAGTTGGGGCTGGCGCTCGTGCCCTCGCAGATGAAGTTCGGGCATCTCCGCGGGGGGCGGTGGGTCACGACAACGCCGGACCAATCGCTCCGCAGCTTCGTGCGGCAACTCCCCTCGGCCTGGGCGATGGGCTTCTTGTCACCCTCGGGATTTCGGGCCGGTTCCAGGGTGATGCGCCAGATGTACCGCGAGGAGGAATACCTGAGCTTCGCCGGCGACAGCCGCCTGGCCGAGATAGACGACGCCGAGAGCTACGGCGACTACCTGGAGCGGATGGGCGTGCCGGACAAGCTCCGGGTGACGCTCGGCGGGCCGCTGGAAATGGTGCTGGGCGACCCCGAGCCCGCCGGACAGGCGCTGATGCGGGCCTATATCGGAGAGACCATGCTGAGCAGCGGCAGGGTGTACATGCCGGAACGGGGCATCGGCTCCTTCAGCGAGGCGCTCGCCGCCGCCTGCTCCGACGCGATCCGAGTAT
Source organism: bacterium (assembly GCA_028824015.1). Taxonomy (GTDB): domain Bacteria; phylum Actinomycetota; class Acidimicrobiia; order Spongiisociales; family ZC4RG35; genus Bin76. Next base: position 14,138 of record JAPPFC010000015.1, read on the forward strand.
CGACCCCGGTGAGGAGGATCGTCGTGGATGGCGGGAAGGCGACGAGCGTCGTGGTGGACGGCGAGGCCATCGAGGCGGACGCAGTGATCTGTGCGGTGCCCGGAACCAAGGTCCCCGAGCTCATCCCCGGCCTGCCGGAAGCCACCCGGCGGGCGCTCGACACCGTGAACTACTCCACGGGCTGTCGGGTGGTGATCGGCCTGGACCACCCGCCTCTTCCTCCCGGCTGGCACGGGGCTCTCTACCCCGAGGACGACGACACGCCGCTGCTGCTGGACCGGTCCGCCTTCCTGCCCGCCTGCGCTCCTCCTGGAAAGAGCATCCTGGACCTGCTCATCGGGAGGGACCGGGCCAAGGTACTGATCCCGATGGAGGACGAAGAGATCAAGCGGGAGATGCTCGGCGCCGCCCGCCGGAACGCCCCTCCGGGCTCGGCCCTTCCCGGCGACCATGAGGGCCTGTTCTACCGCGTGTACCGCTGGGAAGAGGCCCTGTGCATGGGGACGCCCGGGATGCTGGCCGCGGTGGCGAAGATCCCCGAGCAACTTGCCGGCAGCATCGACAACCTGTTCCTGGCGGGCGACTACATGGGCATACCGTCGGTCAACGGCGCTCTCTCCAGCGGCCACCGCGCCGCCACGGAGGCGGCCGAGCGGTTGATGACCCGCGGGAACTAGGCAGGACTCCACATTCGGGCCGGGCGATGCCTGACCGGCCTGGCCCGTCCTGTCGCGGTGTGTAGGCGACATCTGTCGTCGGTTTGTCACAGGCTGTGAAAAAAGCTGCGGTCGGGAGGTTGATCTTGTCCCATCCCCATTCCATACCGGTACAAGCCAAAACACCAAGACCGTCCGCCCCAGGCGTCGCCCGGACCGAGTCGAGGGATGCAGTTACCCTCCGGACAAAATGGGGGAAGTTTCCGTCGTCTATCCGCGCGACGACCGCGCTCTGATCACCATCGAGCGGCCACGCACGCTCAACTCGCTCGACATTGCCACCCTCAACGCCTTGGAGGGCGCAGCCGTGGAAACGGCGGCCCGGTCGAGGCTCAAGGTTGTGGTTGTTCAGGGAAGGGGCCGGGCGTTCTCCTCGGGGGTCGACTTGAGTCTGCTCGGGGGTGGGGATGGCATCGACCCGAGGGCGGTGGGCGAGGCGGGCCGGACCATGATCGAAGCCTTCGACTCGATCCCGGCGGTCACCGTGGCGGCCCTGCGGGGCGCAGTGGTGGGAGGGGGTCTGGTATTGGCGGCCGCATGTGACCTGCGGGTGGCGGCCGACGACACCTACTTCTCGATTCCCGAGGTTGACCTGGGACTCCCGGTCGGGTGGGGAGGGGTGCCCCGACTGGTCCGCGAACTGGGGCCCGCCCTGACCCGAGAGCTGATAATGACCTGCCGCCCTTTCACCGCCCGGGAGGCGAAGGAGGCGGGCTTCCTCAACCGGGTGGCGCCGCCCTCGAACCTCGATCTGGAGGTCGACCAACTGGTGTCCGCCCTGTGCGCCAAGCCCGCTGAGGTGCTGCGAACCGTGAAGCGCACGATTGCGGAGGCGACCGAGGAGATGCTGGCGGCTCGGGGGCGGATTGCCGACGCCGAGATCTTCGCAGCCGTCTCCGCCGACCCGGAGAGCAGGCGCTCGGCAGCCACCTACCTCGCAGACCGTCGGAGGTCACGAGCCTCACAGTGAGGCGCCGCTTTCAGGGACTCAACTGCCGAGAAAGACAACGCAGAGGGACCCCCAAGTCCGGCGGTTCTCGGACCTCCTGTTTTTCAGTACAGAGCCAGTACCGCTTCTATCTCCACCGCGGCGCGGGTGTCGGCCAGCCCTGAGACGACCGCCAGAGTGTTGACGGGGTAGTCGTGGTCGGGATACCACTCGGAGAAGACCCGGTCGCGTGCCTGGTAGAAGCCCTCCTGGGCGCCGGGTGTCAGGTAAGTTCGAAGGCAGGCCACGTCGGAGGGTGAGCCGCCGACCGACTCCATGAGGACTATCAGGTTTGAGAACGCATCGCGGGTTTGGGTAGCGGCGTCTTCGGCGATCGACCCGTCCGCCCTCCTGCCGGTCTGGCCGGCCAGCCAGACCAGGGTGGCGCCGGCCTGGGCCACCGAAATCAGGGAGTAGCGACCTGCTGGCGGGCTGGCTCCCGGCGGGTTGTGTCTCGACAACATTTGGGTCCGGCGGAATCTACCAGCGGGAATCGCCAGCGTCGGATCTGGTAGGATTGGATCCAATCTGGACAGAATTCCGAGAGAGGTACGCCTGAGATGACAACCCGCACCCAGACCGCCACCAGCCACTACGAGGTTCAGAAGAAACGCCGGTCCGATGAATTGGAGTACTGGCGACAGAACCGATTGCACCTGGTCAAGGGTTCGGAAGTGGTCATGCATCCCACCCCCCGGGGGATCGACCGCGGGGTGCTGGTGGGGATCGACGGGGACCGGCCCAGTCTGGTCCTGGACGCCCATAGTCACCGGATAGCGCCGGGCACCGTCTCCACGGTTCATCGTCACTCCTGGGACGCCATCATGTTCGTCACCGGCGGGCGGGGATGGACCGAAGTCAACGGGCGCCGGTACGACTGGCGGGCGTGGGACACCCTGTATCTCCCCGCCTGGGCGTGGCATCGCCACGGGAATGAGGGAGACTCGGCGGCTTCCTACATCACGTTCGGCTCCGAACCCCTGGCGGAACTGGTGGGAATGGCGATCATCGAGGAGGGCGGGGATGCGCCCTTTCAGGACCTGCCTCCCTTCCTGACGGTTGCCTCCCCGGGGATGGGCTCGGACCCCTACACCCGGAGAGTCGAGCGCCTGGCCCGCCGCCAGGAGGCCTTCTCCGAGAGTCGCATCATGACAGCCTACGACGACATCAACTTCCGGGTGACTCCCCGCGGGGCCCGGAGCGGCTTCCTGGTCGACCGGGCCCTCGGTTACAGCACGGGAGGCCTGACCGCAGTTATGCACCAGTTGGCGCCGGGCCTCTACCAATCCCGGCATCGTCACGGGGGAGAGGCCTGGCTGTACTGCACGACCGGCAACGGATACAGCATCATCGACGACGAGCGATACGACTGGGGACCGGGCGACATGGCGGTGGTGGACCACTGGGCCTGGCACCAGCACTTCAACGCCTCCGACACCGAGATCGCGGCCATCATCCGGGTGCACAACTTCGACAGTCTCTACATGGGGATGCGGGCCCTGCTGGACCCGATGCCCCTCTTCGAGGAGCCACCGAAGTTGGATGCTCCGAATCTGAAGGAAATGGAGTGGCCTCCCGCCGACGCCGGTAGACCCGAGTGAACGGCCGGGCGGACATCTCCGGGGACAGTTTCCGCCAGGACCGGTACGGTTTCCTTCGCTGGCGGATCCTTCCCCAGCCGGGCTGGGAGCAGTGGTGGGACCGCATCGTGGTCGCAGACGGCATCAAGCAGCGACTCGAGGACTACTCCCGGCAGGCGATCCGGCTGAGGGCCAGGTTCACACAGGTGGGGATGCCGCTGCATGGACTGATTCTCCTGCACGGCCCACCCGGCACCGGCAAGACGTCACTGGCCAAGGGCCTGGCGAACCGGTTGGGCCAGAGCACCGGCGAGATCATATTCGCCGAGGTCGATGCTCACGCCATGCCATCGCAGATGCTGGGTGAGAGCCAGCGGAACGTGGCGAACCTGCTGGAGAAGTCCATCCCCGAGTTGGCCGCCAAGGGACCGCCGGTGGTGGTTTTGATCGACGAGGTGACCTCGGTGGCGGTCAATCGCCAGATGGCGATGGGAGGGACCGACCCGGTGGACGTTGTCCGGGCCACCGACGCCGCCCTGCACGGGTTGGACCGTCTGGCCGCCGACCACCCAAACGTCCTCCTGGTGGCGACCTCCAACCTGGAGGGGGCCATCGACGAGGCGGTGATGAGCAGGACCGACCTGGTGGTCGAGGTGCCGCTTCCCGATCGGGAGTCCCGCGCAGAGATCCTGGCCGACTCGCTCGCCGAACTCGGGTCGGTATTCAACTCCCGGTCCGCCCAGGTGAGGGTCCACCAAGCGGACCTTCCCGATCTCGCGGCCGAACTGGAAGGCCTCTCGGGCCGCCGGTTGCGCAAGTTGGTGTTCGAGGCCCTGCTGTTGGTGGCAAATCAAGGCGAACCGGCCCTGACCGTGGACCATCTCAGGTTGGCGGCGGCCCGATCCGGGTCCCTTCCGAGGACTTAGAGGAACAGGAGGACATGATGGAAGCGCTCATAGCCGAGGTGATGGACCGGATCGATGAGTCCCGGGAGGACCTGGCGGAGTTGGCGCTCCGTCTGGGCAATACCTACGGTCCGCTGGGCAACGAGGAACCCACCGCGCGGGCGGTGCACGAGTGGTACCTCGAAAACGGGATGGAGAGCCACCTGGTCCCGATGATCGAGGGACGGGCGGGGACGGTGGGGCGTGTCCGCGGATCGGGAGGCGGAAAGTCCCTGATCTTCAACGCCCATCTCGACACCGAGGCCTCCGGGCCCGACTACGACCTGCTCATGGAAGCGCCCGATCCAAACCTGGTGGGCGCTCGCCGGGAGGGTGACCGCATATACGGGCACACGGTGCAGAACGACCGGGGCTGCATGGCGGTGCAGATGATCGCCGGGAGGGCGCTGGCAACCACCGGAGCACCTCTGCTGGGGGACCTCCTGCTCAAGTCGGCGGCGGGGGAGACCGGATCGGCGCCCGTGGACGAGTACCAGGGACTCCGTTACGAGTCCAAGGGTTTCGGCACCAACTGGTTGCTGGAGCACGGCTACGCGGCCGACTACGCGGTGATCGCCGAAACCACCGACTTCTCGGCCTCCTGGGTCCAGTGCGGAGCCGCCTACTTCAAGATCACCCTCCGGGGTCGCAACATGTACACCCCCCGCTTGGAGCGACCGGCCGATCCGGCCGACCATCCCAATGCGATAGTCCGCGCCGGGGCGTTGATAGCCGCCCTGGAGGAGTGGGCGATCAAATACGAGAGATCCCGGACGATCGAGACCCCCTGCGGGACCATGCGCCCCAAGTCCCAGGTGGGAGCGATCAGAGGGGGGATCCCCTGGCGGCCCAACCGTTCCTCCACCTACGCCGCCCTGTACATGGATGTCCGGACCCGGCCGGGGGACGAGATTGCGGAGATAACCGCCTCCCTCGAGAAGGCGATCGCCGACACCGGGCTTGAGGCCGAACTGCGCCTGATAATGTTCAAGCCCGGCTACGCGGCATCCCAGTCCGGTATTGAACCACTGCTCGGGGCCATCGCCGATTCACACCGGTACGTACGGGGAAGGGACATGCCGGAACGGGCCGAATCGGCAGTGGTCTCGATGTGGCGGGACACAAACGTGTACAACCGGGTGGGCATTCCCGCTCTCACCTTCGGTCCCAGCCGGGGGAAGGCGGCGGTGCAGGGAACCGGCTACATGCAGTTGGACAACATGCTGGAGGGGTCCAAGATCTACGCACTGGCGGCTCTCTCAATCTGCGCGGGGATAACTCCCAACCCGTGACCCCGTCCGGCCAGGTCAGGTCACCCCTTCGATACGAGTGGATGGCCCATCTGGGCGGCATGGCGGTGATCACCGGCGTCCAACTCATCTCCCCCGCCCTGCCGGCCCTGGCGGAGCGATTCGTCCTCACCGAGTCGGAGGTCTCCCTGGTCATCAGCGTCTACCTGATCCCCGCCGCCCTGGCTTCCATTCCGGCGGGTCTCCTGGCGGACCGGTTCGGACGTCGGTGGGTATTCGGGGCAGGACTGACGCTGTTCGGCCTGGCGGGACTGTTCCTGCCGTTGGTGGCGCAGGGGTCTTTCGGCGCCCTGCTGGTGATCCGGTTCTTCCAGGGCTTGGGATTCGCTCCCGCCTTTCCACTCACCATCACCATCCTGGGAGATCTCTACCGAGGCCCTCAACTGGTGAGCGCCCAGGGGCGCCGATCGGTGCTGATGTCGGTCGCCGACGGCGCGTACCCAATCTTGGGCGGCATCCTGGTGGGACTCTCCTGGATGGCGCCCTGGTACCTGCAGATAGTGGCCCTTCCCTTCGGGTTGCTGGTCCTCCTCACCTTCAAAGACTGGGTGCCTCTTCGCCGGCGCGGCGTTATGAGCGGCTTGGTCTGGCTGTGGCGCTCGACCCGCTTGAAGGGGACGATGTCTCTCCACTATGTCGGGTTTATTCGGTTCTTCGTAAAGTTCGGCCTGCTCTCTTACCTTCCGCTGTTGCTGGTCGTCTCACGAGATATGACCGCGGCCCAGGCAGGCCTCATCCTGGGAACCGCGGCCCTGTGCGGGACCCTGGGCGCAGCCATCAGCGGAGCCCTGGCCCAGGTGGGACCCGGTTCCCGGTGGGTTGCCTTGGCGATAGTCCTGCAGGGTGTCACCCTGGTGGTAATCGCCTACGTGGGCGATGTCTGGATCCTGATGCCGGTGGCGGTGGTGTACGGACTCGGGGACGGGGTGCTGGGAACGTTCGTCAACTCCTATCTGGCCACAGCCACCGACCCTGAACACCGGGCCAGCCTGGTTGCAGCCAACGGGGCCATCAAGAACTTGGGGAAACTGCTGGCGCCCATCCTGCTGGGATTGGCGGTGCTGTGGATCCCGCTCTCGGCGGCCTTTGCGATCATGGCGGTCTCGATGGTGCTCTCAGCTCCGGCGGTCCGTCCCCTACGGGTGTACGACGACCGCGTTTCCAAGCGAATTCCCAAGCCAGGGAAGGCAACGATGGAATAGGAGCCCGTTTCCGGTCCCGGTGGATTGCAAACGGGATACAATAGCCAATTCGACCCGGCCGGGGCACCGGCCGTTGTATGAAGCAAGTAAACAGTAAACCGAAGCGAAGGAGATTCAAGTGCGAAAGAGATCTTGGCTATCGATGCTGGCCGTGCTGACGGTCTTGGCGTTGGTGGCGTCCGCATGCGGCGACGACGAGGAACCCGCCGCAACCACCCAGGCCCCGGCCACCACGGCCGCTCCGGCCGCAGAGGAACCCGCCGAGACACCGGCGGACGAACCGGCCGAGACGCCGGCGGACGAGCCTGCTCCCGCAGAGGAGATGGGTTGGGAGCCGAGTGGTGATGTGACGTGGATCGTGCCTTATAACCCGGGTGGTGGTTTTGACACCTACAGTCGGGGTTTGGCTCAGGTGCTGTCCGAGGGTGGTTTTCTCCCCGACGGCGTAACGGTGGTGGTGGAGAACGTCACGCCCATTCAGCAGGGCGTCGCCGCCATGTTCAACGGCGACCCCGACGGTCACACGATGGGTATCCTGCCCATGCCGGCCGCCATCGCCCAGGAGTTGATCAACCCCGAGATCTCTCCCTGGTCAACCGGTGAGTTCACGGTATTGGGCTCCATCGAGGAGAACGCCTACGTGCTGTACGTGGCCGCTGACGGCCCTTACCAGTCGATCGATGATCTGATGGGTGCTTCCAACCTGCAGTCTTTGACTGTGGAGCGGGGCTCGTCGTCTTCGATCGCCAATGTGGTGGCCACCGGTGCGTTGGGGCTTGACGCTTCGATCAACTTCGGCGCCGAGGGCTCCGAGGAAGCGGCGACTGCTCTGATCCGGGGCGATGTTGATTACATCGTCTATGGGACCACCGACCTGGTGGGTTTCATGGACTCCGGTGATTTGCGGGCGTTGCTGTTCCTGGGCACCGAGGACCAGCGTCCCGCCGCTCTGACCTGGCTGGCCGATGTCCCGAGCATCGCCGATGTCGGCTATCCCGAGGCCGCCGGTTCGGTCACCGAACTGCGGGCCGTGGTCATGCCACCCGGCCTCGACGACGAAGCAGCCGAATACTGGAAGCGGACCCTGATCACCGCCATGATGTCGGATGATTTCGCCGCCTGGTCGGAAGAGGCCGGACGGCCCATCATCCCCCGCAATGCAGAGTCCGCTCGCTCGGTGATGGCCGCCCAGGTCGACACGATGAGAGCGCTCGACCCCGACCTGGTCGCACAACTCCGCTCCGAAGGCGCCGCGGCGGCGCCGGGTTGGGAGCCGAGTGGTGATGTGACGTGGATCGTGCCTTATAACCCGGGTGGTGGTTTTGACACCTACAGTCGGGGTTTGGCTCAGGTGCTGTCCGAGGGTGGTTTTCTCCCCGACGGCGTAACGGTGGTGGTGGAGAACGTCACGCCCATTCAGCAGGGCGTCGCCGCCATGTTCAACGGCGACCCCGACGGTCACACGATGGGTATCCTGCCCATGCCGGCCGCCATCGCCCAGGAGTTGATCAACCCCGAGATCTCTCCCTGGTCAACCGGTGAGTTCACGGTATTGGGCTCCATCGAGGAGAACGCCTACGTGCTGTACGTGGCCGCTGACGGCCCTTACCAGTCGATCGATGATCTGATGGGTGCTTCCAACCTGCAGTCTTTGACTGTGGAGCGGGGCTCGTCGTCTTCGATCGCCAATGTGGTGGCCACCGGTGCGTTGGGGCTTGACGCTTCGATCAACTTCGGCGCCGAGGGCTCCGAGGAAGCGGCGACTGCTCTGATCCGGGGCGATGTTGATTACATCGTCTATGGGACCACCGACCTGGTGGGTTTCATGGACTCCGGTGATTTGCGGGCGTTGCTGTTCCTGGGCACCGAGGACCAGCGTCCCGCCGCTCTGACCTGGCTGGCCGATGTCCCGAGCATCGCCGATGTCGGCTATCCCGAGGCCGCCGGTTCGGTCACCGAACTGCGGGCCGTGGTCATGCCACCCGGCCTCGACGACGAAGCAGCCGAATACTGGAAGCGGACCCTGATCACCGCCATGATGTCGGATGATTTCGCCGCCTGGTCGGAAGAGGCCGGACGGCCCATCATTCCCCGTGGCGCCGAATCCGCCAAGAACGTGATGGCCGCTCAGGTGGAGACCATGAAGTCTCTCGATCCCGAGCTGGTCGCACAACTCCGCTCCGAGTAAGAGACAGGGTGCTCGTCGGGGACCACCGGGCCACAAACAACCGTAGTATACCCCCCCCCACAGGGCAGAGACACCAAAAACAATAAACATTACACAACATTAGGG
>JAPPFC010000035.1 GCA_028824015.1 bacterium
TATCCCGTGGGCGGTGCAAGGCAACACCGACATCGACGACATGGTCCTCCTATGCTCCCGCTGCCACCACAAAGTGCATGACGACCGATGGCAAGTACGCAAGAAACCATCAGGCCGGTACTACCTCAAACCACCGCCCAAACACCTGCGTCATGCACTCCGAAAGGGCAACAACCTACGCCGCCGGCCCATCAAACAACGAAAATGAAACACGCTCTCCACCCAACTGCCCGAAAAGCGTCCTTCCCCGCTACCGAACCGCCATGGGCGCAATTCTCGTTGCAAGTTGTGAAAAAAACCGGCGCGAAGGGGTTGACTAACGTACAACCGGGAGGGCAAATTGGCAGAAGCTAAACATCAAGACGGATCCCTCAGACGTCAAGGGACCCCGTCGAAGGATCAAGGGTCCTTCGCTCAGGAAACCCTATAACCGGCTGACCAGACGCGTTCGACCCACGGCAAGGTGGTGGCGGGGGAGGGCACCCAAAATGGGGAACGAGAATTTCGCGACTTTCCCGTCGTTGACAGGACCAATAGACGACCGCCGGTCCGGACCACCCGCCCTTCGCCGACTTTCCGCCGTCGCTACATCTCAAAGACAGCTCGGACTAGAAGAACAGGCCTCAGCCGATGGCGTTCGGCAACCAGATGACGGTCTGGGGGAAGATCATCACCAGCACCAGCGACACGCCCTGGAGGACCATGAAAGGCAGGGCGCCCCGGTGGATGTCGATTGTCCTCACTTCGGGAGGCGCCACGCTCTGCAGGTAGAAGAGCGAGAAACCCACCGGAGGGGAGATGAAGGCCATGTTGAGGTTGATCGCCATCATCACAGTGAACCAGATCATCAGGGCCGGAAGGGTGTCGAAGGGAGTGACGCCCGTTTCGAACAGCACCCTCACCGCCGGGACGAAGATGGGCATCACTATGAAGGTGATCTCGATGAACTCCAGGTTGATCCCCAATAGGAACACGGCGATGTTGGCGATGATGATGAACCCCCAGAAACCCCCGGGAAGACCGGTGAGGATCTCCTGGGCGAGGCGTTGGCCGCCGAGTTGATCGAAGACCAGTTGGAAGAAAGTCGAGCAGAACAGGATCATCAGGACCAGGCCAGTGATGTTGGCCGTGGAGCGGGCCGCTCCGGTGAGGACGGAGCGGTTCAGGTTGCGGTTGGCGACCGCCAGGGCAACCGCGGCGGTGGCGCCCACCGCTCCCGCCTCGGTGGGGGTGGCGATGCCGGTGAAGATCGAGCCCAGCACCGCCAGGATCAACAGTATCACCGGCACGACCGCGATCAGCAGTTCCCGTGCGAGGCGCAGGCCCCGGATGGTCCGGGCCTCGTCGGGAAGGGCAGGCGCCGCGTCCGGGTCCTTGTAGGCGCGGTAGATGACGTAGAGGCCGTATATGGCCGCCAGCATGAAACCCGGAACCATGGCGCCCAGGAACAGGTCCCCCACCGACACTCCCACCACCTGGGCCAGGAGGATCAGCACCAGCGAGGGCGGCAGGAGCTGGGCCAGGGTCCCCGAAGCGGTGATCAACCCGGTGGCGAGGCGGTGGTCGTAGCCGTAGCGCACCATGGTGGGAAGGGATAGGAGTCCCATCACGATCACGGTGGCCGCAACCACGCCGGTGGCCGCCGCCAGCATGGCCCCGACCAGGACCACCGTCAAGCCCAATCCCCCCTTCAGGCGCCCGAGCGCCATGCCGATGGTGGTCAGCATCCGCTCCGCCAATCCGGACTTCTCCAGTATCGCCCCCATGAAGACGAAGAAGGGAACCGCCAGCAGGGTGAAGTTGTCCACCGCCTTGAACCATCGGCTGAACAGGATGATCAGCCGGTTGAAGTCGAACTCCCCCAGGAGGATGCCGATGGCCCCGAACACGATGGCGGTGCCCGCGAACGAGAACGCCACCGGATAGCCCGCCAGCAGCAGGACCAGAAAGATCCCGAACATGACCATGGCGAGCCACTCGACACTCATCAGCGGATCCTCTCGGTTGCTCTGCGGCCGGCTCGCATCACTCGATTCTCATCGGAGCTTCGCGTTCTATGAACAGTGCCTCGTCCCGCCCTGTGAAATAAGCGGCCAACCGTATCAGGGAGGCCAGCGCCTGGAGCCCGAGGAGTAGGAACGCCACCAGGATCATCGCCTTGATCGGCGCCCGGGGGAGACCTCCGGGATCAGGCGACACCTCCCAGTGCACCCACGCCTCCCGAACCGGCTTCCAGGAAGCCCAGATGGCGAGCAGGGTGAACGGCACCAGCCCGACCAGATGTCCGATCAGATCGATCGTGGCCTTGACCCGATCGCTGCGCTCGGCGTACCAGAAGTCGACCCGCACGTTCCCGTCGTAGCGGAGAAGGTAGGGAAACATCAGAAGGAATATCACCCCGTACAGGTACCACTGCGCCTCGATCCAGGTGTTGTTGACCAGTTGCGCCTCCACGTACTGGCCCACGTAGCGAAGGAAGACGTTCAGGAAGCCGATTGGGATGAGGATCAGCACCAGCACCCGGGCGATCCAACCCGCCGCATCGGTCAGGCCGTCGGCGATCCTGAGGTAGGTCTGCGCCGTCCAGTCGGTTGCCTTGGCGACGGCCGCCAAGGCGGGAGGGACTCTCAACCTTTCGCTCCTTTCGCCCGGCGAAGGTTAGCCGGACAACTCCACTGCCGCGGGTGGCCGGTTTGCCCGCCAGCCTACCACCCCTTCCCCGACGGCTCCGTCAACGGGACCAAAACTTGAAGACGGGCGGGCGTGCCGTCGGTCAGCGAACTCCCAACTCATCGGGACCGATCAGCACCTCCCGAGCCTTGGACCCGAGGGAGGGCCCCACCACCCCGCGGCGCTCGAGGATGTCCATCAGGCGGCCGGCCCGGGCGAACCCGACCCGCAGCTTTCTCTGCAGCATGGACGTGGAGCCAAGCTGGGACCGGACCACCAGCTCCATTGCCTGTCTCAGGAGTTCCTCGTCCTCGTCGTCCTCCTGGGGCATCCCGGCCGCCTTTTCGGAGATGGCCATTTCCAACACTTCGTCCACCGACCCGTCGGGCCGGCCCTGGCGGGTCACCCAGGAGACCACCCGGGCAATCTCGGCCTCGTCAACCCAGGCTCCCTGAATCCGCTGGGGTCGGGGTTGGCGGGCGGTCACAACCAGCATGTCGCCCTGCCCCACCAGCTTCTCGGCGCCGACCGAGTCTATGATCACCCGGCTGTCGGTCTGGGAGGCCACACTGAACGCCAGCCGGGAGGGGACATTGGCCTTGATCACCCCCGTGATCACGTTCACCGACGGGCGCTGGGTGGCCAGCACCAGGTGGATGCCGACCGCACGGGCCATCTGGGCGATGCGCACGATCGCCATCTCAACCTCCCGTCCGGCGACCATCATCAGGTCGTTGAGTTCATCCACCACCACCACCAGGTAGGGGAAGAGATCGAACTTCTCGGGCGCCAGCCCTCCCATCCTCCACTTCGCGGCGTAGCCGGAGATGTCCCGCACCTCCGCCTCGGCCAGCAGGTCGTAACGGCGGTCCATCTCGGCCACCACCCATTTGAGCCCCTCAGCGGCCTTCTTCGGATCGGTTATCACCCGGGTGAGCAGATGGGGAACGCCTTCGTACTGGCGCAACTCCACCCGCTTGGGATCGACCAGAATCAGGTTCAGGTCCTCGGGACGGGTCCTGGTCAGCAGGGAGGTGATCATGGAGTTGATGCACGACGACTTGCCTGCTCCGGTGGCCCCGGCGATCAGGACGTGGGGCAGTTCGGCCAGGTCGAGGAAACAGGGCTTGCCGCTGATGTCCATCCCCAGCCCCACCACCAGCGGACGCTGTTCCGCCTGGGCCTCGGGGCTGGACAGGATGTCACCCAGCCTCACGATGCGTCGCTGCACGTTGGGCACCTCCACCCCGATCGCGGAGCGGCCCGGGATGGGGACCAGCAGCCTTACATCCGGGGTGGCCAGGGCATAGGCGATGTCGTTGGAGAGTGCCGACAGTTTCTGCACCTTCACTCCGGCCGCCAGTTCTATCTCGAAACGAGTGACCGAGGGGCCCGAGACCACCCCCGTTATCCGGGCATCCACCCCGTGGTCGGAAAGCGCCTTGCGCAGGGCGGCGGCCGTGGCCTTCAGGCCTTCGGAGTTGCCCGCCGCCTTCTCTCCCTTTCTCAACAGATCGAGCGGGGGAAGCCGGTACTCGGCCGACGGCGCGGCCCCGCCGTCCGGGGCAGTGCTCTCGGGTGTGCCCGGACCGGCCGGCGCGTCTCCCGCCTCGCTCACCCTCCCGTTCTGCCCGGACAGGTCCGGACCGACCGGAGCCGGGTCCTCCACCACCTGCAGGCGAGCAGGACCCGAATCCGCCGTCTCGGTCTCCGGTTCATCTTCCAACGCCGCCAGGACCTCCGCCTCCAGATCCGTCGGATCGTCGTCGGCGTCCGGAACCTCCAACACCGGAGCGATCGGCCACGGGCCCGACCCGAGGGCCTTCCTCCTCCACCCACGCCGCCTCCCGGCGGCCCTGTTCGGCGCCCTTGCTGGGGTCGATGGCGGATTCGGCGCCGAGGCGGCCACCGCCCTGGTGATGCGGGACAGCGCCCGGCGGCGACGAATCACCCGGGGCGCCCACATCATCAACTCCCCCACAGCCACGAAGAACTCCCGGAGGGGCGTCCTGCTGACCATCAGCACGCTCATGGTCACTCCCCCCACCAGGATCACGAAGGTAGAGGCGTACCCGATCGTGCGGTCGAGGGGGAAGGCGACCAGCGCGCCCACCGCTCCCCCGCGTTCTCGGATGACCTCGGCCCCGCTGGCCAGGGACGGAGCGCCGGTCAGGAGATGGAACAGTCCCAGGGTTGAAAGGAAGAACACCATCACCGCGAAGAAGAGCCGCCGCTTGCTCAGGGCCGGCTTTCCCAATACCAGAACCAGGCCCATTCCCAGGAGGGCGAGCGGAGTCAAGGCCGACCACTGACCGAACAGGTACGTGAACGTAATCTTGACCGCTTCGCCGGCCGGTCCTCCGGCGCCCACCAGGAACAGGGTGAGGATCACCGAAAACAGCACGAGGGTCACTCCCCACGCCTCGGAACCCACCTGGCCCAGCCGCGAAGAGACGGCGGACCACAGCCGGCTCCGCAGGGGTAGCTTGGGTTGAGGGGGGCTCACCGGCCTCCTGGGCGCTGACTTCCCTTTGGCCGGCTTCTTGGTCTTCTTGGAGGACACCCGCCTCCGCCCGCTTTGCCTCCGACGGGTGGGCGTCCTGGTAGCCACGTTGTGCTAGGACATTCTAGGTCTGCGAGGTCCGCTCGCCAACGTTTATTCGGAGGGACGGGTGCTGGCGGGAGGCGGAAACAGGTGGGCCCGGGACGGCGAGTTCTCGAACGGGAGGACGCCCTGGGAATCCGGACGGCGGTACCGGGGAACGCCGGTCCAGACCAGGCCCTCCATGAACACCCAGGACCGGCGATGGATGGCGCTCGGGCCAACCGCGTGCAGAGCGGCCCGGTGCACCGGACATGGGTAACCCTTGTTGTCCTCGAAGTTGTACGCGGGAAAGCGGGGTGATTCGGCGATCATCATCCGGTCGCGGGTCACCTTGGCCAGGACCGAAGCGGCGGCGATCGAGAGGGACGTCCGATCACCTCCCACTATCCGGCGGGTGCTCCGATGGCCCACGAAGTCCCACCGCCCGTCCACCAGCACCCCGTCCACCGGCATGCCCAGCCCGGCCAGGGCTCGACGAGCCGCCAACCGCTGGGCGTCGGACATCCCCAGCCGGTCGCACTCCGCGGCGCTGGCGTGCCCCACCGCCCAGGCCAGGCACCAACCGGCGATCCTGTCGAAGAGAGCCTCCCTTTCCGACGGCTTGAGGAGCTTGGAGTCCCGGACCTTGTAGACGCGACGATCCCGGGGCGCCACCACCGCTCCCACCGTGATCGGCCCCGCCCACGCTCCCCTGCCCACCTCGTCCATCCCGGCCACCACCTCCCGGCCTGCCTCCCACATCTCCCGCTCCGCCTTCAACCCCGGGGGACGGGCGGCGATGGACTTGCGCAACCGGGGTACGGTGGTGGTCACCACCCGGCCCAGCATAGACGTGCCCACTTCCTCGGGAGGGCCTTGTGGGCAGCCCCGCCGTCTCGGGGACCGTCTCCCATCCCCAGGGTGGGAAAATATTCTCTCGGTTGCGGAAAACCCGGGGACCACCCCCTGGCAAAGTGTCTCACCGCCCGACCACACTGTCAGCAACAAACATCACGAATGGCCCGGGCCATATTCGATCATCATCAAGTCTCCCGTTTCCGGAGATGTCCACTCGCCATCCCCGGACAGGGAGCAAACTAGCCGACGACCAGATCCTCGGTTCCGGAAGGGCCTGCGCCCATCCGGAAAATTTCGACCGGAACGGCGGCGGCGGGTCGGGAGGGTAAACCCAAGAATTAAAAACCGGCGGACGGCGTTTTTGCGCCTGGCTCAGTTGAGTTCGGGGTCGAGGGGCATGGAGGCCAGGAGGGCGATCTGGCCGCCCTGGCGGCTCAGGACCTCGGCCCACAGGTCGTCGGGAAACGGGGAGAAGACATCCCTGGCAAAGGCGGGCACGGTGATCCAGGACTCCTCCTCGATCTCCTCCTCGAGTTGGCCGGGCCCCCATCCGGCGTAGCCGGCGAAGACCCGCACCCGGCCCTCCGTCACGTCTTCTCGCTCCTCACCGAAGTCGACCATGCCCAGTCCCCGAATGGGGGTGGAGTTGGCTCCGGCGTCGAAACCCTCCCGGAGCCCGATGGCGACCGACTGCTCCACCGGACCGCCGCGGAAAACCACCTCCGGAGGCGCCAGACTGTCCGCCCACTCGGGAAGGTGATCGGCGACCGGGATCTCGCTGGGACGGTTTATCACCACTCCCATGGCGCCCTGCTCATCGTGGTTCAACAGCACCACCACCGTGCGGACGAAGTTGGGGTCCACCAGCCGGGGCGAGGCAACCAGTAGCTGTCCGGCCAGATAATCCACCTCCCTAATGTTGGCGCGAACCGCCTCCCGATAAAAGCCACGATGCGCCACCTACCCAAAGTCATCCTGCATGAGCACCTCGACGGCAGCCTTCGCCCCCGCACGCTCCACCGCCTGGCCGAACAGGCCGGACACCGGCTCCCGGTGGACAGGCCCGACCTGCTGGGCGACTGGTTTCACCAGTCCGGCGCCCACAGCCTGGAGCGGTACCTGCAAGCCTTCTCCCACACGGTGGGGGTCACACAGACGGCCGGAGCGCTCAGACGGGTGGCCTCCGAGGCGGTGGAGGACCTGTCTTCCCACTCAGTGGTGTACGCCGAGATCCGCTTCGCACCCCATCTCCACACCGGCGGGGGCATGAGCCCCACCCAGGTCGTGGAGGCAGTGGCCGAAGGCCTCTCCGAAGGCGCCGCCGCCACGGGTATGGGCTGGTCCCTGATCCTGTGCTCCCTCCGCCAAACCTCCACCTCTCTCGAGACGGCTCGCCTGGCCGCCCGCACCTCCCCCCTGGGCGTGGTGGGGTTCGACCTTGCCGGACCCGAGGCGGGATATCCCGCCGTGGAGCACCTGCCGGCCATCGAAGCGGCGCTGGACGCAGGGGTGAGGGTGACGCTCCATGCCGGGGAAGCGGCCGGGGTTCCCAGCATCCGCGACGCCCTGATCTGCGGTGCGGAGCGGATCGGCCACGGCGTGGAGGTGATGGAGGACTGCCGTGTGGCGGGCGGCGAGATAGCGGAGATGGGACCGGTGGCCACCGAGGTGTTGGAGCGCCGGGTGCCGCTCGAGGTCTGCATCAAGTCCAACCTGGACACCAAGGGGTGGGCGCCGGAGCGCCACCCGGTGGGGATGCTGCACCGGGCCGGCCTGACGGTGACTCTCAACACCGACAACCGGCTGATGAGCAGCACCTCGCCCACCAACGAGTTCGGGCTGGCGGTCGACCACCAGGGGTTCGGGGTGGATGACCTGGCCCGGGTCACCCGTCAAGCCCTCGAGGCGGCCTTCTGCGACGAGCGGCTCAAGGCCGAGTTGTGGGAGCGGCGGATCGTCCCCGCCTACCGGGCCGAGGGGGCTCGCCTGTCCCCCTGGAGCGGATAGCCTCACAGCCCTCCGGCCGGCCACACCCTATCGCTGCGGCCCAGGAGAGGAGGTCTCTCCCCCCGGGCCACACACTCCACCGCCCCCACCAACGCATCCAGCCGTGACCGGGTCTGCCACCAGCCGACCTCGCACAGCATCAGCCCGGGCCATCCGTCCACCGGCCGCTCGGGAACCGAGAGCTCTTCGGCCACCCCCTCCAGCAGTGGGGCCGGCTCGGTGGGCATCAGCACGGGAAGGCGCCTGCCGAGGGGGAGAGACGGTATGTGAACACCCCGGAGTTGGCGGATCCTGCGAACCAGGTAATCGGCCGCCCGCCGGCAGCGCTCCGATGCCTCGGTCACCGGGCGTCCCTCCGGGAGAGGGACCGGGGCGGTCACCCGGCGTACCCGGGGGGCGTCCCGGTAGCGCGAGCGATCGGCGCACAGCGGGTCCGACCACCACCAGATCTCCGCCCACCCCTCTCCGGGGGGCAGAGGCTCATGGACGCCCAAACGGTTGGGACAGGCCACCACCACCCTCACCCCGTCGGTGGGCTCCTCCCCCCACACGGTCGTCCCTCCCACCAGGGGGAGGAGGGACACCGGCGCTTGCCAGGTTGACGAATATCGCGCCAGGACCTCGGATGGGACCCCGCCGGAGACCCAGGCTTCGGTCGGGGCCACGACTCAGCCCCGGCGGTAGAAAGGCCCCTCCACGACCTCGGTCGGGACCCAGCGGCCGCGGATCTCAACCTCTAACGAGGAGGCGTCGAAGGGCGTCGACACATACCCCATCCCGATGCCCACTCCCAGCATGGGGCTGAAGTTGCCGCTGGTCACCGCGCCGGCGGCCTCCCCCGCTCTGAGCGCATACCCCTCCCGGGGGATGCGGCGATCAGCCATACGGAAGGAAACCAGTCGCTTCCGAAGACCCTCCTTCCTGGAACGCTCCAGGGCATCCCTGCCCACGAAGTCACGGTTGAACCGCACCGTCCAGTCCAGGCCCGCCTCCAACGGAGTGATGTCGTCGTTCAGGTCGTGACCCCACAGCATCAGGCCCGCCTCCAGCCGCAGCAGGTCGCGGGAGGCCAACCCGCAGGGCGTGGCGCCACCGGCGGTCAGGTCCCGGGCCAGCGCCTCCCCGGTCTCCGGATCGGTGATCAGTTCCACTCCCCGCTCTCCCGTGTAGCCGGTCCCCGCCATCCAGACCTCCTCGCCGCGGTAGCCGGCTCTCGTCACCCTGAAGGGACCGGGGACGGTTCCCAGCAAAGCCTCCACCCGGGCGGGAGCCTCGGGACCCTGCACGGCGAGGCTGACGGTGAGCGGACGCAGGTCAACCAACTCGGCGCGGGGTTCGGCCGTCCTGAACGCCTCCATCACCCGCAGATGGTTCACCCCGTTGGGCATGACCGTCACTCCCTCGGCGGTGGGCTTCCAGATGATCAGGTCGTCGATAACCCCGCCGCGGGCGTTGAGGATCATCGTGTACTGGGCCCGCCCGGCTCCGATCCGCTCATGGTCGTTACACAGCAGCTTCGACAGGGCAGACGCCGATCCCTCTCCGCTCCATCCGAAGCGTCCCAGGTGAGATACGTCGAACCATCCCGTCCCCTCCCGCACGGCCCGGTGCTCGGTGAGGGCGGACCCGTACGACAGGGGCATCTCCCAACCCCCGAAGTCCACGAAGCGGGCGCCGAGTTCCTGGTGATAGTGATGAATCGGAGACTGGGGCATGGTCCTCAGGGGAGCGGCGATCGAATCCGTAGTCTAAGGTCGCCCGGCTTTCCGGGAGTCGACCGGCCGGTCCGGACGCCTACACGACCTCCGACTGCGACGGGGAAGCCCGGTACCCCTCCTCGACCTCCGAGGTCCTGGCCAGTTGGTGGACCTCTCCGGCAATCTCTTCGACCAACGGACCCAGGGCCACCCCGAACACCCCCTGGCCCTTCTGAAGAAGGTCGATCACTTCTTCGGGACTCCTCAATGCGTAGATCGAGGCGCCGTCGGACGCCAGGGTCACCCCACCGTCCTCCCAGTTCCAGGAACTCTTCTGATTGGACAACGCCCCGAAGGCCGCCCTGATCCGCCTGAGGTCCATTCCGGCGTCCAGGAGCTTCTTGATCACCTTCAGCTGCACCAGGTCCGCAAAGGAATAGAGGCGTTGGCTGCCCGACCCTCTGGCCTGCTGCAGGGAGGGCACCATGAACCCGGTGCGGGCCCAATAGTCCAACTGCCGGTAGGTGATGCCCACCATCCGGCAGACCTGGGGAGCGCGATAGCCCCTCTCGGCTTGGTTCACCGCCTTACTCCTCTGTGATTACATCGGTGATTTTTCCAGGGCATCAACCATAACGGGTCCGCCCCCCATTTCCAACCATCTCCCCACCCGGATGGAACCCCTCAGGGGGAAGCAGGGTCCGGGTCGGGATCGTCCGGACCCGCGGAAGGCTCGCCGGACGAGAAGTCCTCCGGGCTGACGGCTTCCAGGAAACGCCGGAATTCCTCGATCTGTTCCTCGGACTCCTCGGCCGCTTTGATCATCACCCCGGCTTCGTCCAGCACTTCGTGGTGTGCGAACACCGGCGCCTCGGTTCTCACCGCCAGGGCGATGGCGTCCGAGGGGCGACAGGAGACCGTCACCTCTCCCCCGCCGGTCGTCAGCACCAACTCGGCGTAGAACACGTTGTCTCGCACCTCGGTGACGACCGCTCTGTCCACCTCCGCTCCCAGGGATTCCACCGCCATCCGCAACAGGTCGTGGGTGAGGGGACGGGGCGGCACCATCTCCTCCAACGCCGCCACGATCGCGGTGGCCTCGACCGCCCCGATCCAGATGGGAAGGTACCGCTCCCCATCGGCCTCCTTCAGCAAAACGACCGGAGTGGCGGAGGAGAATCCGACCTGGACACCGTCGATGGCCATGGGAATGTTTTCCGACATCGCCAGCCGATACTACCTCTCCGCGAACACCTGACGGTCGAGAATGTGGGGATCGGTTTCGAGCGCCGACCGATCGAGCACCGCCCTGATCAAAGGCGGTTCCCGATAACGGCTGTCCATCTCGAGGCTCTCCGCGCTTTACCCGGCTGCGATCACCGCGCAGCCGCCAGAGCGCAGCGGGGGGAGGCCGGCGGGAATACACCCCATCTGCCGTTGGCCCGGCTAAGTTCAGTGTGCGTGACCACCCGCATCGAGGTGACCGCTGTCGACGACCCGAGAGCGGACCAGATCGTCCACCTCGTTCGTCTTCTGGGGGTGGTGGGCCTGGTCGCCTGTCGGGTAAGCAGGGTCTATTACCTGCAGGGCGATCTGTCTACCGAGGATATCGATCGGCTGAGTCGAGAGGTCCTGGTCGACCCGGTCGTGGACAAGATGATCGTGGGTTCTCCCACGCCCACTTCCCATCCGGTGGTGGAGGTTGCACCGCGTCCGGGCGTGACGGATGTGGAGGCCAGGGAACTGGAACGAGCAGCGGCCGCCCTGGGCCTACCCCCGGTGCGGGCCTCCACCGCCCGCTGTTACGAGCTGATAGGCGATCTTGACGACGAAGCCGTATCCGCCATAAGCCGCCAGCTCCTGGCCAACGAGATTGTCGAGTTGCACTCGCTTGGCACGGTCCAGCCCTGTTTCGACTCGCCGGCTTCGGGGGAGGCGCAGGTCAATACCGTGAAGCTGGCCGGTCTGGCGGACGCCGATCTCGTGCGGCTCAGCAGAGAAGGCCTACTCTCCCTTGACCTTGAGGAGATGAGAGCCATTCAGGATCACTTCGAGCGCGAGGGAAGGGATCCGACCGACGCCGAACTCGAGACCCTGGCCCAGACCTGGTCCGAACATTGCATGCACAAAACGTTCCGGGCTCGTATCCGGCTGGAACACACGAAGTCGGACGGCTCGGTCGCGGTCTCCTCCCACGAGGGCCTGCTGGCCGCACTCAGAAGGGTCACGGAGGAAATTGCTCCACCCTGGCTACGTTCCGCCTTCGATGACAACGCCGGCATCGTAGCCTTCGACAGTGAGTTCGATCTCGCCTTCAAAGTCGAGACCCACAATCATCCATCGGCCCTCGAACCCTTCGGCGGCGCCAATACGGGTATCGGTGGAGTGGTTCGGGACGTCATGGGGGTGTCGGCGCGCCCGATCGCCTGCACGAACGTCCTGTGTTTCGGCCCGCCCGACCCTGCCGACCGTGAACTGCCCCCGGGTGTACTCCATCCCCGTCGGGTGCGCGACGGCGTGGTGGCCGGTATAGGTGACTACGGCAACAAGCTGGGCCTTCCCACGGTCAACGGCGCGGTGGTCTATGACGAGGGATACGTCGCGAACCCGCTCGTCTACTGCGGGGCCCTGGGCTTGCTGCCCTCGGGATCGCATCCCACCGAGCCGCGGGCCGGCGATCGGATCATCGCCATCGGAGGCCGAACCGGCCGGGACGGCATCCATGGCGCCACCTTCTCCTCGGCAGGGATGGACGAAGCCACCGCCGAGCAGGCGGGAACTGCCGTGCAGATCGGCGACCCGATCACCCAGAAGGGTTGCATCGAGGTGGTCGAGCAGGCTCGGGACCTGCGCCTCTATCACGCCATCACCGACTGCGGAGCCGGCGGGTTCTCCTCGGCGGTCGGTGAGATGGGAGAGCACCTCGGCGCAGAAGTGGACCTGGCGGGCGCGCCCTTGAAGTACGCCGGCCTGGAGCCGTGGGAGATCTGGCTCTCCGAGGCCCAGGAGCGCATGGTCCTGGCAGTGCCGAGCAGCAGGGTTGAGGCTCTGCGGGCACTGTGCGAGCACCATGGAGTGGAGATGACCGACCTCGGGCGGTTCACGGGAACCGGGCGTCTGGTGGTGGGACATGGCGATACGCCGGTGGTGGATCTTCCCATGGAGTTCCTCCATCGCGGAGTCCCGCAGAAGGAGATGGTCGGGCGCTGGGCGGATCCGGTACCCGAGCCCGTGGAGATGCCCGAGGTCGATCCCGCCCGGGTGCTCCTCGACCTCCTGTCCCATCCGACCGTAGCCTCGAAGGAGGCCATCGTACGCACCTACGACCACGAGGTGCGGGGCGGCACCATCGGCCGCCCGTTCGTCGGCGTCCGGGGTGATGGCCCGGGGGACGGCGCGGTGCTCAAACCCCTGGGCACCTGGCGCCATGATGCGGCCGTTGCTCTGTCGGTGGGCATCAATCCTCGTATCGGCCGTCTCGATCCCTGGTCGATGGCGCTCCATGCCATCGACGAGGCGGTCCGGAATCTGGTGGCAGTGGGGGCCGATCCGGCCCGGGTCGCCCTGCTCGACAACTTCTGCTGGGGCGACCCCACCAAGCCCGACCGGCTCGGATCGCTGGTCAGGGCGCTGGAGGGATGCTTGGAGGGAGCGCGCCGCTACCGCATGCCGTTTATTTCCGGGAAGGACAGCCTGTTCAACGAATTCGCGGGAAAGGCAATCCCCGGTACGTTGCTGATCTCGGCCCTCGGGCTGGTACCCGACCTGCACCGGGCGGTTAGCAGTGCATTCACCCGGGCCGGGAGCGACCTCTGGCTGGTCGGCGACCCATCGGACCGACTCGGCGGATCTCTCGTCGACGACCTGCTGGGGATCTGCGACCGCCGGGTGCCGCCGACCTTGGGCAAGCCACTGGAGCGCTACGTGGCGGTTCATCGCCTGATCGCCGACGGCAGCGTGACTGCCGCCCACGACGTGAGCGACGGGGGCGTGGCGGTGGCGATCGCCGAGATGGCCATCGGCGGAAGGCTGGGGGTCGAGGCAACCGTCCCAATGGCGGGTTCAGGAGGCGTTCTCACCGCCCTCACCAACGAGGCGGCCGGCCGACTGCTGTTGGAGTCGCCTCCGGCAAGGCGCGATCACCTTGCGGCCCGGCTCGGCCCGCTGGGTCGTCGCATCGGAGTCGTGACCGGGAGTTCCTCGATCGAGATCGCGGTCGGCGGAAGGGCTGAACCGCAACCGGTAAACGGGGAGCCGGTCTCGATCGATCTCGATGCAGCCGTGCGGGCCTTCACCGGACGGGGGGCAGGGTCGTGACCCCGCCGCCGATACTCATCCTTCACGCTCCGGGAACCAACCGCGACGCCGAGGCCGCAGTAGCTGTGGAGTTGGCCGGGGGCGACCCCCGCATCGTGTCCATGACCGACTTCCGTGCGGGAGCCGCCTCGATCTCCGACTTCGCCGGCCTGGTGCTGCCCGGGGGGTTCTCGTACGGCGACGCTCTCGGAGCCGGAGTGCGTCTCGCCCTTGAGTTGCGCACCTGGTTGTTCGAGGAACTTGCCAACGCGGTCCGGTCGGGGCGGCCCGTGCTCGGGATCTGCAACGGTTTCCAAGCGCTTCTCAAGTCCGGCCTGCTGGGGGAAACGAGCGGACCGGAGGGGCGACGGGGGGTGACGCTCACCGACAATGCCAACGGACGCTTCGAATGCCGGTGGGTGACGCTGCGGGTCGAGCCGGTGTTCGGGTCCGGTTGGCTCGCCTCCCTGTCTGGTATGAAGATCCGCTGCCCTGTGGCCCATGGCGAGGGCCGGGTGGCGGTGAGCGATGCCCAGGTGATCGGCATCCTCGAATCCGAGAGAAGGATCGCCTTCCGTTACCTGTCGGAGGACGGCCGCGACGGTCGGGACCGGTTGGCGGGCGGTCTGTACCCGGCCAATCCCAACGGCTCGGTGGGTGACATCGCCGGTCTCTGCGACGCCACCGGGGCGGTGGTGGGTCTCATGCCGCATCCCGAGGACCACGTGGTCGACTGGCAACGGCCCGGAGGGCCGCCCGGGGCGCGGGGTCTACCCCTCTTCAAGGCATTCGTCGATGCCGCCCGTTGAGCAGCCCGACGAGGTCGAGTTGGTGAGACCCGACTTCGCGCTCCCCCTGGCCCAACCCTTCACGGGAATCGAAGCTGCCGCCCTGGCCGACATCGGTCCCATCGTGCGAGGCAAGGTGCGGGACGTCGTCGATCTGGGTGACCGGTTGGCATTGATCGCCACCGATCGTCTGTCGGCGTTCGACCGGGTGTTGGGAACGGTGCCGTACCGGGGCCAGGTTCTCAACCAGTTGTCGGCTTGGTGGTTCGACCGGATCGCCGATCTGGTTCCCACCCACATGGTCGAGGCGCCGGACCCCAACGTGACGATCGCCCGCAAGTGCCGGCCTCTGCCGGTGGAGGTAGTGGTCCGGAGCCGGCTGACCGGAACGACCGGCACCTCGCTGTGGACCCTCTACGCAGCCGGGGCCCGCCACGTCTACGGCATGAGTTTTCCTGATGGTATGAAGAAGAACGACCCGCTGCCCCGACCGATCATCACCCCCACCACCAAGGGCGCCATGGGCGCCCACGACCTTCCGATCAGCGAGCTGGACATCGTCGAGACCGGCCTGGTGGAGGCCCGATGCTGGGATGAGGTGCGCAGCATCGCTCTCTCCCTGTTCGAGCGGGGCGGACGGATGGCTGCGGAAGCCGGATTGGTGCTGGTCGACACCAAGTACGAGTTCGGTCTCGACCCAGGGGGACGCGTCGTCATCATCGACGAGGTCCACACACCCGACTCGTCCCGGTTCTGGAGGACGGCCACCGTGGAGGAGCGCCTCGCCGCCGGTGGGCAGCCCGAGAATCTGGACAAGGAGATCGTCCGCATCGCCTTCGCCGCTCAGGGCTTTGTGGGCGAGGGTGACCCGCCGCCGCTGGAAACCGAGTTGGCGGTCAGGACCGCCGGAGCTTACCTGGAGGTATTCGAGGCCCTCACCGGCCGGCCCCTGGTTCCGGCGTCCTACCCGGCGACGCCTCGCGTCGTTACCGCGCTTGGCTCGTACCAGCGTGCATAATGGTGCACAAGACTCCGGCGGGTGGACCAGTTCCTCGTCGGCTTTGGAAGCGGGAAAGGACCGGTGCACTGGTCTGTGTACATAGAGTGATTGCTTCATCCGGCAACTCGCCGACAGGGGGCGGAGGGGAAGGAGCTTGACCGGACGCCCGCTCGTTGGGATCATCATGGGCAGCCAGTCCGACTGGCCCACTATGCAACAGGCCGCCGAGGTGCTCGAAGACTTCGGCGTTCCATACGAGTCCAGGGTCGTCTCGGCCCACCGCACTCCCGACCTTATGGCGGACTACGCCCTCTCTGCTTCCGATCGGGGCCTGGAGGTGATCATCGCCGGGGCCGGCGGCGCCGCCCACCTGCCGGGGATGGTGGCCGGGCACACGATCGTTCCGGTCATAGGTGTTCCGATCAGGAGCCGGGCCCTGAGTGGTATGGATTCACTCCTGTCGATCGTGCAGATGCCGGCAGGGGTACCGGTCGGCACCATGGCGATCGGCGAGGCGGGGGCCACCAATGCCGGACTGTACGCGGTGGCGTTGCTGGCCCGTCACGATTCCCGGCTGGCCGGGCGGCTCAAGGCCTACCGTGCAACACGGGCGGCGGCGGTGAGCGAGATCGAGCTCGAACCGTGATGGACCGTCCGATAGGACCCGGAGGCACGGTCGGCATCGTGGGCGGTGGGCAGCTGGGTAGGATGCTGTCCTTCGAGGCTCATCGGCTCGGCTACCGCGTGGCCGTGCTGACCGGAGGGGCCAAGGACACGCCGGGCGGCCGGGTGGCGGACGTCGAGGTGGCGGCCGCCTACGACGACGATCTGGCCGTGCAGCGGTTCGTGGATCTCTCCGACGTAATCACGTGGGAGTTCGAGAATGTCGAAGTGCGGCTGCTTGCCGAACTGGCCTCACAGTCGGGTGTACCGGTCCGGCCGTCCCGATCGGTCATAACGGCCGCCCAGGACCGGGGTCGGGAGCGCCGCGCCCTGATAGCCGCCGGGGCGCCGGTGGCGGCGTTTCGGGAAGTCGCCACGGCAACCGAGTTGGATCGGGCCGTAGCGGATCTCGGTCTGCCGGTCATCGTCAAGCGCATGCGGTTCGGATATGATGGCCGGGGCCAGGTGCGACTCGCGACGGCTGACGAGGCGGCGGTGTGCGGGGTTGTGGAGGTACTCGGCCGCGAGCGCCTGCTGGTCGAGGAAGTGGTTCCCTTCGATGCGGAGATCTCGGTTGTCGTGGCCCGGGGGATCAATGGCGAGACGGCCCATCACGGCGTCATGGAGAACGTCCACGTCAACCGGATCCTCGACACTACCGTTACGCCTCCCATGTCGGTCCCGCCGCGGGTGGCCGGAGCCGCCGTGGACCTCGCAACCGCGATCGTCCGCCACCTCGACCTGGTCGGGATGCTGTGCGTGGAGATGTTCGTGATCGGAGACAGCCTGATCGTGAACGAGATCGCTCCGCGTCCCCACAACAGCGGCCATTGCACCATCGAGGCGGCTTCCACCAGCCAGTTCGGCCAGCACATCCGCGCGATATGCGGCCTGCCCCTGGGTGAGGGCTCGTGCCGTCCGGCGGCGATGGTGCAGCTTCTCGGTGACTTGTGGAACGATCTCTCCGGCTGCCAACCTGCATGGTCGGAGGCCATGTCCGACCCCGGCGTGCATGTTCACCTATATGGCAAGGAAGAGGTCCGTCCCGGTCGCAAGATGGGACACATCACCTGCACGGACACCACAGTCGAGCGGGCCTTGCAGCGCGCCCTGGCGGCGCGGCGCAGGCTCCGGCGGCAGTCATGATCCGCGGGTTGGACCTCGACAGCCCCCGTGAGGAGTGCGGGGTGGTCGGCGTCTATGCACCCGGCCGGGAAGCGGCCCGGATTGCGTTCTTCGGGCTCTTCGCCCTGCAGCATCGGGGGCAGGAAGCCGCCGGGATCGTCAGTTACGACAGCCTCTTCACCCACGTGCACAAGGGTGAGGGACTGGTCGGTTCGGTTTTCAACGAGGACGTCCTCTCGACTTTGAAGGGCTCTGTGGCGATCGGCCACAACCGCTACAGCACCACCGGCGGTTCCACCCTTCGCAATGCCCAGCCGCAGGTGATCGAGACCATCGACGGTCCGCTGGCCGTCGCGCACAACGGCAACCTCGTGAACGCTCCCCAGCTTCGCCGGGAGCTCCTGGAACAGGGGATCGGCTTGCAGACCTCCTCCGACACCGAACTGATGGTGCATGTCCTCACCGGGGCGTCGGGTAGTTGGCTGGATAGGATCCGGGGGCTCATGAGACGGGCCGAGGGAGCCTACTCCCTCACGATTCTCACTCGCAAGGCTGTCTACGGAGTCCGCGACCCCCGTGGCTTCCGTCCCCTCGTGATCGGAGAGATCAATGGCGGCTACATACTGGCGTCGGAGACCTGTGCGTTCTCAACGACCGGCGCCGAATTCATAAGGGAGCTGCAGCCGGGGGAGATCGTCCGGATCGACGATTCAGGGCTGCACATCGAACAGGGGGCGCCGCCGCCGCCGCAGGCCTTCTGCACTTTCGAACACATCTACTTCTCGCGGCCCGACACCGTCCACGACGGCGACCTGGTGCACAGCGTCCGGCAACGGCTCGGCCGGGAGTTGGCGCGAGAAGCCCCGGTCGAAGCGGACCTGGTCCTGTCGGTACCCGACTCGGGAACGCCCCACGCGGTCGGATTCGCCCAGGAGTCTGATCTGCCCTACACCGAGGGGCTGATCAAGAACCGCTACGTGGGCCGGACCTTCATCGAACCGACCCAGGAACTGCGCGACGCGGGGGTGGCCATGAAGTTCAATCCCCTCCGGGACAACCTTGCCGGCCGGCGGATCGTGATGGTCGACGATTCGATCGTAAGGGGGACGACCGCCGGACAGTTGGTGGGTATGTTGCGCGATGCCGGGGCCGCCGAGGTACATGTCCGCGTTGCGTGTCCCCCGATCACTCATCCCTGCTACATGGGGATCGACATAGACTCCCCGGAGCATCTGGTCGCCGCGCGCCTGTCCGTTGACGAGATTCGTGATGAGATCGGCGCAGACTCACTCGCCTTTCTCTCGCTCGAGGGCCTGATGAGGGCACTCTCTTCCGAGGACGGCTACTGCAACGCATGTTTCACCGGCAGGTACCCGTTCGAGCCCGAGCGTTTCGTTCAGCTGCAACTTGGCCTCAAGAACCGCTTCGCTTCGGTGTGGGGAGAGTAGGCAGGTGGCCACGGTGCTTGTCGTCGGTGGAGGGGGCCGCGAGCACGCGCTCACCTGGTCCCTGGGCAAATCCCCCCACGTGGACCGGATCCTCGTGGCGCCCGGCAACCCGGGCACGGCTTCGGAGAGGCGATGTAAGAACATAGCCGTCGGAGCCGATGACATAGCCGGGCTGGTGGCGGCTGCCCGCCATGAATCGGTCGATCTGGTAGCCGTGGGTCCCGAGGCTCCGCTGGCTGCGGGACTCACCGATGCCCTGGACGCGGTCGGTATCCCTGCCTTCGGCCCCACCGCCGCATGCGCTCGCCTTGAGGCTTCGAAACCCTACTGCAAGACATTCTTGGACGCCCTGTCGATACCGACCGGCGCGTCGGCCTCGTTCCGTGATCCGGACCTCGCCCTCGCCTATCTCGAGCGACTCCCTTCCGCCCCGGTCATCAAGGCCGGCGGACTGGCGGCCGGTAAGGGAGTGGTGGTTGCCGAGACGCATGGGGAAGCGGCTGCCGCTATCCGGGCGATGCTGATCGATGGGCGGTTCGGAGAGGCGGGCAGTGAAGTCGTGGTGGAGGAGCGGCTGTGGGGTACCGAGCTGTCGGTGCTTGCCTTCAGCGACGGAACCGACTTCGTCGTGATGCCGTCGGCCCAGGACCACAAACGGCTCCTCGACGGTGACGGCGGACCGAATACGGGAGGAATGGGCGCCTTCGTACCCTCCCCGGTGGCCACCGGCGCGCTCATCGACGAAGTGAGCGACCGCATCATCCGCCCGACCCTTGACGCACTCGGTGAAGCCGGTACGCCTTATCGAGGCGTGATCTACTTCGGACTGATGATCACCGACGCCGGACCCAAGGTGCTGGAGATCAACTGCCGCCTGGGCGATCCTGAGGCGCAGGCCGTGCTGCCACTGTTGGAAAGCGATCTCTTCGAGGTCATGCTCGGATGCGCCGGCGGTTCGCTCGACGGCGTGGCGGTCGACTGGTCGCGGTCCGCATCCACCACCGTGGTGATGGCTTCTGCCGGTTATCCGACCGGTTCCGCGCCGCCCATGCCGATTACGGGTCTCGAAGAGGCGAAACTCGAAGGATGCCTGGTGTTCCATGCCGGGACCGAGCGCATCGACGGCGCGACCCTTGCCGCCGGTGGGAGGGTGCTGGGCGTCACCGCCCTGGGGAGCACCCTGGCGGAGGCTACGGAGCGCGCCTACGCGGGTGTGAAGTCCATCTCCTTCGATGGTGCGCATTACCGGCGGGACATCGGCCGCCGCCGCCCGCCCGAAGCGGACCGATCGGCGCCCTTCCGGGAGCCCTACATCGGATGATCACCTATCGCGACTCCGGAGTCGATATAGACGCCGGCAACAGGACAGTGGAACTCCTGGCCTCGGCGGTGGCATCCACCGCTACCGATGAGGTGCTGGAGGGCGGGGGAGGATTCGGCGGTCTCTACGCGGCCGACGGGCTCGGACCCGGGAAGGTGCTGGTGGCATCCACTGACGGCGTCGGCACGAAGGTCGCACTGGCGGCTCGGTACGAACGCTGGCGCGGAGTAGGCGTCGACGTTGTGAACCACTGCATCAACGACATCCTGGTGGTGGGCGCCGAGCCGAGGTTTTTCCTCGACTACATCGCAACATCGAAACTGGTACCCGAAGTGGTGGTCGCAATCGTTGCGGGCATGGCCGACGCCTGCCGGGAAGCGGGCTGTGCCCTGCTGGGAGGCGAGACAGCAGAAATGCCGGGCGTCTATGCGGCCGGAGCGGTGGACGTCGTCGGAACGATCGTCGGGACGGCCGACCGTGATGGCCTTCTCCCCCGTTCCGAGCAGGTGCGGGAGGGGGACCTGCTGGTCGGCCTACCCAGCAGCGGGCCGCACACGAACGGGTATTCGCTGATCCGTCGCCTGATCGAAGACCGGGAACTGCCGCAAGCCATGATCGATCGCCTGCTGGCTCCGCACCGCAGCTATCTGCCGTTCATTCGCTCGCTTCAAGCCCAGGGAGTGGCGCTCAAGGCCTTGGCGCACATAACCGGTGGTGGCCTGGTCGAGAACCTTCCCAGGGTGCTCCCCTCTGGCTTGGGTGTGACCGTCGAACTCGGATCGTGGGAGATACCGGAGCCCTTCGTCACCCTCGTGGACTGGAGCGGGATCGACGATGGTGAGGCCTTCCGCACATGGAACATGGGTATCGGCATGGCGGCGGTCATCGACAGGCTCCTCGGCGAGAGAGCCATCGAGTCGGGTTGTCTGGAGATCGGGGAGGTGATACCCGTCGAGCACGGGCGTGACCGGGTGGCGTTCGCCGGGTCGTGGCGGTGACGGGACGGCTCGTCGTCCTGGCCTCCGGCTCGGGCACCAACCTCCAAGCGTTGATCGACGCGGTCGCGGCCGGTCAGATCCAAGCCGAAGTGACCAAGGTGATCGTCAATCGCCGGGGGGCGCCCGCCCGGGAACGGGCCCGCCGTGCAGGAATCCCCGAGGAATGCCGCCTGCTCGGGCCGTACATCGAAGGTGATCCTGATCCCTTGGCGGCCCGTCACCGCTACGACGCCGACCTGGCCGACGCCGTAGCCGCCGGCCGACCCGATCTGGTGGTGCTGGCCGGCTGGATGCACCTGTTGTCAATGGCGTTTCTCGATCGATTCCCGAAACAGGTGATCAACCTCCATCCCGCGCTTCCCGGGATGTTTCCCGGGGCTAACGGAATTCAGGACACATGGGCGGCCTATCGAGCCGGGGAAGTCACCTCTGCGGGCGTGATGGTTCACTACGTTGTGGACGAGGGCGTGGATGACGGGCCGGTCATCACCTCCGAAGAGATACCGATACACAGCGACGAGTCGATCGAGATCCTTACCGAGCGGATCCACCGGGTAGAGCACCGGCTGCTGGTCGACGCAGTGACGACCCTTCTCGAAGAGCGGCCCCAAACCCGTCGCGCCCTCTCGACACCGGAGGGCTACCTCTCCGCAAACACGTAGCGGTCGAGAATGTGGGGGTCGTTTTCGAGGGCCGACCGGTCGAGCACCGCCCAAATCGAAGGCAGCCCCCGATAGCGGCCATCCCAGTCCAAGCCGTATCCCACCAGGAAGTCGTATTCGACCTCAAAGCCGCGGTATTCCAGGGGCGCCTCCATCAGCCGACGTCCCTTCCGGTCCAGAAGGGCAACCGTGGTTATCGAAGCCGGGGCACGCTCTCTCAACAACTGGTGGATGGCGTCGAGGGTGAAACCGGTGTCCACCATGTCAATGACCACAATCACGTCCCGTCCACCGATATCGGTGAAGAGATCCATGGCGATGCCGACATAGGCGCCCTCCCTGTAGCGTTTGAGCGCCAGAAACTCGATCTCCATCTCGAGATCCATGTGCCTGACCAGGTCCGCCAGAAAACACACCGATCCCTTCATTATCCCCACCACCACCGGTGAGCGGTCCCGGTATTCGGCGGCAAGCGCCCTGCCCAGTTCGGCCACCCGCTCCGCTATCTCCTCGGAGGTGAACACCTCCGAGACGGTGCCCGGGCCGAACAGCCGGTCAGCGTCCCTCATGGTCCCTATCCATGACGCCCATTTTATGACCGAGGATCAGACGGCCCGTCAAGACTGCAGGCGATCGCCATCCCGACCGGTTTAGCATCTCATCGCCATGCCGCCAAACTACTGTCCCATGATGGAGTCGGAGAGGGAAACCGGGGGTGGGCAGTCGGGGCCGGCGGTCCCCTTCTCGGTTCTGATGCCCGCCTACAACGAGACGGACGTCATCGGGACCACCCTGGCCGAGTTGTTGGAGCTCCTTCCGCAAGACGCCGAGGTCGTGGTGGCCGCCGCCGACCAGGCTGGGGACTCGGTGGTGAGAGGGGAGAACAGCCCGACCGGGCGCACAGCCCTGGCCGTCGGAGACCGCCGGGTTCGAGTGTGCGAGGGGGGAGGCCTCGCCGAGGCGGTCCGCAGCGCCGCGCATGCAGCCCGCAATGAACTGGTGGTGGTGATGGACGCCGACGGACAGCACGATCCGGCCGTGGTGGAAGAGATGGTGGCGGCCCTGGTGGGTGGGTATGACCTGTGTGTGGGAGAGTTGCAGCAGCAGGGGAAGAGTTGGTACCGCATGGCCCTCACCCGGACCTCGATACTGCTGACCCGCCTGCGGATGCCGCGCCGGACCAGGGGACTGTCATTCCCCCAGTCCGGTTTCTTCGCGACCCGCCGGTCGGTCCTGGCCGAAGCTCTGGAAGGGATGGCGCCCCACGGCTTCAAGGTCCTCATCGCGGTCCTGATGTCCAAACGGCTCCGGGCAACCGGAGTCGAGACGGTGATCCGGGACCGGGTCGCCGGGGAGTCCAAGTTGAACTGGCGCACCATAACCTCCGATACCCGGTTGCTCCTGAGGAGGTGCGGGCGCTGAGGCCGTTACTACGGGTCTTCGGAGGAGAACATCCCCAGCATCCAGCCCAGGAGATCGGCCAGCCCCCCCGGAGGCTCACCGACCCGGATCGCCACCGGCCGGCGGGTGACCGTCACCTCCACCTCCGGGGCCTCGGCGGCCTCCACCGTGAGGTCGGCGCTCGTGGTGGGGGTAGCGGCTTCGGCCAGTAGCTGGCTACGGCTGATCCGCAGATCGGCGAAGGCCAACCCGGGGACCGACCCGAAGGAGTCGAACCCGTAGTCAAGCAGCGTCCCGGCTTCGCTGAAATGCTCGTCGGTGTTCATCACCACCGCCAGCAGCCTCCTGCCCTGCCTCTCGGCGCCCGCCACCAGCACCCTCCCGGCGTCGTCGGTGTACCCGGTCTTCACCCCGATCGCCCCCTCGTAGTCGAAGAGCAGTTGATTGGTGTTCGTGAAGACCCGCTCCTGGCCGTCCGGCGAATCCCGAAGGGAGATCTGGCGGGTGGCAACCGCTTCCGCCAACTCGGGGTGCGAGAGGACCGCCCGCGTCAGGACCAGGAGATCCCGGGCCGTGGAATACTGGTCGGGATGATCCAGACCGTGGGGATTGGCGTACGAGGTGTCGTGCAGGCCCAGTTCGGAGGCCCGCTGGTTCATGATCGCCACGAACTCCCGGGCGCTTCCACCCACGTTCTCGGCAACGGCGTAGGCCGCGTCGTTGCCCGAGCGGATCAGAAGGGCCCTCACCAGGGTCCGCAGCAGGAAGACCTCTCCCTCCACCAGGTCCACTCCCGCTTCCCCCACCGACACGGCAGCCTCGCTGACCCGCACCGGAGATGAGAGATCACCCACCTCCACCGCCAGAAGGGCAGTCATGAGCTTGGTGGTTGAAGCCATGGGCCTGCGCTGGTCGGCGTTGTGCTCGGCCAGCACCGCCCCGTGGCGTTCGTCGAACAGCAGCCACGACTCGGCGGAGAGATCGGGCGGATCGGGGACCAGAGTCCAGGGAAGCGGAGGTGGCTCGACCCACAGGGGGCTGGCCGTGGCGGTGGCGCCCATCACCCCCACCAGGAGCGTGGCCGCGAAAGCGACCCTCAACCCGAGGCGGGCGGCGGTCTTCAGCGGCGCAACTCCGCCCGGAGAGAGGCCTGGAGCAGGGCCCGATGGATGCCGACCAATGCGTCGGCGCATCCCACCAGCAGGTCCTGGACGTGGTCGCCGCCCTCCCCCAGCCACTGCACCCTCACCAGGGGGCCGGCCACCGACCGGAACAGGTCCACCTCCCGGTCTACCGCCAGACGGATGGAGCGCAGATGGCGACCGCCCAGGCCCCGGTCCATCAGGCGCTTGGCCTCCGACGCCACCGGACCCGCCTCGGGTGGAAAGATGTCCTCATCCCCCGGCAGCGGGGAGATGAGTCGATGGGCAACCAGGTCGTCCAGTTGATCGGAGCGCAGGCCGCTGCGTCGCAACACGTCGGCGCGGGTAATCGGCTCGCCCGCCTCCTCCAAGAGGGAGCCGTCCGAGCCCGCCGGGTCATGGGGATCGTCTCCCCTTTCCCAGGCGGCCAGCTTGGACTTGATCACCTTGAGCGGGAGGAAGTGGTCCCGCTGCTGCTGCAGGATGTATCGGAGCCGGGCCACGTCGGCCCGGTCGAACCGCCGGTACCCCCCTTCGGTTCGCCGCGGCAGGATCAAGCCCTTTGTCTCCAGGAACCGTACTTTGGAGACGGTGACCTCGGGAAAGTCCTTCTTGAGGACCCTGATCACCTCCCCGATGGAAAGGGCCTGGCGCTCAGTCATTGCCCCGGACTACAACCAGGTGGAAGCGTCCCACCATCAGCCTGTCCCCGGGCTGCAGCCGGCTTTCCTCCATCCTGGCGCCGTTCACGTAGGTTCCATTGGTGGAGCCCTCATCCTCCACCGTCAATCGGTCCGCCTCGGCGGTCAAGCGGCAATGCCGGCGGGACACGGTGATGTCGTCCAGGAGGATCCCGCTGTGCAGATGGCGCCCCACCTCGGTGATTCCCTTCGAAAGAGGATAGGTCCTGCCCGCCTGCGCCCCCTTCTCCACCATCAGCCCCCAGCCCCCGAACCCCTCCAGGCGGCCGAGTTCCTCCCTGCGAAACGCCGAGTGGGGATCCACCGGCCGGAAAACGGCGGTGGGATCACTCCCCCGACCGGACGACGCCCCGGAACCGGAGGATTGTTCCCCAGACAGCAGCGGAAAATGCACACCAATCATTGTAACTTGCCCTCCCCCCGGCGACCTGCCGGTTCGGCCTTAAGGGACCGGTCTCAGGTGACCAGGTCCCGGTAACCCGCTGCGTCCAGGAGGGCTGAGGGCAGCGATCCGGCCTGGGAGATATCCAGGATCCAGCCCACGCCGTAGGGATCGTGGTTGACCAACTCCGGTCGGCTTTCCAATTCCTCGTTCACCGCCAGAATCTCACCGTCGAAAGGCGCGTAGATCTCTCCCACCGACTTGGTCGACTCCAACTCGGCGATGATCTCTCCCTCGGTAACCTCGTCGCCCACCTGAGGCAACTGCGCATAGACCACATCGCCCAAGGCGTCCTGTGCGTAGTCGGTGATGCCCAGCCGGGCCTTGCCGTTTCCGACCAGAACCCACTCGTGCTCGCTGGTGTACAAGAGGTGGTCGGGGATCTCGATACCGTTTTCTTCCATGGGGACATACCTTATCAGGAAACGGGCATGGTCCTGTCGCTTCTCCGCCTCCTTCCCGGCCCCGTGCCACCCTCCCTAAGCGCCGCTAACTCTTCCTGACCACCGCCAGTCCGTCCCGGACATACAAGGCTCCCGACCACCAGTAGAGGCCCATCCCCCCCACCACCGCCACCCAGGCGATGGCATCGAGGGCGGCCCCGAAGGGACCGCTGAGGTCCGAGGAGAAGTAGAACAGGGGAATCGCAATGTAGAGAAAGGTGATGGCCACCTTTCCGCTCATGCGGACATCCAGCGCGCATCTCCGGGCGGTCATCCACCCCGACCAGAAGCCCACCACCGCCGACCTGGAAAGGATGACCGTCCCCACCCAGACGGGCAGCAGATTCTCGATCATCCCACCCAGCACAGCCGACGCCATCATCAGCCAATCGCCGACCGGGTCCAGGAAGGTCCCCAGGTCGGTCACCTGGTCCAGGCGTCGGGCCAGCCATCCGTCCAGCCAGTCGGTGACTCCCATCACCACCAGGATCAGCGCGGCCGGGGTGGGACGGCCCTCCAGCAGGACCCACCAGAACAGCGGGACCAGAAGAATGCGGAGGAAAGAGACCAGGTTGGGAACGGTCAATCTCCGCGACCTGCCGGAACGTGTCCCGCTCACTGCATGACCAGCCTGCAGAAGAGCTCCGCCAACCGGGCCCGGGGACGGAGGTTGAGCCGGGAAAGCTCCACGCCCGCCTCCAGGATCAGATCCGCCGAGCGAAGCGCCCTGGCGGGGTCGACCGACGGCCGCCGCATCGTCTCTCCCGGTCCTCCGCCGGAGTCCGACAGTTCCCGACCTGCGGCGTCCACGAACCACCCCGCCATGATCTCCAGTCCCGACACCCACAGCAACCGGCGCTGTCGGCGCGTCTCCCGTCTCGCTTGTTCCCTTTCCCGGCCGGCCATCGACCGGGACGGCCGCACCTTATCGAGCATCCGCTCGGTGTGAGTCAACACCTCATCCACCATGGCCAGGGCCTGGCCCGCCCCCAGGTGGTCGCGCTCGGCCAATTGCTCCGCCTTCTCCCTCCAGGCGGAGCGAAACCTCGCGGCCGGAGCCTCTCCCCTGAGCTGCAGCGCCATCATCGGCCGGCCCCCCGCCACCTCCGCCAGCACCTCCGCCTCCGAGCGTTCCACCCCTCTCCTCAACAACGCATCCACCATGTCTGCGGTCCCCACCTTGCCGAAGTGGATGATCCGGCACCGGCTGGCCACCGTGGAGGGAAAATCCTCGGCGGAGGCCGACACCAGTATGAACACCGTGGAGCCGGTGGGTTCCTCCAGGGTCTTCAGCAGCACGTTGGCCGCCGGCTCGGTGATCTCCCGGTCGATTATGAAGACCTTGCGGGACGACTCCACCGGAGTCCGCGCCGCCCTCCGGACCACCCCCCGGGCGTCATCCACCCCGATACGCTGTCTCTCGGAGGGACTCACCACCACGATGTCCGGATGCCCGCCCGTCCGGGCCTTCTCACAGGAGGGACACCCATCGGGACGGTCACAGCCCCGCCCGCAGACCAACCGCTCGGCAAAGCGCCGGGCCACCAGGCTCTTGCCGACCCCCCGCGGTCCCACGAACAGGTAGGCGCCCGCCGGAGCGCCGGACTCGGCGACCAGCCTCTCCCAGACAGGCCCATGCCCGATGATCGGCCGGGGCTCTTCGCGCGCCGCTAGCAGTCCCTCAGCCATCCCCGATCCTCCAAGACAGCCACCAGACGCTCGGCGATCCCTTCGGCGGGAGCCGAGGCGTCAACTCTCAGCATCCGGCCGGGATCGGAGGTCCACAGACTCCGATAGCCCTTCCACACTTCCCGGTGCCACGCAGGATCGGCCGCCCCGATGCGATCTCTCCCCTGCTGGCGGGCGAGGGCCGCCTCGGCGTCCATATCCAGCCACACCACCAGGTCGGGCAGGGTCCCGCCCAGAGCCGGGCCGTTCACCGACCACACCCGGCCGACCCCCAGCCGGCGCGCATGCCCCTGATACGCCAGGGACGAGTAATAGCACCGATCCGACAGCACCCACTTTCCATCCGAGAGCGAGGGGCGTACGACCCGGTCCATCAACTCGGCTCGCTGGGCGGCGAACAGGAGCGCCTCGCTCCAATCGCTCATCTCACCTCCATGCAGCAGCACTTCCCGGACCGCCTCCCCCAGCCGGGTTCCTCCCGGCTCCCTGACCCTCACCACCTCGACGCCGCGCTCTGCCAGTCGGGCGGCCAGGAGGTCGCACAGGGTGGACTTGCCCACCCCCTCGGTTCCCTCGGTCGCCAGGTAGCGGGCCCGCCTCACGGCTTCTCGGACCTCCGGCTCCTCAGCGTCCCCAACGCCTGGCCGGTGTCTCTCATGGCAGTCATCGACGTGTCGAGCACCACTCGCAACTGCGACCGCACCGCCCAGATGGTCACCAGTCCGGTGAGCAGCACCGCCACGCCGCTGATGAACAGAACGGCCCGGATCCCGTCGCTCAGCAGGCCGGGCAGAACTCCCTCCAGCGCCACCGCTCCCACCCCCGCCACCGTCAGTGAGACCAGAAGGGCCATCCGCCCCAGGGTGTAGAGCGCTCCGAAAGTCCTCCCCCTGATCTCGTCGGTCACCACCGAGTGGAGTTGGGTGAACCCGGCCACATACGCCATGCCGGTCCCGACGCCCAGCAGGAGCACCCAGCCCAATGCCGAGATGACCGACCGGGAGAAGCTGGTGAAGATTATTCCCGCTCCGGCCGCCCACAGGCCCAGACAGAAGATCGGCTCGCGGTGCAACAGGTTCTTTCCCAGTCCCGCCAGAAGCACCATGCCGACCGTCATCCCCACCCCGAGCGAGGTGAGCAACGCCCCGTACCCGCTCTCGGTGGCCTCCAGGACTTGCTGGCTGAACGGTTGTCCCATCACGAACAGCCCCCCTCCTCCCAGGAGGGCCACCGCCATTCCCCACACCAGCCGGCGCACCGGTCCCTTCTTCCCCACCAGGGCCCACCCTTCCAGCAGGTCCCGCACGGGGGCCGCCAGCGACTTGGCCTGGAGCCGCATGCGCCGCCGCTCCGGCAACCGGGTCCGCTTGATGGGAATGGTGAGGGTGATCAAACCCGAGACCAGGAAGGTCGCCATGTCGAACACGAAGGCGGGCAGCACCCAGGCGCCGAACTGCCCGACCTCGGGAAGCAGTTCGCTGAATTCGGTGAGCAGGGCGAACAGCGCCGAGCCGATCGGGGCGGTGCCGTACATCGAGACCAGGTTGAGCCCATTGGCCGCCGCCAGATGCCGTGAGGCGATCAGCGTGGGCACCACCGCTTCGCGGGCCGGCTGGCGGAAGAGCCCCAGGAGTTCCACCAACACGATGATCAGGAAGAGTTGGGAGAGGGTGGACACGAACAGCAGGCTGCACACCAGGGCCGCCCGGCCGAAGTCGGAGACCACCATCGTCACCTTCCGGTTCCAGCGGTCCGCCACCACCCCTCCCAGCATTCCCACCACCATGCCCGGCAGAAACCGCGCCGCGAGAGGAACGATGATGGCCACCGTGGAGGCGTCCCCCCCGCCTCCGATGCGGGCGGCGAGGGCTAGCGTGGCGAAGATGTTCACCCAGTCGCCCAGGCTGGAGACACTGTTCGCCCACCACAACTTGGCGAATGGACCTCGGCGTATCAGATCCCTGCCGCGGATGTTTTCCACCGAATCCACCGTCACAACACTATCACCCGCCCGTTTCTCCGACTTCGGTTAGGCATTGGCCGCTGCATGGGGGTAACTTGATAAGCCAGATGAGCAAGGCGTTAGTAGTCGTCGAATCGCCCACCAAGGCGCGCAACATCTCCTCCTACCTGGGGCCCGACGTGGTGGTGCAGTCCTCGATGGGGCATGTGAGAGACCTGCCCGAAAAGGAACTGGGAGTGGACGTGGACGACGGATTCCAACCCAAGTACGTCACCTCACCGGGCAAGTCCGGGCAGGTCAAGAAGCTCCGGGAGGCCCTGGCGACCGCCGACTCCCTGTACCTGGCCACCGACCGCGACCGGGAGGGAGAGGCCATTGCGTGGCACCTGACGCAGTTGTTGAAGCCGAAGGTGCCGGTGAAGAGAATGGTGTTCTACGAGATCACACGCGACGCCATCCGCCAAGCCTTCGACAACCCCCGGGAACTCGATACCGCCCTGGTGGACTCCCAGGAGGCGAGGCGGATCCTGGATCGCCTGTACGGGTACGAGGTCTCGCCGGTGCTTTGGAGGAAGGTCAAGACGGGACTCTCCGCCGGACGGGTGCAGAGCGTTGCCGTCCGCCTGGTGGTGGAGAGGGCCCGGGAGCGCATCCGGTTCGTGAGGACCGAATACTGGGACCTCGCCGGGGTCTTCCACCCGGTCGGCAAGCCCGCCGACCGGTTCGAGGCCAGCCTCGCCTCGGTGGAGGGACGGCGGGTGGCCACCGGCCGGGACTTCACCTCCCGCGGCGAACTGAAGAACGCCAAGGCGCTCAAGTTGGACAAGGATGACGCCGAGCGCCTGGTGGCCGGACTGGCCGACTCGGCATTCTCGGTCACGGCCCTGAAGAAGAGGCCGTACAAACGCTCGCCCTCTCCCCCCTTCCGTACCTCCACCCTCCAGCAGGAAGCCTCCGGCAGGCTCAGGATGAGCCCTTCCCGCACCATGCGAGCCGCCCAGCAACTCTACGAGAACGGATACATCACCTACATGCGCACCGACTCGGTCTCCGTCTCCGACGAGGCGATCGCCACCGCCCGGGACCTGATTCGGAGCGACTTCGGCGACCGGTACCTTCCCTCCCGGCCGCGGTTCTACAAATCCAGGGTGAGGGGAGCCCAGGAGGCGCACGAAGCCATCCGGCCCTCCGGCACATCCTGGAAGACCCCCCGGCAGGTGACCTCCGCGATCGGCGAAGGGGACGCGTCCCGGCTCTACCAGTTGATCTGGAGACAGGCCGTTGCCTCCCAGATGAAGGACGCCACCGGGG
Source organism: bacterium (assembly GCA_028824015.1). GTDB lineage: Bacteria > Actinomycetota > Acidimicrobiia > Spongiisociales > ZC4RG35 > Bin76. Next base: position 31,210 of record JAPPFC010000035.1, read on the forward strand.
AGAGCGTCACGCTCACGCTGGGCGGCGTCTCGTCGGCGGGTGAGTCCGTGGAGTTCGAATCGCAGGGTCGGACCATCGCCTTCCCGGGATTCCTCAGGGCCCTCGGATCCGCCGGCCGCGCCGACGCCGACAATAGGAAGGACGGGACCAAGACCCTTCCGGCGCTCTCGGTCGGCCAGGAGATAGAGGCAGACAGCCTGACCGCCAAGGACCACCGGACCAGGCCGCCGGCCTGGTACACCGAGGCCTCCCTGATCAGGACGCTGGAGAGGCTGGGCGTGGGCCGGCCCTCGACCTACGCCTCGATAATGAGCACCATCCAGGACCGCGGCTATGTCTGGAGCCAGGCCCGGGCCCTGGTGCCCACCTTCACCGCCTTCGCGGTGGTCACCCTGCTGGAGCAGAGTTTCCCCAGGCTGGTCGACTACCAGTTCACCGCCAAGATGGAGGACGACCTGGACCGGATAGCCTCGCGCGAGGAGCAGACCAAGCCGTGGTTGGAACGTTTCTACTTCGGCCCCGATGGCCTCCGGGCCGGCGTGGAGACGAGTCTCGAGAAGGTCGACACCCGTCTCTCCCGAAAGATCACGATAGGCCAGGACCCCGAGGGGAACGAGATCGCCGCCCGGATCGGCAGGTACGGACCCTACCTGTACTGGGAGGGCCAGACCGTTTCCATCCCCGATCGGATGCCCCCTGACGAACTGACCCCGGAGAAGGCGCTGGAGATGCTGGCCGAAGCGAAGTCGGGGGGCGATCGCAAGATCCTCGGGACCGATCCCGAAAGCGGGCTCGAAGTGCTGGCCCTGGACGGCAGGTACGGTCCATACCTGCAACTGGGAGAGACGGAGAGCGGAAAACCCAAGCCCAAGCGCGTCTCCCTGCCCAAGGGGACCGAGTTGGGCGGCGTCAGCCTTCCCGAGGCCCTGCGCTGGCTCGGTCTTCCCCGGACCGTGGGTGTGGACCCCGAGAGCGGCGAGGAGGTGATCGCCCGGTACGGCCGGTACGGTCCCTACATCTCCCGGGGCAAGACCAACCGCAACATCCCGGATGTGGAGCAACTCTTCACCATCACCCTGGAGGAGGCGCTGGCGGTGCTGGCCACACCGTACCGGCGGGGAGCAAGCCCGGCCCTCCGGAAGCTCGGAGCCGATCCCCGCACCGGAAAGCCGGTCGAACTCCGGGACGGCAGATACGGCCTGTATGTGAGCGACGGGGTAACCAACGCTTCCCTCGGTGAGACGGACACCCCCGACGCCATCACCGTCGAACGGGCCAGTGAACTCCTGGAGAGACGCCGCCAGACCAGGGGCGCCTCGAAGAGGAGAGGCCGTTCACGGCGTCGCCGGTAGATCGAAGGAAACGGTGAGGTCCTCTCCCGGCGCCGCCACTGCGGGAGGGCTCTGCCTGCTGGCCGCCCTGGCGTGGGCCGGCGCCATCTCCGTGGGCGGGGGCCCCTGGGCGCCCGCCCAGTCGGCCGTGTTGGCCGGCGGCCTGGTGGCGCTCTCCACGGCCGCGCTGGTGGGAGTGGTGATGAAGAACTCCCGGTGGGGACGCAGGATGGCCGGTTGGCTGGCTGCGGGAGAGTTGGGCCTGGCAATGGCCATCCCCCTGTCGGGGTGGTGGTGGGCGGGAGTCGGCGCGGCCGCGACAGCCCTCACCCTGGTGGCGGGCCCCTGGCTCTCGGAGTCCGGGCGGCGACGGGCGCCCACCCTCGGTCCTCCCGCCCGGGCCGTGCTGCTCCTCTGCGTGCTGGCCGGTCTGCCCGTGGCCATAGCGGCGGTCTCTGTCAACGGTCTGGGCGGGGGCTGGGCGTTGGCGGCCCTCTCCGCGGCCGCCGCGGGGCTCTACGCCAAGGCGGTCGCCGGTTCTCTCCTCGTCACCCGCTTCGTCGTGCCGGCGGTTGCTGTGCCGGCCGCCTTCACCACCCCCTGGCCGGGTTGGACCGTGGTTGTCGCCGGGGCCGGCGTCGCCGCCTGGGCCGCCTGGTCGGAGGATGCGCGTCTGGCGGTGCGCCCCCTGGTGGACACCCGACCGGACCCCGTCCCGGGCCCCACGCCCCTCCGCATCAGGTCGGCCCGAGAGACCGCCCGGCCCCGTCCGGCGGCCACACCTAACCGAGACCGGGCATGAGGCGCCGACCCAACCCCTGGATAGCCGTCCCGTCGCTGGCGGCCGGGCTGTTCGGCGGCGGTTTGGGGTGGGTCGTGAACGATGTGGCCTGCCGCTCCGACTCCGGATCGGGATGCGTGGGCAGGTCCCTCTTCTGGGGAGGCGTGGGTCTCGTCCTGGGCCTGGTGGGGATGGCGGTGATCATGGTCCTGGTCTCCCGCTCGATCGCCGAGTGGCGCGAATACCAGGAACGGGAGCCCGAAGACCCCCGTTCCTGAACGGCTGGAAGATCCCTGGCGGGGGATGACTCAGCCGGAGACGAATCCCTTGTCGGACAGCCACTCGGCTGCTATGTCCGCCGGATCCTCCTGGTCGATCCCGGCCCGGCGGTTCATCTCGGTGAGTTCCGGGGTGGTTATGGCCGCCGAGACTCCGTCCAGGAGTTCGACGAAGTCATCGCCGTAGGCGTCCACGATGTCCATCCGGACCGCCGGCACGATGTTCTCCGCCGGGTTCAGGCCCCGGTCGTCGTCGAGCAGCACCAGACCCTTGGCGGCGATCACCCCGTCGGTGGTGAAGAGCACCCCGACATCGACATCGCCTCCCTCCAGGGCCGCCACCGTGAGGGGACCCCCTACATCCAGAGGCTTGAACTCGGCGAACACCAGGCCGTAAACGCTTTCCAGGCCGGGAAGGCAATTGAGTCTCTCCGGGCACTCCGGCGGACCTCCGAACACCAGGTCGGAGGCGTGGGGCGCCAGGTCGCTTACGCTGGCGAGGCCGAGAGCGGCCGCCGTCTCGCCGGTGACCACGAACCCGTTCTTGTCCTGTGCGGGGGCGTAGGCCAGGAGCGTCACGCCGTTGGCCTCGAACGCGTCCTTGACCTCCTGCCAGGTGGACTGCTCGTCCGCGGTCGGCACCACCCCGAGGAAGTTGCCCAGGCTTCCCGTGTATTCGGGAACCAATCCGATCTCGCCCGATTCGAGGGCGGGCTTGACCACCTCCCGAGATCCGAGGCCAAGGTTTCTCTCCACCGAATATCCGGCGTCCTCCAACGCCTGGGCGTAGATCTCGCCCAGGATCAGGCTCTCTCCGAAGTTGAAGGAGGCCACCACGATGGTGGGGCCGTCGGCGTCGTCACCCGACCCGCAGGCTCCGGCCAGCAGAGCCAAAGCCAGAATGGTCGCCCCAACGACGCCCTTGCGCAACAAATGCAACATGGGTTTCCATCTCCTGTCAGTAGTTCGTGGGAGGGAGTCCCTCGCAGACACCTCCTCCCGAGTCATGCTACCGGCCCGCCGTTTCTTTCTCCCGGCCGGTCCTACCGGCCGCCCTCGGGGCGGAGACCCGCCGGTGTCAGGCGGCGTTGTCCGAGGGTGAACGCCCTTTCCGCCGCCACCGCCAGGATGGCCACCAGCACCGCTCCGATCAACAGTTCTCCCTGGTCCCGCTTGGCGAAGCCGTCCACTATGAAACGACCCAACCCCCCGCCCGCCGCCAGAGCGGCCAGGGTGGCGGTGGCTATCACCTGCGACGTGGCGATCCGCACCCCCTCGGAGATCACCGGCAGGGCCAGGGGCCACTCCACGTCCATCAGGATCCGCCTTCCGGTCATCCCCATCCCCCGAGCCGACTCCAACACCGCGGCGTCGACCGCCAGAACCCCGGCGACCGTGTTGGTGAACATCGGCGGTCCGCTCAGGGCCACCAGGGCCACCAGGGCGGGCCAGGGACCCAACCCCAGCCACACCACCACTATCACCAGGATGCCGAACGTGGGCACCGCCCGGCCGATATTGACCACCGCCGATGCCGCCGCTATCCCCCGCCTGCGGTGAGCAGCCCACAGGGCGGCGGGGATGACCAGCGCAGCCGCAATGATCACGGCCACCGCCGAAAGGAGCAGGTGCTCGGCCAGCCGTAGTGGGATGCTCCCCGGTCCCCACCAGGTCTCGGGATCGCCCAGGAACAGTTGGAGTTCCTCGGTGAGGGGACGGTCGGTCATGCCGTCCTGCTCCTGCTCCAGGGGGTCAGCAGTCGCTCCACGCGGAGCAGCCCGACATCGATCACCACCGCCAGCAGCACCGATCCCACCGTACCGACAATTATCTGGGTCCAGAAGAAGCTCCGGAGACCCGCCAGGATGAAGTATCCCAAGCCCCCCTGGCCGAGGATCGCCGTGATGGTGACCAGTCCCACCGTGGTGACCGCAGCAATGCGGATACCCGCCATGATCACCGGCAGCGCCAGGGGGAACTCCGCTTTCCAGAAACGACTGCGGGCGGTGAACCCCATCCCGTCGGCAGCCTCCCTCACGCCCGCCGAGACGCCGTCGATCCCCGCCACGGTGTTTCGCACGATTATCAGCAGGGTGTAGCTGACCAGGCCGATCTCCGATGTGAGGGTGGACAGGCCGGTGAACGGCACCAGGAAGGCGAACAGCGCCAGGGAGGGGATCGTGTAGAGGATGTTGGTGACCGACGTGATCGGCCCGTACCAGCGGCGACGCCGGACGGCCACCAGCGACAATCCCATGGCGATCACCGTCCCCACCCCCACGGCCACCCCGGTCAGGAACACATGCTCCCAGGTCCTCTCCAGGATGGAAGTCCAGTTGCGAGCCACCCAATCCCAGTTGAAAAAGCTCATGCGCGGCCCTTCATTCCCCCGATGACCCCAGCGCCTCCCAGACCGTCCTCATGTCCACCAGTCCGCAATAGAAGCCGTCCTCGGCCACCACCGCCACCTCCTGGCGGGCGCCCACCATCGAGTCCACCGCCTGGCGCAGGGTGGAACTCCGACGGATCGAGGCGGAGAAGGGGCGGGCCGCCAACTCCTCGAGGGAGGACACGCCCTCCAGTTCGGAAGCGGGCGCCCAGCCCAGGATCATCCCGTCGGAGAGCAGGCCCACCCAGTCGGCGCCCTCCCTTCGGGCCGCGTCGCGAGCGGCCCGTGGGGTGGAGGAGATCTCCAGCACCGGACCCCACCTGAGGGTCAGCCCCGCCACCCTCCTCAGGGCCAACTGCTGGAGGTTCCGCTCCGCTCCGATGAAGTCCTCGACGAAGCGGTTGGCGGGACGACTCAGGATCTGGCGCGGGGAGCCCACCTGCTCCAATACCCCGCCCTGGTTGAGTATCACGATCCGGTCCCCCAGCTTGATGGCCTCCTCGATGTCGTGGGTGACGAACACGATGGTCTTGCGGAGGCGTCTCTGGAGATCCAGGAGTTCGTCCTGCAGTCGGTGGCGGACGATGGGATCCACCGCCCCGAACGGCTCGTCCATCAGCAGCACCGGCGGGTCGGCGGCCAGCGCCCGGGCCACTCCCACCCGTTGCTGCTGGCCGCCCGACAGGGCTGCCGGATAGCGACCCAGCATCGACTCCTCCAGTCCGACCAGCCGAGCCAACTCGGCCACCCGCTCGGCGGTCCGTTCCGGCGACCAGCCCAGCAACTCCGGGACCGTGGCGATGTTGCGACCCACCGTCCAGTGCGGGAACAGCCCGACCTGCTGGATCACATAGCCGATCGAGCGGCGCAGCACGTGCGCCTCGCTCTCCCCGATGGGTGCGCCATCCACCTCGATGGCGCCGGAGGTGGGCTCCACCAGCCGGTTGATCATCTTCAGGACGGTGGTCTTCCCACATCCCGAGGGACCCACCAGCGCAACCACCTCCCCCCTGGCTATCTCCAGGGTGAGGGAACCCACCGCCGGCCGGGAGGAATCACCATAGGTCTTGGAGACGTTTCTCAGAGCGATCATGGGTCGGCTCATCTATGACCTCAGAGTATTCCCCCGCTCGCCCGAGAGGAGAAACCGGAGACCGGTAACGTCGTGACGGAGCCACCGGGAAAGAAGGCAGCCATGGAGTTCACAGAGACGATCCGGCGGAGACGGATGGTGCGAAACTACCAGCCTCTGCCGGTCTCTGCCCAGGCGGTGGAACGGATCGTCACCGCCGGGCTGTCCGCTCCCTCGGCGGGCCATTCACAGGGACAGTCCCTGGTCGTGGTGACAGATGCGCCGATCCGGGCACAGATCGCCCGGTTGGCCGGGGAGCACCGCTACTCAGAGCGCGGCTTCGACCCGTGGATATCGGGCGCTCCGGTGCACATGGTGGTGTGCGTCTCCGCCGACGCCTACCACCGTCGCTATCGGGAACCGGACAAGGGAGGCGCCGACGCCTGGCCGGTCCCCTACTGGTGGGTGGACGGCGGCGCCACGCTGATGGCCGTCCTGCTGGCGGCGGTCGATGAGGGCCTGGCCGCGGGTTTCCTGGGCGCCCACTCCATTCCGGGGCTGTCCCGGCTGCTGGGAATCCCCGAGGACGCCGCTCCCCTGGGCGTGGTGACCGTCGGTCACGCCGCTCCCGACCGCCCCTCCGGCTCCCTGGCCCGGGGTAGGCGGCCCCGGTCGGAGACCGTCCACTACCAGCGATGGGGTAGCGGCGGCTGACCTCCGCACCGGTCTCAACTAGCCTGGGTAGATGCTTCGCAGGGGGCTCATGGCCGGGTTGGTTCTGATTGCGGCCTGCATACCGGCGGAGGGGCCCACCTCCACCTCCACCTCCACCACCGCTCCGGTTGCCGTGACGGTCGCTCCAACCTCCACCACCGCCGCTCCCACCACCACAACCATCAGCCCGCCTCCCCTGATCACCACCTCCACGACCAGGGTCTCGGAGACCGCCGATCCCCGGCCCATCCCTCCCTGCCTGACCCCCGATCCCCCTTTCGGAGATGAAGGGGAGATCGCCAGCTACGACCCGACCGGGTCGGACTCGGCGATCCTGGCCTCCGTCGACTGGCAGTCCTGGGGGGAATGCGAGCGATTCCTGTTCTCCATGGCCAGCCCGGAGGGAGCGCCCACCCTGGTTCCACCCTCCGCACTGTTGACCTCCTTGGCCGAGCGAGGGGTGATCCGTCTACAACTTGGCGAGGGGGATGAGACCTCGGCGCTCTCCTTCCAACTGGTCAACACCCCGCTGGTCGACCGCATCTACGTGGTGAAGGCTCCCGACGCAGGACTGATCGTGGATCTTCACATCTCCGAGCCGGTCTCGGCCAGGATGATTCCCAGTTCCGCACCCGCCACCCTGACGCTCGATCTCCGGCCCGGGGACATCCCCGTCTTCCACAGGCCGGTGGTCGGCTCCCGAGCGGTCCTGTTCCTGCCGTCGGGTCGGGAGGAGATCCACTATCCCTTCACGGTCAGTGGGTATCTGCGTCCCGGGATCGATGAGTCGGTGGCGACCCTCACCGGCCCGAACGGGACCGTGACCGAAGCCAGATTCCCCCTGGCGGGCACCGACGACCTGTGGTCGAGTTTCGTGGCGGTCTTCCTGGAGGGGCCGAGTGGATGGGCCACCGTGCAGGTGGAGGACGCCCAGGCCCGGGTGTTCTTCGAGAACTGACCCGTCGTCTCTTTCGAAGCCGGACCGGCGGCGGCCGGGGGCATCCGGCCGCTAAGGCACGGGGCCCTGCTAGAGCAATCCGGGAAGGTCCGCGAGGGTCAGGTACCCCTGGACCAGGTCCACCGTGGGCACGAGTTCGTCCACGAAGGGGACCTCCCGCAGACCGGACTCGGTCTCGATCACCAGCCGGCTCTGGGCGTCGGAGGACTCCACTCGCCTCACCCTCCCCACCGTCCGGCCCGTCGGCGACCTGACTTCCAGCCCCTCCAGTTCGTCGGGCCAGAATTCCTCCGGGCCCAGCGGTCGACGTTGGCGCTCCTCTACGTAGAGATCGGCGCCCCGCAGCCGCTCGGCCGCTGCCCGGTCGGATACCTCCGCGAATTTGACCAGCAGTCTCTCCAGGTGGACGCGGGTCCCCTCCACCTCCAGGGCTCCCCTTCCCGACGCCAGAACCCTCGCACCGGACTCGAAACGGCGGGGATCGTCGGTGTCCGGCCACACGTAGACGGTGCCGTCCAATCCGTGCGGGCGTCCCACTCGCCCGACCACCACCCTGTCAGTCGAGGAACTCGATCTCGACAATCCAGTCATCGTCACAGACCAGTTGGGCCAGGGTGCGTATGGCGTTGGCGGTCCTCCCCCGACGACCGATCAGCCGCCCCATGTCCTGTTTGGCCGCCCGGACCTCGGCCAGCACCCGCCTCGGCCGGTTCTTCACCATTGTCACGGTTACCTCCGAGGACCGCTCGACGATCTCCCTCACCACGTATCCGACCAGCCGCTCCACTCTCTCGGTGTCGCTCATACCCATCTCGATCAGGATGCCGGGGTCTGGGCGGCGGCCACCGGTTCCTCCACCGAGGCCTCCCCCTCGCCCGGAGCGGGTCCGGGATCCGCTGCCGCGGCGGGCATCTCGTCACTGACTCGATGGGCCTTGCCCGCCGTCACCCGGTAACGGGTCCAGGCGCCCGAGATCTCCATCAGTTTGCGAACGCGATCGGACGGCTGGGCTCCCTTTACCAGCCATTCCACTGCCCGGTCGTTTTCAATCTCGATCAGCGACGGCTCGGCCAGGGGATCGTAACGGCCGATCTGCTCTATGTACCGCCCGTCGCGGGGCTTCCTTCCATCGGTCACCACCACCCTGTAGCTGGGCGTCTTCTTCTTCCCCATCCTCATGAGACGGATGCGTACCGCCATGTTCTCTCACCTCTTACGTCGTCGTCGGGTCCTGGCCGGCTGGAGAAGCCCTTCCATTCCCATTCCGGGGAACTTCCCCCCTCCGGACAGCATGTTCATCATTTTCTGGGTATCGGCGAACCTCTTCAACAACCGGTTCACCGCGGTTACGGTCGTACCCGATCCCGTGGCGATCCGGCGCCGACGGCTGCCGGAGATCAACTTGGGATTGCGCCGCTCCTCGGGAGTCATCGAGTGGATGATCCCCACGGTCCGCCGCATTTCGTCATCGCTCAACCCGGCGATGCCTGATCGGGCCCCACCGGGCATCATAGCAAGAACCGCGTCCAATCCCCCCATCCGGCGCAGGCTGTGGAGTTGCTCGAGAAAGTCGTCGAGTCCGAGGCTCTGGGATGTGGCGGCGCGGACAAACTTCTCGGCATCCGCCCGCGGGGTCACCGCTTCGGCCTTCTCTATCAGGGTGAGCACGTCCCCCATCCCCAGAATGCGGGACGCCATCCGGTCGGGATGGAACACCGAGAGGGCCGACAATTCCTCTCCCTCGCCCACCAGTTTCACCTTCTGGCCGGTGACCTCGCTGATCGAGATAGCCGCCCCGCCCCGGGCGTCGCCGTCCAGCTTGGAGAGCACTATGCCGGTCAGGTCAACCCGTTCGGCGAACCCCTTGGCCACCGTGACCGCGTCCTGGCCGATCATGGCGTCCACCACCAGCAGCGTCTCCTGGGGTCGTGCGATCTCGGCCATGCCGGCCAGTTCGTTCATGAGCCGCCGATCGAACTGCAGCCGGCCGGCGGTGTCGATCACCACTGCGTCGTTGCCCCGGGCGCGTGCATGCCTCAGACCGGCGCGCACCACCCGCTGGGGACTGGACGCCTCCGGCTCGCGATAGACGGCCACCCCCGCTCTCTGTCCAAGCGTGACCAACTGCTCGACCGCGGCGGGGCGCTGCAGGTCGGCGGCCACCAGGAGCGGCCGCTTATGGTGCTTCTCCCGCAGATGGAGCGCCAGCTTGGCGGCAGTCGTGGTCTTCCCCGACCCCTGGAGACCCACCAGCATCACCGTGAGCGGCGATCCCTTCACCACCAGGGGAGCGGGCTCCTCGCCCAGGGTCTTGACCAACTCCGACTGGACGATCTTGATCACTTGCTGGCCCGGCGTGAGGCTCTTGGAGACCTCGGCGCCCCGGCCTCTCCTGCCGATCCGCTCGCAGAGGCTGTTGACCACCTGGATGTTGACATCCGCCTCCAAGAGCGCCAGGCGCACCTCCCGGAGGGCCGAGCGCAGGTCCGCCTGCGAGATCCGTCCCTTACCCTTCAGGCGGGTGAAGATGGACGAGAATCTCTCGGTGAGGGACTCGAACATCACATCCTCTGTTCAGGCGTCAACGGAGCGGCGCCGGGTGCGCCTTCCGTCCCCCGCCCGTCGACGGAGTAGCCTGGCAATTGTCCGTCAAGGAGGGACATGGAACGCCAATTGCCAACCATCGGTATCCAGCGTACAGGAGATGTGCTGACAGCCGTCATAGATAACCCCCGTTCCGGCCTCAACACCGTGGACGGCCAACTCCACGAGGACCTGACCTCCCTGTTCAGGATGCTGAAGCGAGAAGACGAGGCGCGGGTGGCGATTCTCACCGGAAGCGGGCGGGCGTTCTCGGCGGGCGGGGACTTCGGGTGGTTTCCCAGTCTGCGGGACACAGCGACCCTGGATCATCTCCGGCGGGACGCCAAGCAACTCATCTGGGACCTGGTGGACATTGAGATCCCGATCATCGCCGCCGTCAACGGCCCGGCGGTGGGCCTGGGCGCATCCATCGCCCTGTTGTGCGATGTGATATTCATGTCCGCCGACGCCATCATCTCCGATCCTCACGTCCGGGTCGGGCTGGTGGCGGGAGACGGGGGCACGGCCATCTGGCCGCTCCTGGTGGGTCCGGCCCGCGCCAAGGAGTACCTGATGACCGGGGACCCCATCACCGCCGAGGAGGCGGAGCGGATCGGGCTGGTGAACAGGGTCTTTCCTCCCGACCGGCTTCTCCCCGAGACCACCGCCTTTGCGGAACGGCTGGCCCGGGGCGCTCCCCTGGCCATCCGCTTCACCAAGATGGCCGTCAACAAGCTGATCAAGGACGCGCTGAACGTGGCCTTCGACTCGGCGGGGGGATGGGAGCTCCTCACCTTCCTGTCCGACGACCACGACGAAGCCCTCCGGGCCATAGCCGAGAAACGACCCCCCAACTTCCAGGGCCGCTGACCGTCTGGCCCGGTCGTTTCCCGGGCCATTTGGCGTGCGGCGATGTGTAGTGATCACATACTCCCACGGTGGGGGTGCGGTGCAGTGGAATACTCGGGAAGCCAGCCGGGAAGGGGGACGACGTAAGATGGCAACAACCGTGGATACTCATAGAGAGGTGAAGAATCTCGTGGGCGCCGGAATGGAGGAGTCTCATGCAGAGGCGGTGGTCGGGACCGTCATGGCAGTGCGTGCCGGACTGGCAACCAAGGCAGACCTGGATGTCCTACGGACGGAGTGGCGGGCGGATCTGGACCTCCTGCGGGCAGAAGTCCGAGCAGATCTGAGAGAACTGAAACTGGATCTGATCAAGTGGCTGGGAGGCACGACCATTGCCATGGCCGGCATCGCGGTCGCGGCGTTGAGCCTGATCCTGGGTTAGGGCTGTCGCCCTCGACGGGGCTGGACACAACCAGACTCTCCCGCACGCTACCTCTTCTCACCCCGAACTCCATCCCTCAGGTCCCAGGCAGGGCGCCGTTTGGGTGGGGATTTGTAAGGACGACACTTGGTGGGTAGGCCGGGTTTGGCAGTGGTATTGTCCTGGGTATGTTCGTGAAAACGACCCGCCGCCGCGGGAGCGACAAGGAGTACAACTATTCGCCGTTGGGGGCCACCCCGATCATGACAGCGACCTCCCAACAAACGGGGGAATCCAGTATGAGTGATTTCACTGATCGCCGTCACCGGAGCCTGCCGTCACCGGGCTGGCCGGGGGTTGGGCGCTGAGTCCGGACCGGCTCGGTGGAGGATGCCGGCCCGTCGAGACAGCTGAAGCATCGAGTTTCGTTATGACAGGACCGGGGCTCGAAGCGTTGACCGCCAAGCCGGGTAGGATTCTCGGGCCGTGATGTCTACTCCTGGTACAAGTTCGCGCTCTTTGGGCTACCTGGGACCTGCCGGCACCTTCACCGAGGAGGCGCTGGTCACCCGCAAGAACCTGGCCGGGATGCGCCGTCAACCGTTCAACTCGATGATGCAGGTACTGAAGGCTGTGGAGTCCGGCAGGGTGGACCTCGGGTTCGTCCCGATCGAGAACATGATCGAGGGGGCCGTCACCTCCAGCATCGATTCCCTCGCCTTCGGAACCGGCCTGTTGATCCAGTACGAGGTGATAATGGATGTCCGCCTCACGCTGATGGCGCTTCCGGGCGCGGATCTCGACCGCGTCAAGTACCTCCTTTCCTACCCCGTCGCTTATGCCCAGTGCAGTCAGTACCTCACGCGGCGGCTGCCCGACATCGTGATGGTTGCCGCGAACTCGACGGCCGCGGCCGCCCGTGACCTGGCCGCCCGGGGGGACTTGGACACGGTGGTGATCGCACCGCAGAGAGCCGCCGATGTCTACGGCCTAGAGGTGCTGGGGGTGGATATAGAGGACCAGCCCGGCAACAAGACGCGCTTTTTGCTGGTCGGCCGCGATACCGTTCCGCCACCGACCGGAGAGGACAAGACGAGCCTGGTCGTGTATCAGCGCGCCGACGAACCAGGGTCGCTGGTCGGGATCCTGGGCGAGTTCGTTGCCAGGTCCATCAACATCACCAGCCTGCAGACCCGCCCGACCAAGGCCAGCCTCGGAAGCTACTGCTTCCTCATCGACTGCGAGGGTCACATAATGGACGAACGGTTGGGCGATGCGCTACGCAACCTCCAGATGCGCGCGGCCAGCGTCAAGTTCCTCGGTTCCTATCCGGCGGACTCTGTCAGCCATGAGCGCGGTCCGGCCGACCGGGCAGCGCGCGAGGATGTGGATGCTTCCTACGTGGACGATGAGGGATACTTGATGTTGGCGGGCGTTCCGGACCAGACGAGCCGTGACCAAGCAGATGCATGGCTCGCCGACGTACGCTCCAGGGTCGTCTGATTCGATATCACGTGACCACCGCGCCAGCCCCACAGCGGAAGTCTTGTCCCTGATTTTTCGCAGCCTGTGGCAAAACCGTGCGGCAGGTGTCGTCCAACACGACGACTGCTTCCCCTAGCCGGCGTCCATGTAGGCCCGGCCGGCTTGGGCTGCGGTGTTCAGGGCGCCGCCCAGCATCGATTGAAGGGAGAGGATCCTGCGGTAATAGAGGTGGAGACCGTATTCCCAGGTGAAGCCGATCCCTCCGTGCACCTGGATGGCGGACTCGCACACCTCCCGTGCGTACGCCGGGACCGACCACAGCAGGCCCGCCAGGAACGCAGGGTCCCAGTTGCCCTCATCCATCACGAAGGCCACTCGGGCCACCGCGGAGCGCATCAACTCCAGGCGAGCCTTCATCTCCGCCAGCAGATGCGTCACCGCTTGGAAACGGGTGAGAGGACGTCCGAACTGGTTGCGGCTCCGGGCATGGGAGACCGACAGCGACATGATCCGCTCCGCGCCGCCCACCAGGTCGGCCAGTAGGCCCGCCAGCCATCCGGCGGCCACGGCCCCGCCGTCGGCCCAGCCATCCAGCACCACCTCGGGACGAACGCCGGCGGTTGAGAGGACGTGAACTCCTTGGGCCCGGTCCAGGGCGTCGGCCCGCTCCAGGTCCACACCGGGGTCCTCCAGGGAGATCACCGCCGTCCAGCGAGGATGGCAGAGAGCCGCCAGCCCGGCTCCCGGCGACAGCCTCACTCCCACCCCTGACACCGCCAGCATCCCGCCGGCATCCATGTCGCCCGAACCCTCGGTGACATATCCCCCTCCCCCGGCCACCTCGCCGTCGACCACCCCCACCAGACCGCTGTGACCGGCCGCGGCCAGAGCCGGCGCCAGGAGGAGCGACTCATCCAGCAACGCCACCGGCAGGAGGTGCTCGCCGGCCACCGCGCACAAATCGATGACCTCCCCGACTCCCAACCCCAGACCACCGGCCTCCTCGGGCGTCATCAGGCCGTTCCAGCCCATGCCGACTATCTCCGCACGCGCGCTGGCGGAGAGCGACCGGTGCTCCCTGGCCCGTTCCACCGCCTCCGAGAACGGGAGCAACTCCCCCAGGGCCTGGTGGAAAGCCGCGGCGAGTTCGCTCATCTGATCCCCAGGAGGCGGCCGACGATGATGTTCTTCTGAATCTCCGACGTTCCCGAATAGATGCTCACCGAGCGGGACTCCAGGAGGTCATGCGTCCAGCCGTCGTCGGCCAGCGTCACCTCCGGTCCCAGAATCTCCGCGGCGGTCGAGAATAGGTCCTGGTAGACCTCGGCCAGATAGAGCTTGTCCACCGAGGTGGCGCCCGGGAGTAGCGTCCCCGCCTGCTGATGGGCAAGCGTCCGGTAGGCCTGGGCGGTGAGCATCTCCAGCGATGCGTGGATGCGTCCGATTCCGGCCAGCCCGGCCCGGTCGGCGCCTCCCGCAGCGCGGACCCGGTCCGCCAGTTCCGACAGCCTTCTTCGCAGCCGGATGGAACGCTCCAGCACGAAGATTCCCCGCTCATACCCCATGGCCTTCATCGAGACCCGCCATCCCTCGTTGACGCCGCCCAGCACGTTGGCGACCGGGACTCGCACCTCGTCGAAGAACACCTCGCTGAAGTGGGGCTCGCCGAGCATTTGGGGCAGGGGGCGGATGGTGATTCCGTCGCTCTTCATGTTGGTAATCAGCAGGGTGAGCCCCCGATGCTGCCCGGGGTCCCCGGCGGTCCGCACCAGGAGGGCGTTCCAGGTCGACAACTCGGCCCGCGAGGTCCACACCTTCTGGCCGGTGACCACCAACTCCTCGCCGTCCATCTCCGCCCGGGTCCGGACTCCCGCCAGGTCCGAGCCGGCGTCGGGTTCGGAAAAACCCTGGCACCACAGTTCCGAGGCGTCCAGCATTCCCGGCAGGAAACGCCGCAACTGGGAGGGATCGCCCATGTCCATCAGGGTGGGACCCCACGTGTACAGGGCCAGGCGGTTGATCAGTTCCGCGGCGCCGCTCCGGGCCAGTTCCTCGGCCAGCACCGCCTCGGCGGCGAGGGACATCCCGCGCCCGCCGTACCGCACCGGCCAGGAGAGTCCCATGAAGCCGGCCTCGCACAGGGCGGCCTGCCAGCGGGTCAACGCCTCGATGCGAGCCCCGTACTCGGCGGGAGGCGGGCCCGGGTCGTGATCCGAGATCCAGGCGCGGAGTTCGGTGCGGAGATCCTCCTCCGCTCCGCCCATGGCAAGCGTCTCAGGAAAGGTCTGCAGAACGACCTCGACTATGTCGCAGACAGCGACATTTCTTCGGACGGCGAGTGCAGCCAGCACAGCACCCGATGGCGGTCGCCCGTGGTGGCCTCGCCGGGAAACTCCTTCCGGCAGATGTCCATCACCTCCGGGCACCGGGGCGCGAAGGAACAACCCGGGGGGAGATCGATGGCGAGGGGAGGCTGCCCGCTCACCGTCAGCAGGCGCTTCTTGCGCGACTCCACGCTGGGAAGGGTGGCCAGGAGCGCCTTGGCGTAGGGATGGGCGGGCTCGTTGAAAATCTGGCGCGTGCTTCCCGTCTCGACGATCCGACCCGCGTACATCACCGCCACCCGGTCGCACAGCCGGGCGACTATTCCCAGGTCGTGGGTGACGAAGATCATCCCGAACCGGAACTCCTGCTGCAACTCGGAGAGAAGCCGCAGGTACTGGGCCTGGACGGTTGCGTCCAGGGACGTGGTGGGCTCGTCCGCGATCAGAAGCGAAGGACGGCACGACAGGGCGATGGCGCCCGCCACCCTCTGGCGCATCCCGCCCGACATCTGGTGCGGGTACTGCTTGAGGCGCCGCTCCGCCTGGGGGATGCCCACCTGGCTGAGGATCTCGACGACGCTGTCCCGCAGGGCCCTTCCCCGCAGGCCCTGGTGGATGCGAATCGCCTCGGCCACCTGGTTGCCCACCGTGTATCCGGGGTTCAGGGAACTGAGGGGGTCCTGGAGGATCAGGGAGATCTGGCCCCCCCTGATCTGTCTCATCTCCCGCTCGGAGAGGTCCAGCAACTCCTGTCCGTCCAGGCGGACGCTCCCTCCGACGATGCGCCCGGCAGGCGCTTCCACCAGCCGCATCAGCGCCATGCAGCTCACGCTCTTTCCCGACCCGGACTCTCCCACCAGTCCCAGCGTCTCCCCCCGGTCGAGGGAGAAACTCACCCCGTCGACCGCTTTAACCACTCCCCGACGGGTGTGGAACTGGACGCGCAGGTCTTTTACTTCCAGCAACATGGCTACAACTGCCTGAGCTTGGGATCGAAACGGTCCCTCACCCAGTCGCCGAACAGGTTGGCGGCCAGCACCACCCCGAAGATGGCTATCCCGGGAATGATCGAGACCCACCAGGCCCGGCCCAGGATGTCCCGACCGTCGGCCACCATCAGCCCCCAGGCGGGCGTGGGTGGCGGGATGCCCACCCCCAGGAAGCTGAGGGAGGCCTCGAGGAGAATGATCAACGCCACCTGCAGGGTGGCGAGCACCCCGATGGTGGGCATCACGTTGGGAAGGATGTGCCTCCACAGGATGCGGGGACTGGAGAGACCGGCCACCCGGGCCAGGTCGACGAAGTCCTCTTCGCTTATCGCCAGGGCCTCCCCCCGGATCTGCCTTGCGTAGTAGGGCCACAGCAGTATCACGATCACCATCAGCACATTGGTGAGGCTGGCGCCCAGCAGCGCCACCAGGACGATGGCCATCAACATCAGCGGAAGCGCCAGGGTCATGTCGGTGATCCTCATCAGGAGAATCTCCACCCAGCCCCGGTAGAAGCCGGCGATCAGACCCACGATGGTCCCCAGCACCCCGGCCAGCCCGGTCGCCAGGATCGCCACCATCAAAGAGACCCGGGCGCCATAGAGGATGCGAGTGAAGATGTCACGGCCGAGGGTGTCGGTTCCCAGCAGGAAATCGCTGTTGCCTCCCTCTTGCCAAACAGGAGGAATCAGCTTGTTGGAGAGTTGCCCCACCTCCGGGTCGTGGGGGGCGATGAGGGGCGCGAATACCGCCACCAGCACCACCAGGACCAGCACCACCATGGAGACGAAGGGGAAGCGGATGGTGGTGGCCGCCCCCCGCACCTTCACCCTGGGCTCCTCGGCCCGGGGCGCTCCCGAGTCAGACTCGGTGGTGGTCATCGGGTGTACCTGATCTTGGGATTGATCCATGCGTACGCCAGGTCGGCCAGGAAATTACAGAGCACGAAGGCCGACCCGATGAGGATCACCGACCCCTGGATGACCGGGAAGTCCCGCTGTATCACCGCCCGGATCAGGAGGCTCCCCAGACCCGGCCAGGCGAACACGTACTCGGTGACGATGGCGCCGCCGATCACCGCCGCGAAGATGACGGTGGCGTAGGTGATCACCGGCAGGGCGGCGTTCTTGAAGGCATGCTTCCAGATCACGACCGACTCGCGGACCCCTTTGATGCGAGCCAGTTTCACATAGTCTCCGTACAGGGACTCCAGCATGGAGGAGCGGGTGAGTCGCATGATCCCCGCCGATACGAACCAGCCCAGGGTGAAGGTGGGCAGTACAACGGACCAGAGGCCCTCCCTCCCCCCGGTTGGAAACCACTGCAATTGCACCGAGAAGATTCGCAGCATCACCAGCCCGACCAGGAACGACGGCGCCGCCCCTCCCAGGATGGAGAAGATCCGAGCCACATAGTCACTCCCCCGTCCCCGGTATTTGGCGGCATAGACCCCCAGGGGCAACGCGATCAGCAAGGCGAACACCATCGAGAAGAACGACAGTTCCAGGCTGGGGAGGATCCGAAGCGACATGAGTTCGCCGACGGTGCGCCCCCGGAAATACAGCGAGGTCCCCAGGTCTCCGGTCACCAATCCTCCCAGGAACACCCCGTACTGGACGATGAGAGGCTTGTCCAGCCCGTAGGCAGCCTTCAGTTGGTTGGCCATCTCCTCGGTCACCTGGGGCGGAATCATCCTCTCCACCGGGTCCCCGGTCAGCCTGACCAGGAAGAACAACACCGTGATCAGGACGAAGATCGAGACGACCGCCTGGGCCAGCCTCGCCAGTACGAAGCGCCTCATCTTTTCATCACTCTCCGGGATTCCCGCTCTTCTCCGAAACCAACCACTTTCAGACTAGGGGACCGCTCGGGCCGAATGGGAATAATCATCGCCGCCATCTCAGAAAATGCATAGGGGATTGACAGCCGATCCGGTCCCTCCCTTGAGGCGCAGCGGCGACATCATCAGCACGAACTCTGCCCGGCCCTCCGCGGAGCACACCGCCCTGAGCGCCTCGGTGTCCGGCCAGTCCAGGAGTGCGAGGCCCATCCCCGCCAGACCGAGGGAGTGGAGGGGGAGTTCGAGACCCGGGTAGGGAGAGGGCATCCGCTCGATGCAGTCTCCCCCGTACACCGCCACCTCCCGGCGATGAAGCCAGCGGATGGCGTCGATGTCGAGACCCGCCCGCCGTCCAGGCTCGGGGGGGTCGTCCTGCGCTTCGTGGACCATCCGCCCCGAGCGGACCAGCACCGCGTCACCGGACTCCGCTTCGACCCCCCAATACTCCTCGGCGGCCTCCAACTCGGCGGGGCCGATGGTGGCGGTCGGTTCGAGGTAGTCCACCCCCAGGGCCGAGGCCACATCCAGGAACACCCCCCTGGTCACCACCCCCTCCGCCATCGCCTCTATCGACCCGAACCTCATCCCGGAGCGATCCACCTCCTCCGCCGCCTGGCGGCCGTTGTACATCTCGCCCTCGAAGTAGACATGACCGACCGCGTCGAGATGGGTCACCGAGAGGCCGTGGGGTGCGATCCCCACGAAGTCCATGGTCGCCTCGGCGTGATGCGCGGCGTAGAGGAGGTAGTGGACCACCGGCCGGGGATTGGAGGGCCCCGACACGGTGTCGAGGTCCCTTCCTATCGAGACCACCCGGCCCGATCGCACCAGGGAGAGCGCCTCCTTCACCTTGGCGGGCGTTATGTAGTTGAGCGTCCCACGCTGATCGTCGGCGCCCCACCGGCCCCGGTTGGAGAGTTCTGAGAAGATCTCCCGGTAATTCAAGTGCCCGCCCCTCTCACCCATGAGAGCCTGGGGCGGATCTCGGTCACGAACAGTTCCAACTGCTCCAGGATGTCCTCGGTCTCCGGGCCGGGCGGGGTGGCGATCTGGAGGTGGGTGGTCCCCGCCTCTGCGTACCTCTCCATCGAATCGACGATCCGCTCCACCGACCCCCGGCACGGGTGTTCCGGGTCGGAGCGGTCCGTAACCTCCAGGTTCACCCGGTTCGAGTACACGAACCCCTCCGGATCCCGCCCGTACCCTGCCAGCCTCTCCTCGATGTCCTCCCGGACTCTGGGGATCCGGTCGTGGGGAACGAACGCTCCGTGCCAACCGGTGCCTATCCGGGCGGCCCGCCGGCGAGCCGGCAGGCTGTTCCCCCCCACCCAGATGGGGATGGTGCGCTGAACAGGCTTGGGGAAGAAACAGATGTCGGGCGGGAGGCTGTAGAAGCGTCCCTGGAAGCCGGGATGGTCCTCTCGCCACAACAGGGTCATCACGTCCAGGTACTCGTCGGTGACCGCTCCCCGGTCCGACCAGGAGGCGTCCACCGCCGCATACTCCTCGGGGATCCATCCCACCCCCACGCCCAGGATCAACCGCCCGCCGCACAGCACGTCGAGGGTGGAGAGCATCTTGGCCGCCACCACCGGGTGCCGGAGGGGCACCACCAGCGTCCCCAGGGCCAGCCGGATCCGCCGGGTGAGCGCCGAGAGGAATCCGAGCAGCGTCAACGGTTCGTACACCGGTTCGTCGGCATCCATGTCCCCGATCCCCGCTTCGCTCCACGGCCGGAGGCCGCTCATCTCTCCCTTCCCGCTGTAGGGATGGGGAGAGGTGATGTTCCTGGCCAGCACGATGTGGTCTCCTATCCACACATCGTCCAACCCCGCCTCCTCGGCCGCTTCGGCGACCCTGCGAAAGGTCCCGACATGGGCGGCTCCCCTGAAATTGGGGATACTGATTCCGAATTCCATCGACCTATCGGCTCCCCACGGCCACCTGTTGCCACGACCGGGTGCCCGATCCCGGATAGAGATGGCATGAGACCCCGTGACCCGGCTCCAACTCACCATGCTCGGGGGCCAGGTCGGAGCACTGCTCCATCACATAGGGACAGCGCGGGTGGAAGGTGCATCCGCCCGGGGGGTCGATGGGGCTCGGGACCTCTCCCTCCAGAATGATCTCCTGGCTCTCTATGTCGGGATGGGCCGGCGGGACCGCCGACAGGAGTGCCTCGGTGTACGGATGGGCGGGGGTGGAGAACAACGACTCGGCGCCGGCCAACTCGATCACCCTGCCCACGTACATCACCATCACCCGGTCGGAGAGGTGAGCCACCCCGCTCAGGTCGTGGGAGATGAGCAGGTAGGCCAGGTCGAAGCGCTCCTGGAGATCGGCCAGCAGGTTCATCACCTGGGCTCGGATGGAGACGTCCAGGGCGGAGACCGGCTCGTCCAGGATCACCACCTTCGGGTTGGGCGCCAGGGCGCGGGCGATGGCGATCCGCTGTCGCTGCCCCCCGCTGAACTCGTGGGGGTAGAGGTCGGCGTGCGCCCCGTAGTCCAGTCCCACCTGGCTCATCACCTCCCCCACCCGGTCGTAGGCCTCCTCGCGGGTCCGGTCACCGGCCGACTGGATCGGCTCGGCGATGATGTCGCGAATCCTCATGCGGGGAGAGAGCGAGGAGAAGGGATCCTGGAAGACCACCTGGACGTTCCGGCGGTAGTCCACCAGTTGCTCTCTCGGGTAGTCGATGCTCACCTCGTCGCCCTGGAAGAAGATCCGCCCCTCGGTGGGAGACTCCAGGAGCAGGAGCAGGCGGGCCAATGTGGTCTTGCCGCATCCCGACTCGCCCACCACCCCCAGCGTCTCCCCGGGCCACAGCCGCAGATCGATCCCGTTCACCGCCTTCACCACCCCCTGGCCGCCGAATCCCAACGCTCCGGTCATGGCGAAGTGCTTGTGGAGGCCCTCGGCCTCCAGCAGGGGCCTGGCTTCGGTCATACTCTCTCTCCTGGCGGGCGCGAACGCCGACGATCTCCCAGCATCTGTCTCAACTCGCGCTTGCGGACCTTGCCCTGGGAATCGATCGGCAGATCAGAGACGAACTCTACACGCTTAGGCGTCTTGTAACCGGCCAGGCGCGCCCGGCAGAACTCGATCAAATCCGCTTCGGAGACGCCGGCATCCCGGCCCAGCACCACCGCCGCGGTCACCGCCTCGGTCCACTCCGGGTGAGCCATCCCGACCACGGCCGCCTCCATCACGCCGGGGTGGGTCCGGATCGTCTCCTCGACCTCGGCCGAGGAGACGTTCATCCCTCCCGTCTTGATCATGTCCTTCAGCCGGTCGTGGAAGAACAGGTTTCCGACCGAGTCGAGGCGGACCACGTCGCCGGTGTGCAGCCAGCCGTCCCGGAGCACGGCGGCGGTGGCCCGGGGGTTCCGGTAGTAGCCCTCCATCACCCCCGGAGAGCGGCACAGCAACTCGCCCACCTCGCAGTCGGCGCCACTTTCGTCCACCACCCGCACCTCCACGTGGGGAGTCGGTCTGCCGATCCAGCGGGAGTCCCTCTCCGGAATCTCCGAGGGGTCTCTGAAGAACCCGATCACCCCCAGTTGGCTGAGTTCGGACTGTCCCCAGTAGGTGGCCCAGGTCACCCCCCGAGCCCGCTTGGACAACTCCGAGACCACCCCGAAGGGGATCGGGCCGCCGTACACGTGCGCCTGGCGAAGGGAGGAGAGGTCCCTCCACCCGAAGTCGGGGTGGCGGATCATGCGGTGATAGAAGGTGGGGGTCTGGGAGGTGTTGGTCACCCCCTCGGTCTCGATGGCCACCAGCACCGCCCCCGGCTCGGTGCGGGGAATCATCACCAGCGTCGCCCCCATCGAGATCAGATTGGTCACCGCTCCCGTGCCGGCCATGGTGTAGACGGGGGCCAGCAGCAGGAACACATCCGACGCCTCCACGTACCTCTCATAGGACCAGGAGGGGGTGGTGGAGATCATCATCGCCCGGTGGGTGACCATCACCCCCTTGGGGACGCTCTCGGTGCCGCTCGTGTACATCACCATCGCCAGGTCGTTCTCCTCCACCAGCGCCTCGGGCATTTCCTCGGAGACGCCGTCCAGCATCTCGGAGAAGCTGATCTCGCCCGGCCGGGGGGTCCCGTCCATGACCACCAGGCGGGGATTGCCCCGGGCTCTCGCCACACCCTCCCCGGCCCGCCCGGCCATTCCCGGCCCGGCGATCACCATCCGGGGAGTGGAGTGATCGACTTGGCGCGCCACTTCCGCCGGGGTGTAGGAGGGGTTCAGGGAGGTGAACACCGCACCCTGTTTCAGGATGCCGTAATAGACGCCCACCGCCTCGGCCACGTTGTGGCTCATCAGCGCCACCAGGTCGCCCCGGCCCACCCCCAGGCGGGCCAGCCCGCCAGCCACCCGGTTGGAGAACCGGTCCAGGTCCCGGTAGGTGATCACCCGCCGGTTCCCGCTCCCCGATCGGGCGATGATCGCCGGCTTGTCCCCCTGTCGAGCCGCCTGCCTCCGGACCATGTCTCCCAGGGCGGCCCGTCGCAACAGGTTCTCGACCAGATCATCCCCGCGTCGAGCGGACCCGTCCGAGGTCATCTCAAAGGCTCACCTACTCCGATTCCAGGACAGCGCCGAGCGCCCGGAGGAAACGGGCCCCCGTGGCCCCGTCCACCACCCGGTGATCGAAGGCGCCCGACACATAGCAGGTGGGCCCGGCCACCACCTGGCGGTCCACCACCATGGGCCGCTCCGCAATCGTCCCGAAGTAGATGGTGGCCGCCGTGTTCAGGCTGATGATCGGGGTCCCGAAGTCGACGCCTCTCGGGCCCAGATTGGAGGTGGTGATGGTGGCGCCCCCGATGTCGGAGAAGGTGAGCTTTCTTCGACGGGCGGCATCGGCGAGGCGGCGTATCTCCCCGGACAGTTCCTCCAGCCCCATCCGGTCGGCGCCCTGCACCACCGGGGCCGCCAAGCCGTGCGGGGTGTCGACCCCTATGGCCACGTTCACTTCGTCGTACACGATCACCGATTTGTCGGACAAGGCGGCATTCACCTCCGGGACCTCGCGACAGGCTTCGACCACCGCCGCCACCATCAGGTCGT
Source organism: bacterium (assembly GCA_028824015.1). Taxonomy (GTDB): domain Bacteria; phylum Actinomycetota; class Acidimicrobiia; order Spongiisociales; family ZC4RG35; genus Bin76. The sequence continues at coordinate 54,308 of JAPPFC010000035.1, forward strand.
TGAGAGAGACCTCCAGGCCTTCGGACCGGCAAGCCGCCAGACGGATGATGAGAGGACCGGCCCACACCGACACCGTCTGGGAGAAGTGGGGGATCTCCGTCCAGTTGCGCGCCATGGCGGCCGCCATCGCCCGGGGATATCCGCGCAGGGGACGCCGTTCCCTCACCCGGGGACCGGAAGGGCCCGCCTCGGCGGCGGCCGCCTCCACGTCGTCGGGCGTGATGATCCCCGCCCGGCCGGTGCCCTGCACGCCGGCCAGGTCGATCCCGAGGCTCTTGGCCAGGGCCCGGGCCTTGGGCATGGCCCTGATACGTTCCTTTGCAGCCGGTTCCGTCCTCCCCGGCCTCGGCGCGGGGCTCGGACCGGGCGCCGCCGGCCCCCCGGACGGAGCGCCGGGAACCGTCTCCCCCGAGAGGAGTTCGGCGATCTGCTCGGGGGTGGGCGTGCTGCCCACCTCGGCCATGACCGCCACCGGCGCGCCCACCCGGACTTCGGTGGATACCGGAGCGACGATCTTCGCCAGCAGGCCCGCCCCCATCGCCTCCACCACGATGGCGCTCTTCTCGTTCTCCACCTCATAGAGGGCGTCGCCGACCGCCACTTCCTCTCCCTCGGCCTTGTACCAGGCGATGATGGTGCCCATCTCCATGGTTTCCCCCAGTGCGGGGAGTCGCAGGACGTGCATGAGAGTCAGTCGAGCCTCCTCACCGCTTCGGTCACCGAGGCGGCCGTCGGTATCAGGAACTGCTGGAGATAACGGCTCTGGGGGATGGGGACGTCGGCGGAAGCCACCCGGATGATCGGCGACTCCAGGTACTCGAGCGCCTCCTCGGCGATGATGGCCGCCACCTCCCCTCCGGCGCCGCCGGTCTTGGGCGCCTCGTGGGCGATCACCACCCGGCCGGTCTTGGCCACCGACTCCAGGATGGTGTCGAGGTCCAGCGGACGAAGGCCCCGGGGATCGACCACCTCCACGTCTATTCCCTCCGCCTCCAACTGCGCGGCGGCCCGAAGCGACTCGCCCACCATACGCGACCAGGCGATCACCGTGACGTCGCTCCCCTCCCGCTTCACCGCAGCCTCGCCCAGGGGCACCAGGTGGTCGCCGGCGGGGACCTCCCCCCGGTGGGCGTACAGACCGGCATGCTCGAAGAACAGCACCGGGTTGTCGTCCCGGATGGACGACTTCATGAGCCCCAGCGCATCGGCGGGGTCAGACGGGATCACCACATACGCTCCCGACGCGGAGAGGAACAGGGCCTCGGGGCTGACGTCGTGCTCGGGACCGGCCCCCTTGGCGCCTTCGGGAAGCCTTATCACCAACGGGACGGTGAAGACGCCCCCGTGCATGTACCGCCAACGCGCCGCCTTGTGGTAGATCTCGTCCATGGCGATCCCGAAATACCCGCTCGACTGCAACTCCGCCACCGGCCGCAGCCCGGTGATGGCGGCGCCGACCGCCGCTCCCACGATCATCGTCTCCGAGATGGGGGTGTCGATCACCCGCCCGGGGCCGAACTGCTCCAGCAACCCGGCGGTCGCCCCGTAAATACCTCCGTAGACGGCCACGTCCTCTCCCCAGACGAACACCCGGTCGTCGCGTTCCATCTCCTCGCGGAGCGCCTCCCGGATTGCCTGGGAGAAAGTGAGGGTGCGGGTGGCGGTGGCCTGGCTCATACGTAGAGACCCTCGAAGAGCCGCTCGGGACCGGGCATGGGCGCCGACGACGCTTCCTCCACCGCCCGGTCTATCGTGTCCTGGACCCTCGCCTCCAGCTCGTCGAGGCCCTCCTCGGTGGCGATCCCGTCGGCCACCAATCGGGCCGCCAGGTTGGTGATCGGGTCCAGGGCCAGCAAGCGCTCGGTCTCCTCCTCGGTGCGGTAAACCTGTGGGTCTCCCTCGTAGTGTCCCCGGAAGCGATGGCACATGGCCTCAATCAGGGTGGGGCCCTCCCCGGCCCTGGCCCGGTCCACCGCCTCGCAAGTGGCCCGGTAGACCTCGGTCACGTCCATGCCGTTGATGCGAACCCCAGGCATCCCGTATCCCGCCGCCCGGTCCACTATCCGGCCGGCGGTGGAATCGGCAGCCGGCACCGACACCGCATACCCGTTGTTCTCGCATATCCACACCACCGGCAGCTTCCAGGCCGCGGCGGCGTTGACCGATTCATGAAAGGCCCCCCGGTTGGCGGTCCCGTCCCCGAAGAAGCACACCACCACCTGGTCGGTCCCCCGGTACCTGGCGCTGAACGCCGCCCCGGTGGCGATGCCGAAGCAACTCCCCAGGGTGCCCCCCTGGCCGAGTATCCCCAACTCGGGGTCGGCGAAGTGAGGTATCCCCGCTCCCAGCCCGCCGGTGGCGCCGGCGGTGTTGGCCATCAGGTCGCCGAACATGGCGGCCAAAGACATCCCCTTGGCGATGGTGTACCCGAACCCCCGGTGGGCGTACATCAGATAGTCGTCGCGGCGCAACGGCGCCACGCCGCCCGCCGGTATCGCCTCCTGTCCCCGTCCGGAGTGGTACCCGGCCAGGACTCTCCCCTCCTGCAGCAGACGCAGGGCGGTCTGGTCCCAGAGCTTCATGGTCACCATCGACTCGTAGAGTTCCAGGAGCGTTGCGGGAGTGATCGCGGTCATTTGCTGCTCACTTCGTTCTTGCCAAAACCATCACCTTACTCAGAGCGCCCGGCCGGCCTCCTCGCCGGGGTCCGGGGTCAGTACATCACTATCCCGCCGTTGACGTTCAGGTCCTCTCCGTTGATGAACACCGCGGCCGGGCTGAGCAGGAACAACACCGCCGAGGCGATCTCCTCGGGCCGGGCGGGCCTGCCCAACTGGGCGGTGGCCGCCGCTGCGTCGAGGTCCACTCCCTCCACCAGTTGGCCCGCCTCCTCGCCGAACCCGCTCCTCATGGGGGTGTCGACGTGTCCGGGACAGATGGAGTTGACCGCGATGTCGGGCGCTAGGGCCTTGGCCGAGGATCGGGTCAGGCTGATCACCGCCGCCTTGGAGGAGTTGTATGGGGCGGAGTAGGGGCCGGGGACCTTCGCTGCGTTGGAGGCGATGTTGACGATCCGACCCCCTCCGGCGGCGCGCAGCAGGGGGGCGGCGTACTTGGTCATCAGATAGGTCCCGAACACGTTCACCTTAAACTCCACCTCCCAGTCCTCCCAGGTCATCTCCTCGAACAGGTAGGCCCGTCCGATCGCCGCGCAGTGAGCCAAGCCTGACAGCACTCCTCCGGTTGCCTCCGAGACCTGTCGGTAGCCTTCGGCCACCGACCCCTCGTCGGAGATGTCGGCCACCACGGGTACCGCTGCTCCCGGTCCCTCCATGCCATCGGTGGCCTCCCGGAGACGGTCCTCAGCCAGGTCGAAACACCAGACCTTCCCTCCCTCGGCCACCAACTGCTCCGCCGTGGCCAGACCGATCCCCCGCCCTGCTCCGGTTACTACGAAATGTTTGCCTGCAAAATAGCTCATACCGGCCAGACTACCGGCCCCTCCAAGCCCTGTTGCCAGGCGCCTTCTCCGGCCGAGGCGTACCTGGTGGGTCTATCCGATCCGGGGATCGCCAATGTGGGAAGGAGACGGCCCGGCGGGCTTGCGGGCCAGGAAACAGTACAGGGGCGTGAAGATTCCGGTTTTCCCGCCCGCGACATAGGCGTCTGCGGTCCGGTCCAGCAGCCTTACGACGCCCGCCGATCCCTTGGGGAACATCCTCAGCACCTCAGCCGCCTTCAACACCATGCCGATCGCTCTACGACCCACCGGAATCCGGTACAGGGCCCCGCCCCTTATCTTGTGCGGGGTCTCCATGGGCTGGTACCACGGTGTCGTCCGGCCGTTCTCCCCCACGGCCCGATCGATCCCTTCGAGGACCTCGAATCCCGCCGCCGCAAGGTCTCGGTCAACCTGACCCGTTGTGGCGATGTCCGCCAGCGCGATGCCGCGCATCAACTCCCGCTTGATGGCCCGGTGCCGTTTGTCGTCAGGATCGAAGCGGTCCGTCATGCACATTTCCTGGCCCCAGAAGAGCGCTCCGGGTTTCAGCACCCGGTATATCTCGGTGAACGCCCCCACCTTGTCCGGCGCATGGCAAGTCGACTCGATGGCGTAACCCCGGTCGAAGGCGTCGTCCGGAACGGCGCCCATGTCCATGAAGCTGCACTCCAGGTAGTCGACCATGTGGTCGAGCCCCGCCTCTGCGTTCAACGACTTCGCCTTGTCAAGCTGGACCTTGCTGGTGTTGACCCCGACCACTCTGACGCCGGCCTCACGGACCACGCGGCGCATCGGGCCTCCGATCCCGCAACCCACATCCACCACGTTCATGCCCTCGCGCAGGTCCAGCTTGTCGATCATCAGGCGCTGATGCCGGATCTTGGACTCCTCCAAGCTCTCATGGGGCGACAGCGGAGCGAAGTGCAGGGACTCACCCCAGCCGAACACCATGAGATCGCTGCAAAGGTCGTAGTACTCCTCGACCGTTTCGGTGTGGTCGTAGTCTTTCCCGTCGGTCTCGCTGGATGACGTTCTGTCGATCCAGCCGTCGAAGCGTTGCAACCGACGGACCACATCCGACCCGCGGTAGGCGGTCTGCAACCCCCTGGACAATTTGCGGAGTCTCATAAACGCCGACCGCCGACCGAGAAAGGGCATCCAACCCGACGGTCGCCCCGGCTACCGGATAGCCATGATTTGGTGATCATCCCGCCTCGACTGCGGGCCGAACCGAGAGGCCCTGCAGGCATGGGAACCGACGACCCGGCAGGAGCGCCGGCCTCCCCCCGAGCATCAATGCGGGAGTTGATGGGTGAAACGACCTCCATCTGTTTGCCGTGTGGCTCCTGCCAACGGCAGGCATCATAGAAGGTCTTTCGCCAAAGAGCAGGATCAGCCATATAAGACTCCTCACTGTACCCATTCCGGAGAACCGCAGAACGGCACGGTCGAAATGTAGCCTTACCTTCCGCCATCACGCCGGGTAGCCGCGCACGGCACCCGCCACTCCCCCAGCTTTGGGCTACCTCCGGGGTCGGCGAGGCAGCCACCGGCCCACCTGCGCTTTGTATGCCTCGTATTCGTCCCCGAACTGCCGTTGTAGATGCGGCTCTTCATAGAGACGCACGAACAGCGAGAAGAAGACGAACAAGAACAATGCGCACCACGCCAGGATCACAGACCCGAACATGATGGCCCACCCGGCGATCAGAGTTATCAACCCCACGTACATGGGATTGCGGGAGTACCGGTAGAGACCCCGAATGACGAGTCGCTCAGGAGCGTCGATGGGAGAGGGCGTCCCCTTCCCGAACACCACGAAGTCCCACACGCAACGCAGGTACATGGCCGATCCGATCGCCATCAGGCAGGCAGCCAGCACCAGCCGCGCCCCATCGGCCGCCTCCTGACCCCGCACCAGCAGGGCGGGCACCAGGACCCCGAACCCACCCGGCACCACCAGGGTGAACACCGCTGCCTTCACATAGAGCTTCATTCGTCCCAATGTACCGCTGATGGCCCGATTCCATACCCGGAACGGCCCATCCTCAAACCTGGCCGCCAACCACCAACCGCACGGTGTCGCGGGCTATCAGCGACTCCTCGTCGGTGGGGATCACCCACGCAGAGATCGGGCTCCCGGCGGCGGAGATCCGCCGTTCCCCCTCACCCCCGTTCCGGGACAGGTCCAGCGCCAGGCCCAGGTCCTCCAAGCCTTCGAGCGCCCTTCGCCGGACCTCGGGACTGTTCTCTCCGATCCCGCCGGAAAAGACCACGCCATCGCACGGCGCCGCCTGCACCAGGAACGCCCCCAGGTAGCGGCGGATGCGGTGGACGAAGACCTCCACCGCCAGGGCGGCGGAGGGATCCCCGGCGCGGGTCGCCTCGGCCAGCCTCCGGAAGTCCGACGAGATCCCGCTCAGGCCCAACAGGCCTCCCTCTCTCTCCAGGCCCCGGCGGATCTCGGATGCCGACAGGCCCGCCTCCAGGAGGTGAAACACCACGGCTGGGTCGAGGTCGCCGCTCCGGGTGCCCATCACCAACCCCTCCAGGGGGGTCATCCCCATCGAGGTGTCCACGGCCCTCCCCCGGCGGACCGCGCAGGCCGAGGCGCCCGCGCCCAGGTGGAACGTCACCAGGTTGGGGCGGGGCTTGCCCAGCACCTCGGAAGCCCGCTCCACGAGATAGCGGTGGCTGATCCCGTGAAAGCCGTAGCGGCGCACACCGTGGCGTCTCCACCAGTGCGCCGGGACCGCGTACCGGTAGGCGCGCTCTGGAAGCGTCGAGAAGAAGGCGGTGTCGAAGACCGCCACGCCGGTCGCCCCCGGCAGCAGTGCCCCCGCAGCCTCGATGCCGGCCCGGTTGGCAGGATTGTGAAGGGGCGCCAGGGAGTCCAAGCCTTCGATCGTCTCCATCACCGCGGGGTCGATGATCACCGACGCCGAGAAGCGTTCCCCGCCGTGCACCACCCGATGACCCACCCCCACGATCTCCCGGGAGTCGGCCACCGGGGGGACCGGCCCCCACTCCAGCAGCGCCTCGACTATGCGTGCCACCCCGGAGTGGTAATCGGTGACCGAGACCTCCACCGCGGTCTCCCAGTCGCCCACCCGGTGCCGGTGCCGGGCGTTCGGCGCGCCGATCCCCTCAATGATCCCCTCCGCCAGACAGTCGCCCACCTCCACTCCGTACAGCTTGTACTTGATAGACGAACTGCCGCAGTTGATGACCAGTATGCGCATCGGCCCCAACCCTACGGCATCCCGGCCCTGGCCTCTACTTGAGAAGCGGCTCCCGCGGGAGCCCCAGCATCCGCTCGGCTATCACGTTGAGAAGGATCTGTGACGTGCCCCCTCCGATGGTGAGCGCCGGGGAGAACAGAAACCCCCAGTTCCACTCACCGGTCTCCTCTCCGAAGGGACCCCGGTCGGTGCGCATCCCGTCGGCCCCGGACAGGTCCTTGGCCAGGTTCATGATCCGCTGACCGGCGCGGTCTGCCATCAGCTTCTTGACCTCGGCAATCGCTCCCGGCTCCCGCCCGGCCACCAGGTCGGTGAGGATCCGCAGGCCGATGAGATGGATGATCTTGTCCTCGGTGTACAGCCGGGCAAGCTCCTGGCGGTGGGCCTTTCGCTCGACCCCGGCGGCGCGGGCCCGCTGCAGGAGATCATGGACGCTCGGTCCCATCCCCCAGATCGCTCCTCCCCCCGAGAGCGCCACCCGCTCGTTGGCCAGGGTGTAGCGGGCGGCCCGCCATCCGGCGTGGAGTTCTCCCACCACGTTCTCGGCGGGAATCCGCACGTCGGTGAAGAACACCTCGTTGAAGTGCCGGTTCCCGGTCATCTCGATTATCGGGCGGATCTCGATCCCGGGTTGTTCCATCGGGCAGATGAACCAGGTGATCCCCCGATGCTTGGGCGCGTCGGAATCGGTCCGAGCCAGCAGCATCCCGTACCGGGAGATCTCCGCCCCGCTGGTCCAGATCTTCTGGCCGTTGATGACCCACTCGGCCCCGTCCCGCTCCGCCCGGGTCTGGAGGGAGGCCAGGTCGGAACCGGAGTTGGGCTCCGAGAAGAGCTGGCACCACTGCTCCTCGCCGGTGAGAATCGGCCACAGGTGCTTGTGCTGCTGGGCGGCGTTGCCGAAGGTGAGGAGCGTGGGAGCCGCCCAACCCAGGGCGATGGCGTTGTCGGGGCGACTCACGCCCGCCGAGGCCAACTCCTCGTCGATGATCAACTCCTCGAGGACATCGGCGCCCTGGCCGTACGGCTCGGGGAAACGGGGTTTCACGTATCCGGCCCTGGCCAACTGCTCCGGACTGGGATCGGGATGATCGGAGAGCCATTCGCGGACCCGCAGGCGCCTGGGATCATCGGCAGAGGCCAGAGCGAAGTCCACCGTTAGCGCTCCTTCCTTCGTTGTCCGCCTGTGTCGCTGGTGATTGTAGAGACGAAGGAGGGGGATGGAAGATTACCGGCCATTCCGACCTTAACTTCTTGTACGAGAGGCAGAATGGGAGTGTCGAAAAGCACACATCTTTCCATGACGCGGTCAAGGAGGTGCCTGATAAATCCTGAAGAGATCACCCGGCGGCTGACCGAGGCCCGGTCGGCCACTCTGGGAACCCTCGACCACACAGGCCGGCCTCACCTGGTTCCGATCGTCTTCGCCTACCGCGATGGGCGCCTCTATACCGCCGTGGACCGCAAGCCCAAGTCCACACTCCGACTGAAGCGTCTCCGCAACATCGAGGCCAATTCCAATGTCTCGGTGCTGCTGGACCACTACGACGACGACTGGACACGGCTGTGGTGGATAAGGATCGACGGAGAGGCGAGGGTGATCGACTCCGGCCCGGCCTTCCAGGAAGGACTCGCCCTACTCACCCGCAAGTACCAGCCCTATGGCGCCCAACCCCCACCAGGACCGGTCATAGAGATCCGAGTCGAGACGATCCGGGCCTGGTCGGCCACCTGACAGAACAACGGCGCCCCACCCCGGTCGCTCGCCGGGGCGCTCTATTCAGGTAGGCCCTTGGCCATCAGCGGCCTGCAGAAGGAGACCTCCGGCGGCGAAGCCAGCAGTTCGGCCATCTCCTCCACCGCCCCCGCCGCCCACTCGGCATGGGCCGCCAGCGCCTCCCGGCTGGCATAAACCTCGTATGCCCAGAAGGCGTCGGGATTGCGGAAGTCGACCTGCCAGGAGAAAACCAGTGTCCCCTCCTCATCCTGCACCCGCTCAAAGTGCTCCGTGAGGCGAGCCTGGAGTTCCTCCCGCCTCCCCTCGGCGGCCACCAGCTTGGCAACAACGGCAATTCGGCCCATGAACCCACAGCCTAGAGGATCTCGCCCACCCCACCTCGGCTTGGCGGTGACCACACTGGAACGGTCCGGACCCGTGGACACATCCGAAACGTCCGTGAGCCCAATAATGTTCACACGTTTTTCACACTTTTCTTTACACTGCCAGGAAATGCTCGGTCATTTCTCGCGAAAATCGGCATTAACCCTGGCGGCAACGCTCACGATTTGCATGGCCCCATTGTCCGGCCTGGCCCTGGCGGACCCGGGTCACAACGTTCCCGACGACTACCTGATCGACTTCGAAGTGGTCCGGATCCAAGCCCTGCTGGCCGACAAAGGGTTCTACCGGGGACCGGTGGACGGATTCCAGAGGGGGGAGATACGACACTCCATCATGGCCTTCCACAAGGCGGCCGACCTGGATCGCGTCCCCACCCTGATGCCGGGTGACATGGAGGTCCTGGCGGCATGGGAACCGCAGATTCCAGAACTGCCGGATCAGCCCGACAGGGTGGAAGTCGACCTCGAAAGGCAGGTGCTGCACCTCGTTGAGCAGGGACGGGTGGTGGCTACCCTGCCGATATCCAGCGGGAGCGGAAGGAGGTACTTCAGCTCCATCCCCGGGTTCGGGTGGGCCTGGGCGTTCACCCCTCAGGGAAGTTTTCGCATCGAGGCACACATACCCGGATGGCGTTACGCAGGTCTCGGCGCCTTGTATCGGCCCTGGTATTTCAAAGGAGGGTTCGCCATACACGGCTCGACCAGCGTTCCCACCTTTCCCGCTTCCTACGGGTGCATCAGGGTCACCATCGAGGACGCCGACTGGCTGTCCGAGCGCCTGTCCATCGGATTCCGGGTCAACGTGAGAAGCACCATTCCCCGAGAGGACCCGCCGCCCGCGCCGGTCATGCCATCTTTTACCTTCCCTCCGAGTATGTATTCCTGATGAAGTGACCGGGAACGGCCACGACGCCTCCACCCTCTCAAGGCCCGGCCGGCCACCGTTTGCCTGTCCCTCGATCGAACCCAGGCCGAGGCTTCCGACACCCGGCGCCGACCCATCACGGGGACGGGACGACTCGCAGGTTCAGGTGGTGAGGATGCAGGCCGAGTTGTTGGCCTGAGCTCCGTAAACCTCGGTGATGGCCTTGCGGGCGCCTTCCACCTGGCGGGCGCCGGCCGTGCCGCGGAGTTGCCAGGTCACCTCGACGATCTGGAGGATGCCCTGGGCCATGGTCGCCTCGCCGAAGGAGGAGAATCCGCCGCTGGGGCACACCGGCAACCGTCCTCCCAGCGCGGTCTCTCCCGCATCCAGGAGCTTTTCGGACTCGCCCTCCCCGCAGAACCCCATGGTCTCCAGGTACTGCAACTCGTGCCAGGAGGAATTGTCTGGAAGTTCTACGAAATCCATGTCCTCGGGTCCCAGGCCGGCCTGCTCGTAGGCCATCTGGGCGGCCAGGCGGCTCTCGGAGAGGAGCGGCGCGGTGGCGGCCCCGTCGGAGGCGGCCGCCAGGAGCGGGATGCGGATGGTGGGATCGCCGAACTCGCCAGAGGCCAGGGAGCACGCCGCCACCTTGACCAGGGGGCGGACTCCCAACCGGCGGGCCTTCTTGTCGCTGACCAGCATCACCGCCGCCGCACCGTCGGAGGTGGCGCAGATCTCCAGCAGGCGGAGGGGATCGCACACCATAGGTGAGGCCAGCACCTGCTCCAGGGTGAAGGCCTTCCGGTAGCGGGCGTAGGGATTGAGCGAGCCGTGGCGGGAGTTCTTCACCTTCACCTGGGCGAGATGCTCCTCGGTGGACCCGTAGGCTTCCATGCGCTTTCGCATCTCGAGCGCCCAGTAGGCCGGATTGGGCACCCCCACCTGCCAGCGCACCATGTCGACGGGAGGACGAGGCTCGTCGGCCAGCACCGGCACGCTCGGGAAGTACCCCTTGGGGGACTTGTCCGTCCCGATCACCAGCACCGAATCGTGCATCCCCGAGGTGATCATGGCGTACGCCGCCCTCATCAGGGACCCTCCCGAGGCGCAGGCGTTGTTGATGTTGGCGATGGGGACCCCGGTCTCCCCCAATGCCGCCGCGATGGTGTTGCCCGACCGCATGCCCGTGGACCCTCCCCACTGCATGGCGCCCGAGACCATCGCCTCCACGTCCGTCCACTCCATGCCGGCGTCGGCCACCGCCCCCATCGCCACCTCGGCGCCCATCTCGACCCAGCTCTTCTCGGGGAACTTCCCCCAGGGGTGGAGTCCCACGCCGGCCACTATCACATCACTCATCGCCGCCGCCTTCGGCGGGACGGAACTTCCAGCCGATCACCTCTCCGGAGTCGTCGGTGTAGTAGGGCTCCACCACCGTCTCCATCGCCATCCCCGTCCGGAGGCGGTCCGGCGAAGCGCCGGTCAGGGGCCCCACCACCTGGATCCCCTCGGAGGTGAACTCCACCTCCACCACGGTGATCGGCACGAATGGATCGGGCGCCACGAAGGGCGGCGGGGGCGGGAAGTGGACGGTGGTCCAGGAGGCCAGCCGTCCGGTGCGGGAGATGGGAGCCGCCACCACGTCCTTTCGGGAACAGCGGGGATTCGGGCATGTGAAGCTGGCCGGGAAGGCCACCGTATCACAGGAGCGGCAACAGCTTCCCACCAGGGCAGGCTCGGGATCGGAGACGAACGCGCCCTCCAGCACCGGTGTCTGTTTCATCGAGTTCCTCAATCTAGCTGGCTCGCCTCCCGGCAGATCGAATCACCCGCCGCTCCGGTAGGCCGCCATGAAGTCCTCCATGGCCGAAAGGTGCTGATCGACGGTGAAGTCGTATCCCATGGTCCCCAGGAAGGCGTGGGTGACCCCGGCGCCTCCCCACACCCTGGTGCGCTCGGCGTATTCGGCGGGATCCCATCCCACCCGGCCGGTGAACCCCACCTCGCCCACCAGCATCCCCAGCCCGATCTCGGAGGGGTCCCGGCCCTTTTCCCGGGCGGCCTCCTCCACCAGTTCGAACCGTTTGCGAAGCCCTTCGGTGTTGCCGGTCCGGTCGGGAAGATGGGCGGTCTTGAGGGACCCGGCGGAGGCCAGCCAGCCGTCGGCCCACCAGCCGATCCGCTTCATCACCGGGTCGGCCCATCCGCCGATCCACAGGGGGATGCGCCGGTTGGGAAGGTGGTTGATCCCCGCTCCCTCCACGGTGTCGAACTCGCCGTCGAAGTCGACCAGTTCCCGGGCCCAGAGTTCGTTCAGCAGCTGGACCTGCTCCTCGAAGCGACGGCCGCGGGTGCGGAAGTCCTGGCCGAGCGCCTGGTACTCGACCTGGTTCCACCCCACTCCCACCCCCAGGGTGAACCTCTCGCCCGACAGAAGGTCCAGGGTGGCGGCCTGCTTGGCCACCAGCGCGGTCTGTCGCTGGGGGAGCACCAGCACTCCCAGCCACAGCTCGATCCGGGTGGTGATCCCCGCCATGTACCCGAACAGCACGAACGGCTCGTGAAAGCCGTCCTCATGGGTGTAGGGACCGGTCAGCACATGCCGGGAGGGGTCCGCTCCCAGGACGTGTTCGTACACGAGGACCGAGTCGAATCCCAGCCCTTCGGCGGTCTCCGTCCAGGCGCGGACCGCCGCCCGGTCGGAGCCGATCTCGATTTGAGGGAATACCGCACCAATGTGCATGGCTCTCTCCTCCTAACCCTGGGAGGCCAGGTACATGTCCCGCAGGTCTCCCTTGAGGATCTTTCCGGACGGGTTGCGGGGGATGACGTCGATGGTCCCCACCGAGGTGGGGCACTTGTAGTGGGCGATGCGGCTCCGGCAGAACTCGATGATCTCGGCTTCGGTGGGCGCCTCGTCGCCGGCGGCCACGATCACCGCCCGGGGCGTCTCGCCCCACTTGGCGCTGGGCACGCCGATCACGGCCACGTCGGCCACTCCGGGATGCTCCATCAGGGCGTTCTCCACCTCGGCGGGGTAGATGTTCTCCCCGCCGGAGATGATCATGTCCTTGATCCGGTCCCGGATGTACACGAACCCGTCGGCGTCCACCGACCCGGCGTCCCCGGTGCGCATCCAACCCTCGGCATTGACCGTCTCCGCGGTGGCCTCGGGGTTCTTCCAGTAGCCGCTCATCAACTGGGGGGAACGCAGCCAGATCTCGCCCACGTCGTCGGTGGCGAGTTCCTCGGTGGAGACCGGGTCGACGATCTTCAGTTCCACGTTGGGATGGGGACGGCCCACCGACAGCATCCGGTAGGCATAGGGCCCGCCGGGATCGTGCTCGTCGGGAAACAGCGTGGTCACCCCGTTGCAGGACTCGGTCAGCCCGTAGGCGCCCGCAAACTCACAGCCCAGCACCTCGATGGACTGGTTGAGCACCTCCTCGGAGATGGGAGAGCCACCGTAGACGATGGTGCGGAGCGCCGAGAAGTCCGCGTCCTCCACTCCCGGGACGGTCAGCATGAACTGCAACAGCACCGGCACCAGGAAGGCGTTGGAGACCCGGTGGTTAACGGTCAGGTCCACCAGCAACTGCGGGATGTTGTCCCGGGCGACGATCGAGGTGTTGCCGTTGTACAACCCCAGACAGGACCAACCGACCCCGCCGATGTGGAACATGGGGAGGTTGACCAGGTTCACCGAGTCGCCGTCGAAGCCCCACATCGGCGAGCACATCTTCTTCAGTTCCATGAAGGCGTCGTTGGGGATCATCACGCCCTTGGGGAATCCGGTGGTGCCCGAGGAGTACAGCAAGAAGACCGTGTCGTTCCTTTGAGCTCCTCCTCCCGGATCGGTGTCGGGGTGGCTGTCGCGCCACTCCTCGAAGGACTGGTGGCTCTCGTGGCCGCCCACCACCAGGATCTTCTCCACCGTGTTCAGGTCACCGGCGATCTCGTCCAGGATCGGCACGTACTCCTCCCCCACGATCAACAGCTTGATCTCGGCGTCGTTCACCACGCCGGTGATCTCCCGGGGCGCCAGCCGCCAGTTGATGCCGGCATGCACAGCCCCCAGCTTGGCCGCGCCGAACAGGAAGTCGAAGAACTCCATGCAGTTCTTGTCCAGGAAACCGACATGGTCGCCGTGCCCCACCCCGGCCGCCGCCATGGCGTTGGCGGTCCGGGATGAACGGGAGTCGAGTTCGGCGAAAGTGACCTCTTCGTCTCCGTAGACCAGTGCGGTCTTGTCAGGCTGTGTGGCGGCGTGGCGCCGGACTACCCCGGCGATGTTGCTGATGCTCATTGGGGACGGCCTCCCGTTAACTAAAGGCGTTTGCTTGCGTGTCGATTGTCGATCCGGGGATCACCACTCCATGGCGCCGGCCCGCTCCAGGCTCCGGTCGACCATCGAGACCATCTCGTCGATGTCCGACCGGGTGGAGATGAGAGGCGGGCACAGGAGAATCTTGGGTTCACCGCGGTCGTCGGCGCGGGTGTAGAGGCCCTCGTCCATCATGATGGGAGGGAGCGTCTCCTTCAGTAGCACGGCCTCCTGCTCGGGAGTCAGGCGCCGTCCGGTCTCCCGGTCGGCGGTCAGTTCCACGGCGTAGAAGAACCCCATGCCCCGCACCTCGCTCACCATCCGGTGCCCCGAGGCCATGCGGTCCAGTTGCTCCCGGAAGTGTCCGGCCAGGCTGCGCACGTTGCCCACGACGTCCTCGTCGCGCAGAGCGGTGAGATTGGCGACCGAGGTGGCGGCCACCACCGGATGGCCTCCCCAGGTGGCCCCGTGGTTGAACATCCCGATGTGGGAGTCCAGCAGTTCGTCGAAGACGGGTTGGCGGATCAGGAGCCCTCCGATCGGCGCGTATGACGAGGTGGCGCCCTTGGCGAAGGTGAGGAGGTCGGGGACCACTCCCATCACCTCCGAGCCGAACCACTCACCCAGGCGTCCGAACCCGTTGATCACCTCGTCCGCGCAGAGCAGCACTCCGTACTTGTCACATATGCGGCGCAGTTCCTTCCAGTAGCCGGCGGGGGGCACGATCGAGCCTCCCCCGTTCTGCACCGGCTCGGCCAGCACCATGGCCACCGACTCGGGGCCCTCCTCGATGATGGCTTCCTCCACGCGGGCGGCCGCCTCCACCCCGTCGTCGAACCCCAGTGTGTTGGGGACCTTGCGGAACCCGTAGAGCAGCGGCCCGTAGGCCTCCCGGATGCCGGTCAGCCCGGTGGCCGACAGCGCCCCCATGGTGGTCCCGTGATAGGACAGGTTCCGGCTGATCACCTTCACCCGCTGCGGCTCGCCGCGGGCCGAGTGGTACTGGCGGGAGAATTTGATTGCCGACTCCACGGCCTCCGAGCCCGAGGAGACCAGGAACACCACATCCAGGTCCCCCGGCGCCAGGGAGGCGATCAGGTTGGACGCCTCGATGGTGGGAGGGGTGGTGGCTGACCATGACGGCATGTAGGCGAGCGTCTTCATCTGCTCTCCGGCCGCGGCGGCGATGTCCGCCCGGCCGTGGCCGATCTGGACCGAGAACAATCCGGCCAGTCCGTCGATGTAGGAGTTCCCCTCCTGGTCCCAGATGCGGATGCCCTCCCCGCGTACGAAGACCGGGGCCGCTCCGCTCCTCAGCAGCTTCCCTGGGGTGAAGTGCAGAACAGTGTGCGCCAGGGCGCTGGTGGTGAGAGTGGTGGTCATAGAAGACTTCTCCTCTTTGCTAGGTTGTGTCAGCGGCTAGATGCCGGTAGCGGTCCAGGTGCCGGACGGGCTGCTGAAGGGCGTCGCGGCGGAAGGGCTCAGCCAACTCCTCGGGGTCGACCATCACCTCCACCACTGTGGCCACCTCCGGATCCAGGGACTCACCGAAGGCGTCCTTCAGGTCGGCTGGGTCGGTCACCCTGATCCCCCGGCCGCCCATAGCTGTCGCTATCTCGGCGAAATTGAACCCTCCCAGGTCGTGCCCGATGTTGGTCCCCACGTAGCGGTCGTCGTAGAAGTCGATCTGGTTGCGCTTCTCCGCTCCCCACTGCTGGTTGTTGAAGACCACCGCGGTCACCGGCAGGTCCTCCTCCACCGCGGTCATCACCTCGGCGAGGCTCATCCCCCACGCACCGTCGCCGATGATCGCCACCACCGGCGACCCCGGCGAGGCCAGCTTGGCGCCCAGCGCACCGGGATAGGCGAACCCGCAGTTCCCGAACCCCATGGCGGCCATGAACCGGCGGGGCTTGGTGAAGCGGAGGTAGCCGTTGGAGACCGAGCAGATGTTGCCTATGTCGGTGGTGACGAAGGTGTCGTCGGTGAGTTGGGCCGCCAACTCGCTGAGCGCCCGGCGGGGGCTGATGGGAGCCGAGTAGGAGGCCGAGCGGGCCGACAGTTCCTTCTCCCAGCGGGCCTTGGCGTCGGCGATGTGGTCGAGCCGCGCCCCGTTCACCGGGCGTTCGCCGGCTGCGGCCAGACGGGCCGAGATCGCCTCGGCGGCCTGGCGGGCGTCGCCGATGATCCCCAACTCGATGGGCTTGGAACGGCCCAGCTGCTCGGGATCTATGTCGATCTGCACCACCTTTGCCGAGTGGGGATAGAAGTCCAGGCCGTACTGGGGGACCGTCCCGAACACGTTGATCCGACAGCCCAGCATCAGCACCACGTCGGCCTCGGACAGAAGCTCCATGGCGGCCTTCGATCCCATGTATCCCAGGGGACCCACCGAGAGGGGGTGGGTGTAGGGGAAGGCGTCGTTGTGCAGGTAGGAAGTGGCCACCGGGGCGCCGAGTTGCTCGGCCAACCGGGCAGTCTCTTCGTAGGCGCCGGACAGCACCGCTCCGTAGCCGGCCACGATCACCGGGTTGCGGGCTTCCGACAGGATGGCGGCGGCCCGGTCCAACCGGGCGGGATCGCCCGCACCCCGCTCTTCGGAGCGGTACTGGCTGGGTTCGAGGATGTCCTCGTGGGATTCGCCGTAGAAGAAGTCGCGGGGGATGTCCACCTGCACGGGGCCGAGGTGGGCCATGGCCATCCGGAAGGCGGTCCGGACCGACTCGGCCATGCGATCGGGGCGGGGGACCTGCAGTTGGAACTTGGTGATGGAGCGAAAGATGGAGAGCTGTTCCACTTCCTGGAACCCGTCCAGTCCCACCGAGCCCGAGGTCGCCGACGGGGTGAGGATCACCACCGGGGAGTGGGCGTGATAGGCGGCGGCGATGCCGGTGACCATGTTGGTGATCCCCGGCCCGTTCTGGGCGGTGCAGACCGAGGGGCGGCCGGTCGCCCGGGCGTAGGTGTCGGCCATGTGGGCGGCGTTCTGCTCGTGGCGGACCGGGACGAACCGGATGCCGGCCGCCGGGAACAGGTCGAGGGCGTCCATGAAGGCCGATCCGACTATCCCGGGAATATCGGTGACTCCCTCGATGCGGAGAGTCTCTACCAAAGCCTCGCTGGGGGTCATCACCATTGGGGCATCTCCTGTGTGCTAGTCGAGAATACGGGTTTAAAGTTACCAGTGCCCGGCGCCGCTAAACCCTGTGAGCGGGGGAATCTCGGCCGGTGAGGCGGCGGGCCTCGTCCACGATCGCCGAGAGGGAACTTCCCGGAGGGAACACCCCCACCCCCCGGTCGGTGAGGCGGGGAACGGCCTGGGGAGGGACGGTGCCCCCCACGAACACCGGGACGTCGCCCAGTCCGGCCGCCTCCATCTCGTCCAGGGCTCTCTCCACCACCTCCACCCGGCCGCCGACGTTGATGCCCACCAGGTCCACGTCCTCTGCGGCGGCCACGCTCGCCATCTCGCTGGGACGGAGCATCCCTCCCAGGATCACCTCGAACCCCGCCTCCCGGAGTGCCCGGGCCACCACCGCCACTCCCCGCCAGTGGCCGTCCAGGCTGCTCTTGGCCACCAGCACCCTGGCCGGGGGAAGAGGGCTCGGTCCGAACTCAGACACTGATCGGGACCTGCCAGTCACCGAAGGTCTCCCGCAGCACGCTCCCGATCTCCCCGATGGACGCGTCGGCGCTCACCGCCTCCATGAAGGCGGGGATGGCGTTGACCGAGTCGTTCCGGCAAACCTCCTCCAGGTTGCGCAGGGCCTCGACGGCGCCCCGGCCGTGGCGGGTGCGACGCAAATCGGCCAGACGCTCCATCGCCATCTCCCAGGTCTCGGCGCCCGACCGCCCCTCGAAGGCTTCGACTTCCATGATGGGATCGTCGATGGTGTGGGTGTTGACTCCCACGATGGCCCGTTCGCCCGACTCCATCCCCACCGCGATCCGTTGGTTGTTCTCCTCGGCGCACTCGAGCAGGAACCCGTCGTCCAGCACCGCCAGAAAGCCCCCGCGGTCCTGGATCTGGCGGAAGAACTCCCAGCCCCTCTCCTCCAGTTCCCCGGTGAGCGATTCGACGTAGTAACTCCCGCCCAGCGGGTCGGCGACCTCCCGCAGGTTTATCTCGTTCTGGAGAATCTGCTGGATGCGGATGGACATCAGGTGGGCGTGGTCGGACGGGATCGACATGGCCTCGTCGTAGCCGGAGACTCCCAGCGACTGGGTGCCTCCCAGCACCGAGAACAGCGCCATCAGCGTGCCTCGCACGATGTTGTTGAACGGCTCCTGGTAGGTCATGGCGCTACCGGCGGTCACCACGTGGATTCTCATCTGCCGGGCCTTCTCGTCGGTGATCCCGTAACGCTGCCCCAGCAGGTCCGACCACATCTTGCGGGCCGCCCGCAGCTTGGCGGCGTCCTCGAAGACCTCCATCGAGACCCGGAAGTTCATCCCGCCGATCCGGTGGGCCAGTCGTTCCACGTCCACCTTTCCCCGGGCGGCGATCATGTCGAGGTACTGGACGGCGTTGGCCATCACCGCTCCCAGTTCCTGGTGGGCCGAGAGCCCGCTGTCGGCTGCGTTGTAACCGGCGATGGAGACCGGGACCCAGCGGGGCATTCGCTCCGAGCACCACTCGATGAGATCCAGGTTGAACCGGATCGCCGCCTCGGGCGGGATCTGCTCCTTGGTGGGACACCCCAGGTAGGTCAGGAAGAAGTCGCTCTGGCCGGTCCCGGCCAGTTTCTCGAGCGGGATCCCCCGGCGAGCGGCAACCGACCAGTACGACGGGAGGGTGTAAACCGCCGACTGGGGCACCCCTCCCCCCGGCTTGGCGTAGATGGAGTCGAGAGGCAGGTCGGAGAGGATGGTCTCGTAGTCCCGCAGGCCAACCGTGACCGTGCCGGTCAGGCCGACGTCCTCCCGGCGCTCCACGATCTCGGGGTGATCGACGTCGTAGAGATGGTCGTCGGTCATCCGGTCGTGCTTGATGATGATCCCCGTCTCCCCCGCCTCGAACAGGAGGAATTTGAGCCGCTCGTTCATGTCCTCGGGATTCCCGTACCCCGAGAGCTGGAAGATCCTCCACGGCCGGTCCCGGTACATGCGGGGGTAGGCGCCCCGCAGGTAGGGCGCCCGCCCGGGCGGGGCGCCAAGGGCCTCCCGGATGTCGGCGGGGACGTCATCGGGCCCGTACAGGAGCTTGAGAGGAATGCCGGAAGTTGTCTCTGGCTGGTGTTCGATCATCTTGGAGAGGTTCGCTCCTGGGATCCTGCCAAAGACTCTACCGTCCCCCCGCCCTCTCTCACCATAAACCGTCACTCACGGGCCCGCAAATACGCCTTGGTGAGGGGTCTGAGTCGGGGTACAATAGGAGCAGCTAACAGTTAACGGCCGTCGGCGCCTCAGGCTCCGTCGGCGAGTCCTACGGCCACCCCGCGGGGTGGCCGTAGTTGTGATGGGAGGAATAGTGAGGATCTGCTACATCGATGAGTCTGGTGACGGTCGGCGTCCAGACCGGAGCAAACCGGACCTTCCCCCCGCATTCGTGATCTGTGGTTTGGTTGTCGAAGGTGGGTCGCTGGCAGACTTGACCACTGGTTTCTTGCAGGTGAAAGAGCGATTCCATCCCGGGAAGGCTGGCCAAAGGTCCCTGGACGGGATTCTCAACGAGGTAAAAGGCAGCGAAATCCGGCGGGACATTCGCTCCGGTTCCCGGCGGCGTACCCGCGCTGCATTCGGCTTCCTTGATCAGATCACCGATCTGCTTTCGACATGTGATGTCGGAATCCTTGGGCGGATTTGGATCAAGGATCGAACTACCGATTCGGACGAGCGTTCGATGTACACCTTTTCGATTCAAAATATCGTTGAGCACTTCCAGCACGATCTGGAGAAAACATCGGCCTCAGGCTTGGTCATCTGTGACAGCCGCTCCAACTCGTTGAACGAGAACGTGGCTCACTCAGTCTTCACGAAGATGTTCAAGCAGTCTGGCAACGCCTACCCAAACATGGTTGAGATGCCGGTGTTCGGCCATAGCAAGAATCACGCCGGTCTTCAACTCGCTGATCTCATAACATCAGCCTTGGTATTCCCTCTGGCATGTCGTACCTACAGCCAGGGATACACAACAGGGCCTCACGTTGACCCGGCTTACGACAAGCTGAAGGGCAGATATGGATTATGGTTGCGGAATCATCAGATTCGATATCCCAATGCCGATGGGAAGTGGGTCGGAGGGCTAACGGTTAGCGATCCCGTGGGACGTCGGAGCGGCGCCGACCTCTTCCGTTAGCACCAATCCTCTCGCCGGGCTGATCCGGGGCCGGTCTTGGGAGTTCGTCTATCTGCTGTCCAAACCAATGTTTGAATCCTGGTGTTTTACAGGATATGCGGGACGCGGCGAAGGGTAACCTGTCCCGGATGGGGGCTCGACGCTTGGGATCTTCACAGCTTCTGTGGTTACGGTCGGCCCTCGCGCACAGACCACAGTGGCCCGGTTGAACCTGTCCCGCCCGTGACCCAGGAGCGAGGGGCGCCCGATGCCTGGAGCGGTTCGGAGTACCGGGAGAACACTGCCCACCACCGGGCCTTCGACCCGCCGGCCCTGTGGGACTTCGGCCTGGGCGCCGGAGACTTCCTCCTGGACGTGGGGTGCGGCGCCGGCGATCTGACCGCGGCCTTGGCGGACCACTACCCCCGAACCGAGGTGATCGGGATCGACGCCTCGCCGAGCCAGATCGAACAGGCCCGGCGCCATGAGGGCCCCCGGCTCCGCTTCGAGGTGCGCCGGGTCCAGGACCTCTGCTGGGAGAAGCGCTTCGCGGCGGTGGTCTCGATCGCCTGCCTGCACTGGATCCCCATCCCCGAACACCCGCTGGTGCTGGAGAGGATCTTCCATGCCCTGGTCCCCGGCGGCAGGTTGGTGGCCAGCTTCGCCGGCGAGACCAACATCGAAGAGATCCGGAGGATCATCTTCTCCGTCGCGGATCGGGCGCCCTACCGTCAGTACCTCCAAGGCCGCCTGCCCCATCACCCGTGGCCCTCCCTCCGCCGCTACCGGGAGATGATGGCCGACTCCCCCTTCGGCGGCGCCGAGGAACTGCGGACCGAGACCCAGCCTCGCCCCTTTTCCCGCGCCGGGCTGACCGGCTGGCTTCGCACCCAGACCCTGACCGGGTACCGACCCAGGCTGCCCCCTCCGGTGTTCGAGGACCTGGTGGCCGAGGTGTCGGAGAAGGTGGCCGACCTCACCCGGGCCGACGACTGCGTCTATGTCGTACCCTTTGTGCGACTGCAACTTCAGGCCCGCCGAGCCCGAACCTCCACATGAACACCCCGAACCTGACCGATTGGATCGGAAACTCCGAGGTCCGCCACCAGCGTCTGGACCCCTGGCCGGTCGCCGCTCTCTCCGCCCTCTTTGATCTACCTGCACCTGCCGCGCAGGCGGGAGGGCCCCTTCCCCCCATGTGGCACTGGCTCTACTTCCTCCCCTCGGCCCGGCGATCCGAGACCGGTGAGGACGGCCATCCCCGCCGGGGAGGGCTTCTTCCCCCCGTGCCGGAGCGTAGGAGGATGTTCGCGGGCGGGACCACCGTCTTTAACCGCCCGTTGGTGGTGGGAGAGGAGGCCCGGCAGGAGGGGACCGTGAAGAGTGTGGCCCGAAAGGAGGGCCGGAGCGGCCCCCTGGTGGTGGTGACGGTGGAGTACCGGATCTGGGGAGAGAAGGGACCGGCGCTCACCGAGTCCCAGAACCTGATCTACACCGACGCCGCGCCCTCGGTTCCCCGAGATCCCGCCTCGAGCCCCGGCCCGCCCGCCAGGCCGTGGAGCCAGGAGGTCGCCACCGATCCGGTCCTCCTGTTCCGGTTCTCGGCCCTGACCAACAACTCCCACCGCATCCACTACGACCACTCCTACGCCACCGGGGTGGAGGGATACCCGGGCCTGGTGGTGCAGGGCCCGCTCACCGCCCTGCTGCTGGCCGACCTGGGCCGGCGCAACGGCGTGAACGGACCGGCGCGCTTTTCCTTCCGGGCGCGTTCGCCGTTCTTCTGCGGCGACACCCTGCACTTGCGGGGAGGGCCCGACGGAGAGGCCGCAGAGGGTCGATGGACCATGGGGGCGTACTCGAGGAACGGTCGGTTGGGCGTGGAAGCGGAGTTGTCCGCCTGATCCTGTCCCGGCCCTCCGGGCCGACTGCCGGGGAGCGATACCCTCTAGGGCCATGAACGACCAACCCCTCTGGGCGCCCTCGGCTCGGAGGGTCGAGGCTTCGGCCATGACCTCGTTTCGCCGGGAGGTCAACCGCAGGTACGGACTCGATCTTCCCGATTCGGTGGCCCTGCACCGCTGGAGCACCGAGAACATCGGGCGGTTCTGGGACGCCGCCTGGGACCACGTGGGGGTTCTGGGAGAGAAGGGCGACCGGGTGTTCGTTCCCGGGGACTCGCTGACCACCGCCCGCTTCTTCCCCGACGCACGGCTGAGCGTGGCGGCCAACCTGGTGGACGGCCGGGGGGCGGACGGGGACTCGGCCGCCATCCTGTACCGGCGGGAGGACGGACACTCCGAGGACCTGACCTGGAACCAACTGCGATCGCAGGTGGCCGCGGCCGCGGCGGCCCTGCGCGCCCACGGGGTCGGGGCCGGCGACCGGGTGGCGGCCTGGATGCCCAACCGGCCCGAGACCGTGGTGCTGATGATCGCCGCCGCCAGCCTGGGGGCCATGTTCAGTTCCACTTCGGCCGACTTCGGCGTGGCCGGGGTGGTGGACCGGTTCGGCCAGATCGGACCGGCGCTGCTGCTTTCCGCCGACGGCTACCCCTACGGGGGGAAGCCCTTCGACCGCCTGGAAGCCCTTTCGGAGATACACGAGGCCCTTCCCACGGTGCGGCGGGTGGTGATGGTCCCCAACCTGGATCCCGATCCCGATCTGACCGCGGTTCCCGACGCTATCTCCTGGAGCGAGTTCCTGTCGGTCGGCGAGGGCGCCGAGCTTCCCACCGAGACCTTCTGCTTCGACCATCCCCTGTTCATCCTCTTCTCCTCGGGCACCACCGGCCCACCCAAATGCATAGTCCACCGGGCGGCGGGGGTGATGCTGAAGAACATGGGAGAGCATCGACATCAGGTGGATGTCCGGGCAGGCGACCGGGTCTTCTACCTCACCACCTGCGGCTGGATGATGTGGAACTGGCTGGCGAACGCGCTCTCCTCGGGAGCGAGCATCGTCCTCTATGACGGCAACCCCTTCCACCCCTCCCCCGGCCGGTTGTTCGACCTGATCGAGCGCGACGGCATCACGCTGCTGGGCGTCTCGGCCAAGTTGATCGACGCCTGGAGACAATCGGGCATCCGACCCCGAGAGACCCATCGGCTGGACACGCTCCGCACCATCTGCTCGACCGGGTCGCCCCTTTCTCCCGAGGGCTTCGAGTGGATATACGAAGAGGTGATAGAGGATGTTCATCTGGCGTCCATCTCGGGCGGCACCGACCTGTGCGGGTGCTTCGTGGGGGGCGATCCCACCCAACCGGTGTGGTCGGGAGAGATCCAGGGCGCCGCGCTCGGCATGGCCGTGGAGGTGTACGACCCCGAGGGCCGACCGGTCGACGGGCCCACCGGGGAGTTGGTGTGCAGCCAACCCTTCCCCTCGGTCCCTCTCAGGTTCTGGAACGACCCCGGCGGGGCAAAGTTCCGCGCCGCCTACTTCGAACGGTACCCCGGAGTCTGGACCCACGGGGACTACGCCAACTGGACTCCCCGCGGCGGCATGGTGATCCACGGCCGTTCCGACGCCACCCTCAACGTGGCGGGGGTGCGGATCGGGACCGCCGAGATCTACCGGCAGGCCGAGGAGGTGCCGGGGGTGACCGAGGCCATCTGTGTGGCGCAGAAGTGGGAGCGGGACACCCGGATGGTGCTGTTCGTCCGGCTCGAGGAGGGCCGGACGCTCACCGACGACCTCGTGGCCGAGATCAAGGACCGACTCCGCCGCAACTGCTCCCCCCGACACGTGCCGGCCGTGGTGCTTCAGACCGCCGACATCCCCCGCACCCGCTCGGGAAAGATCACCGAGTTGGCCGTCACCGCGGTGGTGAACGGCGAGGAGGTGAAGAACACCGAGGCCCTCGCCAACCCCGAAGCCCTGGCCAACTTCGCCGACCGTGCCGAACTGGCCTAGCGGCGTGCCTACCGGATCCTGCGGTTCCCTCCCGGGGTCCGGGGATGAGACTGGGAAGAAAACCGGGCCTCGGGCGTTGCTTCTGTCCCATGAGGGTCTCACATTGAGAGGTAGCCAAGTACTGAGACGGTCCGTTCCGGCGTCGTTCGGGCCGCGTCGAGGGATCAAATTGCGCCGGTGGAAACCCCTGACTCGGGGCTGGGCGGAAGCCTGCCCAACCGGCGGTGGTGGTGGCGGGGGTGGGCCCACTTTGGGGGATTTTCGCGACTTTTCGATGGTCCGGCCCGGTGGGGAGGGACCTGGAAGATCAGCGGGCGCGCCGGGATGAGGCGTGTCTCGGTGGGGGTGGTTGGTCTGGGGGTCATCGCCCAGACCCAGCACCTGCCGAACCTCGCCCTGTTGGACAGCCTCTTCCGGGTGGCGGCGGTGGCGGATCTCTCACCTCGGCTCACCGCCGCGATCGCCGACCGGCTGCCCGGTCCGGTCTTCACCTCCACGGATTGGCGGGAGGTCTGCCGCCACCCCGACGTGGAGGCAGTGCTGCTGCTCACCCCGGGTGCTCACCAGCGAATGGCCGGCGAGGCCCTGTGTGAAGGAAAGCACGTCTTCTCCGAAAAGCCCCTCTCCCTGACGGTGGCAGGCGCAGAGCGCCTAGCGTCGGTCGCCCAGAAGACGCAACGTGTGTTGCAGGTCGGATACATGAAGATCCACGAGCAGGTTTTCGGAGACCTTTTGCGCGGATTGGAGAGGATCGGCGAGCAACGGTTGATCCGACACTCGGTATATCACCCGAGCCACCATTCCCAACTCTCCCACGCCGAGATTCTCCGCTTTGACGACGGCGACCAGGAGGTTCTCGATGCTGCCGAGTCCTACGAGCGCCAGCGCGCCGTCGAGGCCATCGGGGATCTCCCCCACCCGTGGGAACGCATATACCGCAAGTTCCTGGTGGGGTCCCTCATCCACACCGTCTCCGTCCTGCGCACCGCTTTCGCAGAACTCCCCCGGATCACCTTCGCCGAGGTGTGGCCGCTCGACTCCGGCCCTCCCCGGAGCGATCCTCCCAGCCTCTTCGCACGGGGAGAGTTCTCCAATCACGTCCGCGTCGAGATGAGCTGGTTGTGGCTTCCCTCCTACCCCGCCTACCGGGAAGTGCTCGAGGTCTACGGTACCGAGGGGTCCGTGGAACTCCTGTTTCCCCAGCCCTATCTGCGGCGCCGGACCGCCGAACTCACCGTCCGCCACCGCCACGAGCCGGCGCGCCGCCGAGGCGGTACCGAGTCGGCCTTCATACGAGAGTTGCGCGCCTTCCACCAAACCATCACCACCGGCGCCCTTCCCCGGGACGCCATGGACGCAGCCGCCGACGTAGCCTGGCTCCAGGGGATGCTGGCCGCCCTGGCTCTTAGAGCGCGTCTAGCCCCGGATGGTGAAGCTGGGAGGCTTTGATGCCGCGTACAGATTGTTCTCCAGAACCACCAGCAAGCGGAGCACATCGTGGATGCCCGAACCGGCCGATCCTCCGGCCTGCAACCGCCGCATCGCGCCCCAGTGACCGCGACAGCGACACTGGGAGAACCTGAGGGCGACGGGAATGGCCAGGAGACCCAGGTGGACATCCGAACAGATCCCTGACCTGGCAGGCAGGGTGGCGGTGGTCACCGGCGCCAACAGCGGCATCGGGTTGGAGACCGTCCGGGAACTGGCCCGCCGGGGCGCCCGCACCATCCTGGCCTGCCGATCCGAAGAACGCGGCCGGCGGGGGATCGGAGAGTTGCAGGCCGAGATGCCTGACTCGTCGGTGGAGTTGATGAAGCTGGATCTGGGGAGTCTCTCGTCCATCCAGGCTTTCGCCCACGACTTCGCAAGAGGCCACACGCGCCTCGACATGTTGATCAACAACGCAGGCGTCATGGCGGTCCCTCACTCGCTGACCGAGGACGGTTTCGAGAGCCAGATGGGCGTCAACCACCTGGGGCACTTCGCCCTGACCGGAAGGTTGCTGGAACCGCTGCTGGCCACCCCCGGAGCCAGGGTGGTGACCGTCAGCAGCGTCGGCCACCGCGGCGCCACCATGGACTTCGAGAACCTGCTCTTCGAGAACGGCGGATACACGCCCTTCCGGCCCTACTGGCGCTCCAAGCTGGCCAACCTGCTATTCACCTACGAACTCGAGAGGCGCCTCCGGTCCGCCGGCGCACGGGTGTCCGCTCTCGCCGCCCATCCGGGGTTCTCCTCCACCAACATCGGCGGGCATCTGAGCCGCCACTGGTATTCCCGGATACAGGAACCCCTGATGTCCGCGTTCATCCAGAGCGCGGCGATGGGCGCACTGCCCACCCTGCGAGCCGCGGTCGATCCGGATGCCGAAGGTGGACAGTTCTACGGGCCGAGCGGGTTGGGAGGCCTGCGGGGACACCCGGTGGTGGTCTCATCCAATGCCGCCTCCCACAACTCCGAATACTCCCGCCGACTCTGGCGAGTCTCCGAGGAACTCACCGGAGTCCATTACGAACTGGGGTCATCCGGCGCCGCCGGATAGACCTCCTTCGACCTCACCCGGACCTCGGGCATCTCCGCAGACACCTTCGAAGCCTCCGAGGAGATCCTCCGTAGTGCGCCGCCGGGTGCCCCGGCGGTCAGATCCCCAGTATCCGTTTGGCGATCACCTTGGCCTCATCCATGTCCTCGACGTAGCGATCCTTGGGGACGCTGCGCAGAATGTCGAGCTTTTGGAGGCTGGCGCCCACCGCGCCCCCCAGGCCCATCACTATGCACTCGGTCTCTTCCTCGATGGCGACATCCACCAACCTCTCCACCACGAACGCGGCGCTGTCGTCCATGTAGTCGGTCTGGGAGAAGTCGAGGATCACCACCTCGTGGTCCCGGATGTCCACACTGATGGTGCTGAACATCCGGTTGGAGGAGGCCACGGTGAAACTTCCCCGGAACGAGACCAGGCCGCACCGGGCGGAGAAGGGATCGAATTCATCCTCGTCGTCGTCATCATCGCCCAGCAGCGCCAGCATGCTATCGAGCGCGTCAGCTTCGTCCTCCTCCTCCTCCTCTTCTTCGTCGTCGCCTCCCAGAAGACTCAGCATCCCGTCCAGGTCCGGCTCATCGTCCTCCTCGTCGGCCAGGAAGCTGATGTCGAGCAGCGGCGCGGAGATCACGCTGTCCAACTCCAGGTACTCGAACTGGCGGGCGCTCACCAACGCCGCCACGATCAGGCCCAGCATGATGGCGCTCAGCAGGTCGGCGAACACGGTGAGCCCCAGGGTGATGACCATCACCACCAGGTGTTCGCGCTGCACCCGGTGGATCCGGGTGATGAATCTCCAGTCGATGATGTCCCAGCCCACCTTCATCAGGATGCCGGCCAGGACCGCATGGGGGATCTCGCCGACGTACTCTCCCAGTCCCAGGACCAGCGACATGAGGACCAGAGCGCAGAGCACGCCGGACACCGGAGTCCGCCCGCCGATCCGGGCGTTCACCACGGTGGCGGGTATGTTCCCCGCGCCCGGCATGCCGCCGAAGAGTCCCGAGAAGATGTTCCCCACCCCCTGGCCCATCAACTCCCGGTTCGGGTTGTGGGTGCCGCGGGTCAGAGAGTCGGCGATCAGGGACATGAGGAGGGTGTTGATCGAAGCCAGCAGGGCAAGCACCAGGGCGGGCTGGAAGGAACCCACCGCATGCTGGAGGACGGTGTGAGTGTCGATGATGTCCGGAAAGCCGGTGGGAACCGTCCCGATGAGCGGCGCATCCTTCAACCACAGCACTCCCAGGAGGGTGCCGGCCACCAGAGCGGCCAGGGTGGGCGGCAACGCCCTGGCGAGTTTCGTCGGCCAGACCACCGTCACCATCAGGGTCACCAGGGCGATCGCCAGTGCGTGGTAGTTGATCGACCCCACCGCGTCTGGCATGGCGCGGATCGCTCCCACGGTTCCCCCGCCCGGCGACGAGGCGCCCAGGAAGGGCAACACCTGGAGCAGGACGATGATCACGCCCACACCGGACGTGAACCCCGAGATCACCGAATACGGCGTGTAGGCCACGTAGCGACCCATCTTGATCAGTCCCAGGATGATCTGGATGACCCCGGCCATGATCACGATCGTGAACGCCTCGATGATGTTCTCCGCATAGCTGCCCACCACCACCGCCATGGCCACCGCCATCGGACCGGTAGGACCCGAAATCAGCGCCTTGGTGCCCCAGAAGAGGGACGCGAACAGCCCCACCGCCACCGCGCCGTACAGGCCGGCAATCACCCCCAGGCCGGAGACCACCCCGTAGGCCAGGGCCATCGGCAACAGGACAACGGCCGATGTGAGCCCACCGAGAAAATCCCCTCGGAGAGTTTGCAGGTCGTAGTTGATCAATACCCCCTCGTCCCGTTCTAGCACCGAAAGAGTACCACTCTGCGGGACTCCGGCTCGGAATCCCGAACTTCGCTCAGCCGATCGCGTCCACCTTTTCCACAAAACGGCGGTCCCGGGAGGTGAGCCCGCCCACGTCGTGGCTGGTGATCGCCAACTCCACCCGGTTGTAGACGTTCGACCACTCCGGGTGATGGAACAACCGCTCGGCTATCAGCGCCACGTGGGTCATGAAGGCGAAGGCGGCCCGGAAGTCGGAGAACTCATAGGAGCGCCGCAGCACCTCCCCATCCCGCTGCCAGCCCGGATGGGCCTCCAGCAAGCCGGTGATCTCCTCTTCGGTCAAGAGGACCTTGGAACCGGTCATCGCGGCGGCTGGAGCAGTTCGATCCGGAAGCCGTCGGGATCGAGCATCAGCACGGTCCTGCCCCCCTTGTTGGGACCGATGGTTGGTGTTACGGGCTCGGAGACCGACTTGACTCCCTTCCGGGTCAACTCCTCGTACACCGCGTCGCAATCGTCCACCCGGAAGGCTACGTGGGCCGTCCCGGGATTGGCGGTGCCCGGGTCGATGGCCTGGCGCTCCACGTTGCGATACTCCAGGATCTCCAGGACACTGTCGGAGTTGGGCATCCGCATGACCACCCCGTGCATGTCCACGCCCGGATACCCCAGCAACTCCTCGATGTAGGGTGCCTGGCGGTTCCACACATGCACCACTTCCAGTCCTAACAGGTCCCGGTAGAACCGCAGGGACCTCTCCAGGTCGGTGACCTGTATCCCCGTGTGATGGTGGCCGGTTATCGCTCCCACTGGCACCTCCTTGCAGAATCTGGGGAATGTCACTCCCGAAACATACAGGAGAACCCTCCCCTACGCCTGGTAGCCGTCGATCCGGGACAGCACCTCCAGCATGGTCTCGTCGGAACCGCCGCCGATCGAGACCAGCCGGCTGTCGCGGAAGAACCGGGCGGTCCAGGTCTCCTCCATGTAGCCGATCCCTCCATGGAACTGGAGCACCCAATCGGCCGTCTCCCGCACGAGCCGCCCCGACTTGAGCTTGGCGATGGTGGCGAACCTGGTGGGGTCTTCTCCTCGCATGTAGGTCTCGGCGGTCGCGTAGTTGTAGTGGCGGAGCAGGTCCACTTCGGCGGCGAGCTCCGCCAGCCGGAAACGCACGTACTGATGGCCCAGCAGCGGCTTTCCGAACACTCTCCGCTCCCGCAGGTAGCGGGCGGTGCGTTCCAGGGCCCTCTCGCAGGACCCCACCGCCGAGTAGGCGGCCCACATCCGCTCCACCACGAACTGCGACATCTGCTGCTGGAAGCCCTTCCCCACCTCGCCGATGGTGTTGGAGACCGGTACCGCCATGTCGGAGAAGGTCAGAAGGCCGGTGTCCGAGGCGCGCATCCCCAGCTTGTCGAGCTTGCGGGAGACCTCGAAGCCTGCCACGTCGGTGGGGACCAGGATCTGGCTCATCCCGTCGTACCCGCCCTCGTCGGAGGTCCTGGCCAGGAGGCACAGCCAGTCGGCCTGCAAGCCGTTGGTTATGTACATCTTCGATCCGTTGATGATCCAGTGGTCCCCGTCACGGACCGCCCGGGTCTTGATGGCGGCCACGTCCGATCCGGCGTCGGGCTCTGTCACCGCTATGGAGGTCACCATCTCGCCCCGGAGCGCCGGCGCCAGGTAGCGGCGCTTGAGTTCCTCGGAGCCGTGCTGGTGCAAAGAAGGGGTGGCCATGTCGGTCTGCACTCCCACCGCCATTCCGATAGCCCCGTGATCGGCCCGTCCCAGTTCCTCCGCCAGCACCACCGTGAACAGGTGGTCGGCACCCTGCCCTCCGTAGGCGGGGTCGTACTCCAGGCCCAGAAAGCCCAGGTCGGCCATCTGGGAGAACACCTCGTGCAGGGGCATCTCACCGGCCTCCTCCCATCCGTCGACCCGCGGATTGATCTCCTCCTCCACGAACCTGCGGACCACTTGACGAAACATCCGGTGCTCTTCGGAAAACGGCATGATCCCTGGCTTGGTTCAGTTTACGGGTGGGGGCGAGAGATCGATGCGGAGTTGCGAGAGCCAACGGGACAAGTGGTCGGGGCTGACCCGATCACCCAGGAACTCGACCAGTTCCTCCTGGCGGGGCTGGCCGAAGGCGAGGCGATAAACAGCCAAGGACTTCCGCAACCGGGGCAGACTCACCGACTCACGGCTGAACGGCAGCAGCGGAACGAGGCGCTCGATCTTCGCCCGGCCCTGATGAAAGACCCAATACGGCACCATTTCCCCGTCGCCGGACCCTCTCTCGGAAGCTGCTCGCTCAAAGAGGACCTGCCATGGGTCACCCTCCGGAATCCCCTCTCTCAACAGATCGGACCCCAGTTTCTCAGCGATGTTGCGGCGAACCGCGTGACATTTGTACCGGTGGACGCGACCCTCCCGCTGCTCCAAATCAACCGGACTGGCCGGAAGATTCCAGTGCACCACCGCATGGCACCACAGATGAAAGTCCAGTCCTTCCTGACCGACCGAGGTCGAGGTCAGCACAAACGGCCAGAAGGGTGAGTTGAAGGCGACCGAGACCGCCCCCACCCGGGCTTGACCACCTTCGGCGAGCGCCTGATCGCCAAACGCCACCGCAAAGCGGGTGCGCATACGGTGCGCCTGCAGTATGTCGGCGTTGTCGTCCTCATTGCGACCAGGGATGTCCACCCGCAGCGCAGAGGTACGAAGCCTGAGCGCCTCCCCGATCTTGGAGGCGATCTTCCTGGCGGCCCTTGTCCGCTGGCTGGCGGCATCGAGGCTTACATAACCGAGCCAGTCGCGCAGCACATGAGCGTGCTCATCCAGCACGGACTGCAGGTTGCCGTCGACGCAATGACGTACCACCTCGCGCCAGTACGGGACGCTTCCCTCGGATTCGGCTTGAGGTGCGACTATTGCAGTTACCTCCGGGGCGTTGAAAAAGCTCCTGAACGCCTCGGCGGCCCGAGCCGCGCTCGAAAGTACCGTCTTGTCAACGCCGGGAAGCCCCGCGACCCTTCCGACTGCCCGCAGCGCACACTGGGCCGGTCCTCCGAGAGCCAGTTCCGCAAGCGCCTCATAAAGGTCCTCGGGAGGTCGGCCGAGAGGTTTCAAGGGATCCTCGGAAGTCTGGTGAGGAGCATTGGCGCCGTACTCGACCATCGCACGGGCCTCGGCGAGATGCGCCCGCAAGTTGCGATCGTCCCGATCTCCCACCCAAAACTCCGCCGCCCGATCAGCCAGCATCCGGTCGACCTGCGAAGAGTGCCCCAGGTGGTCGAGCAAAAGCGGCGCCGCCCAGTACCAACGCTGATCAACCGGTCCGTCGGAACCCCTGTTGCCGGTCAAAGGCGCCAAAGCAGCCTCTATTCGCTTTGAGATAGCGGCGACCACCGCGTCGCGATCAGGCCGCGCGGGTCCCAGTTGTCGCGGGTCACCCAACTCGGCGAGGCTGGGACTCGGCCATACCAGCAGGAAGGTCGTCATGGCGGCGGCGCGACGACGACCCGTATCCTCCCCTCCGTCGCTCTCCGAGTCTGTCTGCTCCCTGGTGCGGAAAGCCAGTCGCCTGCCGCCGCGGCGCCGGTATTCGGTTGTGTAACCGTGATCGCGGCTCGCGTAGGCACGGCGTTCGGCTTCGAAGCTCACCAATGACGAAACCACCTTCGGCACTACCCGCCAACCGGAGAAGATCAAACGCTTGGTGAACCCGAGGGCCTCCGGAGTTTCATAGACCGAGCCGGTGTCGTAGTAGCGGATCGATGGCGGCACCCACAGAAGATCGAAGGCCCGGCGGCGTTCCAGGTCATCGAGCAGCCAGCGCAGCCGCCCGTTCTGGGGGTCGACCCGCTGGTAACGCTCCACCTCCTGCCAGCTAAGCAGCCCTGGACCCGGATCGAGCCCCAGGTCCTCGACGAGTTGGCCTTCCGCGACGGCTCGCTCTATCGCTCGCTTGAGCTTGTAGTGCTCCATGAAGTTGACCAAGTACGGAGCGGACTTCCAGTACTCAGTGGGATCGTGGTGCCCGACCGCCCGCGCCAGATCGGCCAGGCGCAGATACGAGCGGAGGTCGGCGGACGCCAACGACACCGGGACTTTGGGTTCGGTGAGCATCCCGTCCCGGTCGGGGGTGGCCGCTAGCCGTTCCGTCCTCGCCATGACCTGCCGCAGGTCCGATCCGATCTCACGGCAGATACCCGCCGCAGTGGCCAACGGCGTCTCGGGGTCGGCGAAAGCAACCGACGCGGTGAGAGCCTGGCGGAGATCAACGAAACGACTCTCGAGTCTTTCGACCCCGGCCTCGTCCCCGTAGAGGAAACGACAGGTTTCCAAGAAGTCCCGGTAGTGGTCGGCGTCGGTGTCGTCGGCTGTCGTGTACATGCGGTAGGGAGTGGCCGACAGCAGCAGAGTACGGGTCGGCTGGCCGGTTTCGGGGTCGCAGTAGTCGAAGAGAGCCCGGGCTAGTTCCGCGGCCAGGTTTCCCGGTTCGGGCCGCAGCAGGTCCTTGAAGCGCTGAAACTCATCGAGCACCACCAGGTCGGGGCGAAGCGCGTCGATGCCGACGATCGCCATGACCCGGCGCACCTCCGCAATCAACTCCACCCGCAACCACCATGTGCGGCCCCGGAAGCCATCCCCGCCGGCCAGGCGTTCGACGATCTCGTCGAACAGTTGGCGCAGGGGTCGCTTGCCTGCCCGTTCCCTCTCGGCGTCCACCTGTTTCATTCGGTCCGCGAACTCTTGGCGCGACACTTTGACCTGTGGGCGATACCACTCTTCCCACCTGCGAAGCCGCCTGTCCCGGTCAGCGCGACTGCCCGCTCTAAGGCCGAACCAGAAAATCCAGCGGGCCCGTTTGCCCATGACCTCGGTGCCCCAATGTCTGCGGAGCAACGTGTAGGCGAGAGCCCGTTCTGAGAATCTGCCGGTGCTGGCGCCGAAGTTCAAGGATGTACCCGGAGTGATCGCCAGCAGATTGATGCCCGGACGGCCGTCCCGGTAGCCTTTGAGTTTCACCAGAGGGAGCATGGTCAGCCGGTCCACGTTCACGGGCGTCGGCTCGATGCCCTCGGGAACCAGCTTTCTCAGGTTCTGGCGGGCGATGGCCCCATTGGAGCACACGTAAACGATGTCATGACGCTTGTCGCCGGTTCGTCCCAGGTGGTCGATGACCTGCGCTATCACCCCCTTGGCGACATGGGTCTTGCCGAGACCCACTTCGTCCGCCACCAGGAACCGGAGCGCGGGGTCGTTATCCGCGAACATACGCTGGAACGCCCATTCGGCCGTGCGTCGCTGAAAGTCCTTCAGATCGGCCATCGTGGTGGCCACGTCAACGCGCGACGCGGTCACTGCGAAGCCTCATCCCGTGGCCGGACGCCTTCGGCCGTCACATCGCGTATGGCGTCCCAGAGTTCAGCAAAGCCCGGCGGCAGCGCATCGTCCCCCCGCAGGTCGGCGATGAGCGGGTGGAGTCCGACGAGTCTCAGCGGATCGCTTCTCATGGTTCGTAGCAACCGTTCCAACACCGCAAAGCTGATCGAGCCAGTTCCATCCGACGCCGACCGGTCTAGAGCCCTGGAGATTTCTCGGATGTCGAGTTGATAGGAGTCGTCGTAGAGGAGAGCCATCAGGTATCGCAGGAATCGCTCGGCGTTTCCGATCAGCGCCTTCAGAATCGCTCCGTCCCGGTGTTCGGGCACTCCGTCCAGAGGCACGGGGACCGCGAACCCGGTCCGCTCGCCGCTTTCGTGGGTTAATTCGAAGGCTAGGAACCCACTGAGTGCCTCAAGGCTTGTCTCGAAGCTCACCTCCAATGGCTCGGCCGGTTCGACCTGCCGCCGGTTGCCCGGGGTGGTGAACGGCCAGCAGTGAATCTCCACACCTTCGATGGCAGGCAGAGGCTTCTGAGAGTGGTATGTGACGGCCCACCCCTGGCTCTCGTCACCGCTTTCCTTCACCGTACCCTTCATCGCGAGACCGGCGATCTTCCGGCGCATTTGGTCAAGAGTCGAATCACCAGGGCCGTCAATGGCGGGTGGCTCGGGGGGAGGATGGTAGAGGTGGAGCAAGACACGCAAACCAGGATCGTCTCCATCGCCGTCCAGGAGTCGATCGATACCCAACTCGGCGACCGGCCCTCGGAGTTCGGCCAGGATCTCCACGCCGCTGTTGAAGGCGGCCCAGGTGGCGTTAGCCGAACCCACGAACAGGCGGGCTTCATCCCCCGTCTCGAAGGCGAAGACTTTGGCGTGGACTCCGACCAGGGGCCTGCCGGGGTCTTCAGGGGAGGAAGTTGACCCCGACGCACCTTCCTGTTCAAACGGGCTGCCGTCGTCGAAGACGTACTTTTCGGTGTTGGAATCGAGAGGGCTGGGCGACAGTCCGTCCAGCGCTCCCTGCCGGCTCACCAAGGTGTCCACTCGCGCGGTATGCACCTGCGTGAAGAAGTTATCGGACAGGAAAGGCGAGATGATCAGCGAACGCCGAGGGTTGTCCGGAAACGGAGATCTGACCTGCTTGAGCCCGAACACATGGATGGTGAGGTCATCGACGCCGGCGGGTAGCTCGAACCGTGCTGCTTGGAGGGTTCTTGTCAGCCACTCCACCCGTTTCACGTGGTCAGGCGTTACCTCCCCAACGGCGTTGTTCAGCAGTCCCTCGAACAGTTCCCCGACCGCGTTGACCGCTGCGCCGCGACCATCTGGCGTCTCGTCAAGTCTCAGCAACGTGTCCCAACTCTCGTCGAACGTCAGGTTGCGACTGGCGATGAGCACTCGATGACGCTCAGCCGTCTCATTTTTACCTGAATCGCCGGATGGTTGGTAGCGCAGCACCCATACCTTGGGATGAACGATCCCTCCTTTTGGGGCCGTCACCGGGACCACCACTCCCTCGAGGAATGCGAATGCCCTGCTGGGCGGTGGCAGGCTGATCTCTCCGGCCTCGCTAAAGACGGTGATCTTGTGGGCATGCGCCCGTAGTGCGTGGATCAACTCCACCGGCGTCTGACCGCCGGCCTCAGCGGTGGTGTCCCGCAGGCCGGCCAGGGCGAATGCGGCGGGCGCCGCCAACAGCGCCCCCAGGTTGAGGGTAAAGGTCACCGCCATGGCGGACTCCAGCTGGAACCCGGCCGGGGGGCGCATCGCATCGATCAGCGTCAGCCGGTTGGTCGGAAGGAGCATCAGCGATCAGCCGCCAACGCGTCGGCGATCTCGCCGACGTAGTTCTTGGCGATGGACCACCGGTATCCAAGCTGGCCGCCGACCGCGCGTTGGTTCCAGTTCTCGAGCGCGGTTAGGTAGGCCAGGCGGGCCCGGTTCCCCTTCAGGCGGATCTCCCTCAGGCGGATCTGTTCGTGAACGCTCGGATCTTCCCCAAAACCCTCAGGATTCTCAACCGCGGAACGGACGATCCCGGCTATGAAGTCCCGCGTGCTCCGCCTAATGCGGTACCTGTGGAGAAGCGCCCAGCAGGCTGGTAGGTCATCGGCCCACAATCGAAGTTCCTCCTGCCGACTTCTGACCATCTTGACCCAACGCTGTAGGCGACCATGTTGGCTCTCCTCTAGCCTGGAGGTGTCCCATCTGAGTTTCTTATGAGCCCGGCGCGCTACCAGGACGTTGTATACGTACTGCGGACCGGCGGTCAACTCGGAGAAGCACCGGGCGTGCTGTACCACTTCCGTTAATTTCTCGGGCATGCCTTGCCTGGACACGTCCCACGGATATTCGCAGGGGGCGGCGAGGTCGGGCTGTGCGCACAACCAGGCAAGAAGGGTGCCCGGCTGTTTTAGCTGAACGTTGCCGCGCAGAGTCTCTGCTTCGTCTCGGCTCAATTCGAAGGTGATGTCAGCCTCCAGGAAGCGTTCAGGAGGATCAGGCAGCGGAGCCCACATCGAACTGCTCGGGTCAGTAACGCTGCCGTCGTCATCGAGAGCCGCCGGGATACCGGCCCCGGCCGCCCGCTGGGCATACTCGCCGAGACTGAGGGGAATTCGCCGCAATCCCCACTCCCCGAGACCTCCCCAGTAGATGTCACTGGGCATGCGCTTCAAGTTCCGACCGGCCTGGTAGCCGATGACACCCTTACCGGGCCCCAGATGGCGCAAACGTTCGATGAGCAGCGCCTCGTAGTGGCGAAGACGCCGGAAGAAGTCCGCGGGTGCAACCCGCTCTGCCTCGAGACGCTGGAAGATCCACGGCAGGAACATGAAATATCGCAGCCTGGTGTGGATGTAGGAGGTACCGGGGTGCAGCATCTCGGAGAAGGCGTCGCGCACCGACCCCAGACCCAGGACATCGAGGGTGGCGGGCTCCTGGAGTGAGCGCAACAGCGTGGCGACTCGCTCCGTGGCGGCGGCGTCAAAGTCAAGCCACCCAAGCGAAGAGGCGGGGGAGTAGGAGGAGGGGGAGTAGGTGGTCAGGCAGACCTCATGCGACCGTCACACTAACAACGGAGGTGTGACAGTACTGTGTTGTCGCCAAGGACCGCAGAGTCACAGGCTTATGGCAACCCCAAAAGGGCCAGATTCACAGTTCGGCCGAGCGGAACGCCTCTCTGATCCCCACCCTGCTCCCGAAACGCAGCAGACCGCCCAGGTACACCCGGCCTGCCAGGCGGGTCATCACCACCACGGTAAGGATCATCAGCGCCACGGACACCGCCATCTGCCAGAGCGGGATCGCCTGGAAGGCGAAGCGCACCGGCGCCACGAAGGGAGCCGTGGGCGGGATGAAGGTGGTCACCACCGCCAGGGTGCTGGTGGGGTTGCCCACCGCCTGGATGGCGATGAAGAACCCGGCCACGGCCACCAGGGAGATGGGCGCCACCACGGTCTGTGCGTCCTCCGCCCGGGAGACGAGCGCGCCGGCCGCGCCGAACATCACCGCGAACAGCGAGTATCCGAGGATGAACCAGAGCATCAGGACCAGGAGGCTGTCGACCGGGAACGCCGGCAGATCGACGATGCCGGTCAGGTTGATTCCCACTAGGGCGATCACCACCGTTCCGACGAACTGGCACAGTCCCAGGAGTCCGATGCCCAGGATCTTTCCCGCCAGCAGTTGCCAGGGCTCGAAGGCGGCCAGCAGCACCTCCACCACCCGGTTGGTCTTCTCCTCTGTGACGCCGCTCAGGATCAGCGACCCGTACAGGAGCACCGCCATGTAGAGCAGCATCAGCCCCCCGAAGGCAATCAGGGATCGCTCGCTGTTCTCCTCGGCATCGGCGCCCGACAGGGACCTCACCGAAAGCGGCGCGGAGGTGAGGATCTCAACCACCTCCCCGGAGCCCGAGGCCACCAGGCTTTCGATCTGCACCGAGCGGGCGCCCCGCTGGAGGAGGGATTCGAGAGCGCCGCCCGCTTCGCCCCCGGCGCCCCGGACCACTATCTCCCTGCCGTCCATCAACACCCCGTCCACGTCCTCGGAATCGGCTGCCTGCTCGGCCGCCTCCGGGGAGGCGAACGGGATCACCTCGACGCTAGTTCTCACATCCCGTCCGGGGGGATTGGCCAGCGCCACCGCCGCGTCGATCACCGCCTGGTTGCCGTCGCCAACCACCCCAACCCGGTAATTCACGTCGTCATCGGCGAAGATCAGGGGCAGGAACAGGGCTGCCGCCACCAGCAGCAGGGTTAGCGCCACCGAGACGATGAAGGCCCCCGATCGGGACCTCTCCCGGATCTCGCGTCCCATGACCAGCCGGATCGCCTGCCAGGAGGTCATCCCATCACCGCTTCCCGGAAGAGTTCCGACAGGGAGGGTGCGGAGAAGGTGAAGTGGCGGACATCGCCGCCCAGGTCGAGCCGGGACACCAGTTCGCTCAAGTCCCCGCCCTTCCGGACGACGATCCGGTGCCGGTACCCGTCGAAGTCAACCGAGACCACCGCATCGAGTCGACTCAGCCGCTCGGTGTCTGCGGTGCGCATCTCCACTTCGATCACCCAGTAGGGAGAGTCCATCTTAAGTTGGCGGACTTCTCCTCCCATGACCACCCTGCCCCGGTTGATGATCGCCACGTCCTGGCAGAGGTCCTCCACCATGTCCAACTGGTGGCTGGAGAACACCACCGCCGCTCCCGCCGCGGCCCGCGAGCGGAGTATCTCTGCCATGGTCTCCACTCCGAAGGGGTCCAGGCCGCTGAAGGGCTCGTCCAGCACCAGAAGTTCGGGATCATGGATCAGGGCGGCCGCCAACTGCACCCGCTGCTGGTTCCCGTGTGACAGCTTCTCGAGGGGATCCCCGATCCGGTCGGAGAGTCCCAACTCCTCCAGCCACCGCTCCGCCGCCGCGCCGGCCTCGGCAGCGCTCATGCCGTGGATTCGTCCCAGATAGGTGAGTTGCTTGCCGATCTTCATCTTCGGGTACAGGCCCCGCTGCTCGGGCATGTACCCGAACCGCAGGCGCTCGGACTGCCCCACCGGCCTGCCCCTCCAGGTGACCGACCCTTCATCGAGACGCACCAGATTGAATACCGACCGCATGGCGGTGGTCTTCCCCGCTCCGTTGGGTCCGAGAAAGCCCAGCATCCGCCCCCGCTCCACCCTGAAGGTGCATTTGTCCAGGGCCAGAACCTCCCCGTAACGCTTGGAGAGGCGGCTGAGTTCTAGCACCCGGTCCCTTTCATCGTCACCTTCGCATCATATTTTGGGCCCGAGGATATGCAAAAGCCGCATCCGGGTGCGTCAGGGCGTTTATTCAAAATATTTTGTATCAGTATACTTTGATTTGTATGCCAACCTTGGAGGAAAGAGCCGGTCTCCACGCCGCCCTGGGCGATCCCGTCCGGCTGGCGGTGGTGGACGCCCTCTCGCTGGGCGATCTGGGAGTGGAGGAACTCAGAGGGATCACCGGCGTGGAGGGGAACCTGTTGGCACACCACCTCGGAGTCCTCGAGGACGCGGGACTGGTGCGGCGCCGCCCCTCAGAGGGGGACCGGCGTCGCCGGTACGTCTCCCTGCGCCCCGAGAGCCTCGCCGGCCTGGTGGCCTCCCCCGTGCTGGAGGCCGGCCGCGTGTTGTTCGTGTGCGTCCACAACTCGGCGCGCTCGCAGTACGCGGCCTCCCTGTGGAGCGAAATGACCGGCCGCCGGGGTCTCAGCGCCGGCACCCGGCCGGCCGAGACGGTCCACCCCCTGGCGGTGAAGGCGGCCGCCCAACTCGGAATAGATCTCAGCCGGGCGGTTCCCAAGGGATACGACCGGATCGACCCACCCCCGGACCTGGTGGTCTCGGTCTGCGACCGAGCCTGGGAATCGGGGAACCGCTTCAACGCCCGGCGCCTCCATTGGTCGGTGCCGGATCCGGTTGCACGGGGCGATCCGTCGGCCTTCCTGGGATCGTTCAGGGAGATCACCGCCCGGATGGAACGGCTCATCCAAGCAACCGGACGCCCGCCCACCCCAAACCGCACGATTAGCCGACCCCCAAGACAAGGAGCACCCACCGTGGCAGCCGAACTCTCGACCGAAGATAAATTCCTGCTTCGCCAGGCGGCAGTCAGGTTGCAGGAGAGGTTCAAGGGCAAACTCAACACCGAGACCATCGAGCGGTTCATGACCGACTCCCTCGACCAACTGATGGAGAAGGCCACCACCACCACCTGGATAGTGCTACTCGCCGAGCGGTTCGCCTCCGAGCGGTTGCGGGCCCTGGTGCGCCTCCAGACCAATCCCACCCTCCTGAACCCCAGCGTTCTCTTCCTGTGCGTGCACAACGCCGGACGGTCCCAGATGGCAGCCGGGTACATGCGCCTTCTTTCGGGAGGAAAGGTGGACGTGTTCACCGGCGGCTCGGAGCCTGCCGAGGACATCAACCAGACCGCCGCCCAAGCCATGCTGGAGAAGGGGATCAACATCAGAGGTGAGATCCCCCAGCCGTGGTCGGACGAGATCGTCCGGTCCGCCGACGTGGTGGTGACCATGGGGTGCGGCGACGCCTGCCCGATCTATCCCGGTAAGCGCTATGTCGACTGGGAGGTGGACGACCCTGCCGGCCGCACACTGGAGGAGATCCGTCCCATCCGCGACCACCTCGAACAACGGGTCCGGGGCCTCCTGGCCGACCTGGAGATCGAAACGGTCTGGTGATCCGACCTGCCGAGTCCGCTACGGGCCCAGAACCGCCAAGGGAACCACCCGCACACCATCAGGGCGGCTGTAGCTGTATCGGCCTCCTGTGATCACCAACATCTGGGCAAGGCTGGTGGCCCGTCGTTCGGTAACCCGATCCCGCAACTTCAGCAAAGCCGCCGCCGCCTGGTCGATGGCCTTGGCCCCGCCTAGTTTGACTTCCGCCGCGATCCAGCCCCCCTCCCGAGTCTCGATCACTGCGTCCACCTCCAGACCGCCATAGTCCCGGTAGTAATAAACCGAGGCGTCGTGAGCCTGAGCGTAGATGCGCAGGTCGCGCACCGCCATCGACTCGAACAGGAAACCGAAGGCTTCCAAGTCTTCCAGGTACCTTTGTGGACCGACTCCCAGCGCGGCAGGCGCCAGGGAGGGGTCCACGAAGTGCCGTTTCGGTTTCTGCAGGAGACCCTCCCTCGACCGAAGATGGACATTCCATACGGGTAGATCTTCTACCACGAACAGGCGGCTCAATGCCTCCATGTAAGTCTTGACCGTGCCCCTGTCAAGCGGAGTTTGCCCTTCGGTCTCTTTGGCCAGCTTGTCAAGACCGACATGATTCGAGACGTTGCGCGCCAATGACTGCATCAGACGCATAACTCTGTCGGGGCTCCGACGGACGCCATCCACCGCTGACACATCCACACGACAGATGTTGTCCACATAACTGCGGACTTGTCTCATGGCGTCCCCCACTGGCAACTCGATGAACTGCGGCCAGCCGCCGCGACATGCGGCATCCACCAAGTCCGCCACATCCACATCTGTCTCCACTACCGGGCATTCCCAAGCTTGGAGCATCTTAAACATTACGCCGAGGGACGCCTCTCCCGTTGACAGTCCGATTTCGTGGAGAGACATCGGCCGCATTCGCACGCGGCTGATGCGCCCTGCCCCCGAGTGTCTGGTGAATTCGTCAGGGGGAACCGCGGAACCGGTGAGAATGAACTGCCCGGGCAACCCCCGTCGATCGCATGCCGCGCGCACCAAGTGCCACAGATCGGGAACCCTTTGCCATTCGTCGATGAGACGAGGAGTGGGGCCATCGAGTAACAACCCGGTGGCCTGGGTCGCTATCTGCCAGAGGTCGGGACGTTCCTCCAGGTACACCTCGCTTTGAGCGAAGTGCTGTCCGGTCCAAGTCTTACCGCATGCCTTGGGACCTTCGATGAGGACGGCCCGTGCAGCCTTCAGGACACTCGGGATTTCATGGTCGACAACCCGATCACGATAAGTCGGCAGAGGAGAAGAATTTGTCGAAAACATACTTTATAGAAGTGCTTTCCCAAAGAAGATAGGAGATATCCTACATTATTCGGGAGATCTATCCAACAAAAATAATGGAATATATCCTACACTTTTCGAGGAAAGACAAACATCCGACATTATTCGGGAGATCTATCCAACAAAATTAATGATATCTATCCTACATTTCTAAAAATTTTCGTCTCTCGGCATTCCGACGAGGAACAAATCCCAACTGTTCCGGAGAAACTCCCTACCAAATGGCAGATCTCTCCCGTCTGTGCCGCCCGCAGCGCCTTCTTCTAGCGAGAGGCTCCGGACCGGGCGGGACGGGCCTTCTTGCCGTTGAGCATCGTGCCGATCGGCGTGTAGCGGACGAACGCCTGGTAGGAGAGGAGCGAGACGGCCGTGACCACCCCACAGATCAGGAGGAACTTGACGCCGGCGAAGAGATCCCAGTCGTACAGGAATGCCTGGGCTGCGACCACCAGGGGGAGATGCACCAGGTAGACCCAGTAGGCGGAGTCGGACAGGTACCGGATCCCCCGGCGTTCGCGGGGAAGCAGCACCCGGAACAGCCCCATCAGGCCGAAGCACATGCCCCAGGCGTACAGCACCTGCAGGACCGACGCCAGCGGCCATTGGAACTTAACGAAGGTGAAGTGCAGCCCCGTCGGCAACAGGACCATGACGGAGACCGGCAGGAACAGCCACCAGGGTTTCCCGATCGTGTCGACCAGGAGCTTTCCCTTCCCGCTCCGGCGACCGTACATCAACGCTCCGAACGTGAAGAACGTGGCGTAGTAGGCCAGAACGTGGGGAAGGGGCAGGAGGGCATCGGAGGTGTCCGACCCGAAGATGGGGTAGGACCCACTGCCACCCATCTCCAACTGCGGGATGAGGGTCAGCGGGATCATCAGCCACATGACCCTCCCCGGCCACACCCCCCGACCGGGCTCCCGCCGATCGGCGATCGCCGCCACCGCGGCGAATCCCGCCACCAGCCACAGGAGGAACCAGAGGAACCACAGGTGATGGAGGTGCTCGATCTGCGTCAACCGGTCCTCCTCGGAGTCCTTCGCGCCCTCCGCCCAGCCGGGAATGTCCGACCACTCCATCGACTCGGGAAGAGGATCCCTTCCCTCGTGGGCGACCAGCAGATCGGTCGCCTCCTCGTGACCGAAGTGGAAGGCAAGCCCCAGGGGAGTCTCCCCCTCGGAGGCGTCAGCCGTAACCGCCGGCTCCGCACCCCGGGAAATGAGCAACTCCACCATCTCGGCGTG
Source organism: bacterium (assembly GCA_028824015.1). GTDB lineage: Bacteria > Actinomycetota > Acidimicrobiia > Spongiisociales > ZC4RG35 > Bin76. Next base: position 97,617 of record JAPPFC010000035.1, read on the forward strand.
GCCGGTGAAGGCGGCGGCATGCAGAGGGGTCCACCCGCCGGGCTCGGTCCGCGTCTCGATGTCCACGCCCCGGTCCAGCAATCGCTCCACCCCCGAGAGGTCTCCAACGAACACCAACCCGATGATGTCCCCGGACTCCACCATCGGCTCGACCTGCGCGATCGCCGCCCTCTCCCCCACCCAGTCCACCGCCGGCACCAGGGTCACCAGACCGATCAGGAGCGGCAGGGCCACCCGCCGGAGACGATGGCCGAGAAGCGACCGCAGCCCGCGCCGCCGCCACAGAAGGGCGGTGAAAAACCCACTCATCAGGAAGAACACCGGCATGCGGAACCCGTGCACCGCCCACAGGAACTCATCGTAGGGACCGTTGAGGCTTGAGGTCCGGTCCTGCACCCACCACGGCGCCGGGAAGAAGGAGAGGGCCGCGTGCAGCCCCACCCCCAGCAACATCGCAAAACCCCTCAGCGCGTCAAGGTCGTGCCGGCGACCCTCCATGGCCACCGGGGATGTCAAAGGGGGCCTGCTCCGGATGATCTAGTCCACCATCGTACTAACAACGGAGACTCATTGACAGGGGCAGCACCAGACCCTATCCTCCCTTTGTCCCTTGGCTCTACGCCGCTGACGGACGAGACAGAGCACGGGCAATCCACGTCAAATGACTGTCAGTCGGCCTGATGTCAAGGCACCTCTGCCCGGCATGTTCTAAGGCTCCGTTGATCCTCGAAATCACAGAACGCTGCTGATTCAATCGCTCGGACACAGCCATTTCTTTTAGCATTTCCTAGCCATATAATGTAACATACATTAGACGTAAGAGTACACATGAGAGGCGACATGCAAAATGGTTAGCTTTCCACACCTCTTGAACCACTTATATGAGGGCGCGGTTGTTGACACTGCAGATCTGGCGAGGGTCAGCGCCACCCATCCCCGCAGTGTTGTCCGCTGGCGTGCCAACAACGCCACCCCCCGACGGCAAACCGAAGAACGCCTGCTGGAATTGCGGGCTGTAGTAGACCTAACCAGGGATGTCATGCGGGATGACGCGGCCCGTTCCTGGATGCGTGCACCCAACCCCGATCTGGGCTATGAGAAGCCTCTCGATCTTGTAGCCACTGGCCAATATAAGCGCGTGATCGACCTGTTGCTGGCGCTGGCTGAGGGTGTTACAACTTGAGGTGAACGTTTTTGATCCAAAATCGGTGGCCCAGGCGCCGCCGCGCTCGCTGGCAGCTACCGGTTATCGCAATCAGACCCCGGGTTATGAAGTCCGGAGCGGGGAGGGCGCCAGGCGCTTTGGAGGCCGATTCAACCCGCCGGACAGTTTCCCTGTCCTTTATCTCTGCACGACTCGAAGATGTGCTTCTGCTGAACTGAAACGGAACGCCTACCGGCAGCGGGTGCCTCTCGACCAGATCCTCCCCCGGGAGTTGTGGCGCATTGACGTCGAGGTGGGCCGAGTGCTGGATCTTACCGACCTCTTTACTCGTGACCAGCTTGGGATCGAGTGGCAGGATCTGATCCCCGATGAATACCGGCTGACCCGAGCCATCGGAGAAGCTGCTTACGAACAGCAATTCCAGGCTGTTCTCACACCATCCGCGACTGGTGTTGACAATGTGGTTGCAGTCTTCCCTGAGAATCTTGGAGGATCGGTACTACGAGTCCAGCTAGTGGAGGTCTGGAAAACCTCGGGGGACCTTCCATAATCAACATTGCATCGCATAGAAGATCCGCAGGGCAAGTTAAGCCAGGGCCGACTACAGACAAGGCCGCCGAAACCTTCAAACTCGAAGCGCGGTCCTGCACCCCCCACAGCGCCGGAAAGAAGGCCAGCGCGGCGTGCAACCCCACCCCCCGAAGTATGGCGAAACCCCTCAGCGCGTCAAGATCGTGCCGGCGTCTCCTCCCGGGCTCCCTCATTACCGGCGCAACCCGGCCTCATCGGTCCAATCGCGGACGTACGCGCACTGCTCGGGGGTCTGGGGCGAGTTGGGGAGGCGGTAGGCCTTTTCCACTCCCCGCCACCACTCCGCAACCTGTTCCAGGGCCTCGTCTCCGGTCCTGCCGTGGCGGACCAGCCAGCATCCGACCATGGTGCCGGTCCGGCCGACGCCGCCCCAGCAGTGCAGGTAAACGGTCCTGCCCTCATCCAGCGCCGCATCGACGGCGTCCAGGATGCCTGCCGCCTCCCGTCGACTGCGGGGCACCCTCATATCGACGATGGGATGCCGTTCATACACCACCTCGGTGCCCAGTCGCAGGCCTTCTCGCACCGCCATCTCCGCGTAGGGCTCCAGCCAGTCCCTTTCCGTGGTCAGGTCGATGAAGTGATCTATGCCCGCTCGGAGCAGGGTTCGCAACCTGGCGGCGGCGACCCGAGGGTTCGGGTGGCCCGGATACTCGCCCGCTGCGAAACGGCCCGGGATGACCCAGTAGCTGTTCGCCATCGGCCCATGACTCTTTTCAGTTGCGTTCACTGAGTTTGCAAGCGTACCGGACTGCTCGGAACCTGTTTGGGGGCGAAGCGCCCGCTCTGGGTTTGGTGGCCTGTGGGCCACCACCCTGACCTGCACTGCAGCAGGGGGTGCCAAGGGGACGTCACATTTCAAGGAGGGGGGACTTCAGCGTATCATCGATTCCACCGGGCTCTCAGCCTCACTCAATCCGATGAGCCTGCAATCCAACCCTTGATCGGCACCATCTTTAGATGAGACTCACAATGGATGAATCCCCCCGCCTCGTCGCGCGCTCAGACCTGCGCAATGTGGCGATCATCGCGCATGTCGACCACGGCAAGACCACCCTTGTCGATGCCATGTTGTGGCAATCGGGCGCCTTTCGCTCCAACGAAAACGTGGCCGAGCGGGTTATGGATTCAATGGACATCGAGAGGGAAAAGGGCATCACGATCCTCGCCAAGAACACCGCAGTTCGCTATGTCCGCGACAGCGGCGAAGAGATCAAGATCAACATTGTCGACACCCCGGGCCACTCCGACTTCGGCGGCGAGGTCGAGCGGGCCCTGACCATGGTCGACGGTGTCCTTCTCTTGGTTGACTCGAGCGAGGGCCCCTTGCCACAGACACGCTTCGTCCTTCGCAAGGCGCTGGCCCTCGGGCTGCCCGTCGTGTTGGTGATCAACAAGATCGACCGGCCTGACGCACGCATCCCCGAAGTCGTCGACGAAGTCTACGAACTGTTCTTCGAGCTGGACGCAACCGCAGATCAGGTCAACTTCCCGATCGTCTACACCAACGCTCGAAGAGGCGCCGCGACACTCGATCCGCGGCAGGAAGGCGCCGACCTGCGTCCCATGTTCGAAACATTGATCGACACCGTTCCGGCGCCACGGCACAATCCGGAGCATCCACTCCAAGCCTGGATCACCAACCTCGATTCCAGCCCATACGTTGGTCGCATTGCAATTTGCCGTGTCATGCACGGAACGATCAAAAAGGGCCAGAATGTCGCATGGTGCCGCACTGACAGAACCATCACCACGGCCAAAGTCACCGACCTCTATGTAACCGAGAGTCTCAACCGGGTAGATGCAGATGAAGCCAGCGCAGGCGAGATCATCGCCATCGCGGGTATCCCGGATATCACCATCGGGGAAACAGTCGCCGATCTCGCCGACCCCACTCCGCTACCGATTATCACGGTGGATGAGCCAAGTCTCTCGATGACAATGGGAATCAACGTCTCACCCATGGCAGGGCTCGACGGCGACAAGGTCACCGCCCGCCTCATCAAGAACCGCCTGGACTCCGAACTAGTCGGCAACGTATCGATCCGAGTCTTGGACACCGACCGTCCCGACACCTGGCAGATCCAGGGACGAGGAGAGCTTCAACTGGCAGTGTTGGTGGAAATCATGCGTCGCGAGGACACGTTCGGAGCGGTCGAGGACAAGGCGATCGATCAACTGGCAGTGTTGGTGGAAATCATGCGTCGCGAGGGCTTCGAGATGACCATCGGAAAGCCCAAGGTCGTCACCCGCATCATCGACGGACATCTCCACGAGCCCACCGAGCGCGTCACCATTGACATCCCCGAAGAGTACGTCGGTGCCGTGATCCAACTCCTCGGTGAGCGCAAAGCAAACATGGTGAACATGTCGAACCACGGCGCCGGCTGGGTTCGGCTTGATTACATAGTGGCGGCCCGCGGCCTTATCGGGTTCCGTACCGCATTCCTCACCGAGACTCATGGCACCGGCCTCATGGCCAATGTGTTCGAGGGATTCACCCCGTGGCTGGGCGAGCTTCGGGTCCGCCGCTCGGGCTCGATTGTCGCCTCCCGTCCAGGCATGGTCACCGGTTACGCCGTGGCCGCCCTGCAGGACCGGGCTTGGCTGTTTGTCGCCCCGGGCGAAGAGGTTTATGAAGGCATGATCGTAGGTGAGAACCCGCGTCCCGAGGACATGGACGTCAACATCTGCCGAGAGAAGAAGCTGACCAACGTTCGCGCGGGCGGATCCGACAACACGCTTCGTCTGACCCCACCCCGCATCCTGTCACTGGAACAGGCTCTCGAATTCATCGCCGATGACGAGTGCGTTGAGGTCACTCCGAACGCCCTTCGCCTCCGCAAGCTTGTTTTCGATGCCGGCGTTCGAGCCCGCAACAAAAAGAGGCTTCGCCACTTTTCGGGGAGCGGGGTCGACGGGGTCGTTGGATAGGAATTGGAGGCCTCGCTGATGCTCCTATTCATGAGTGGTGACAACGACGAGCCAACCTCTCGCGGCTTTGGGTGCCGGACAGAGATCTGACCGGGACCACCGGGGGCCCAAGAGGGACCATGCACGACGAAAGCCCAAGCCGACTGGGCTCCGGCTTGGGCCTTTGTGATTGGTAGCGGGGGTGGGATTTGAACCCACGACCTTCGGGTTATGAGCCCGACGAGCTACCTGACTGCTCCACCCCGCGGTGTGTGGGCCGATGATAGAGGCCGGCTCGGAGGTTCGCAACCCCGAATCGGAGCTCAGCCGGTGGTGCGCAGGGCCCTCTCCACCAGTCGGGCGGCCTCTTCGATGAGCCTCTGGTACTCGGCGAGGTCCCCCGACCGGAGCGCCTCGTTCGCCCGGTCGAAAGCGTCGGAGGCATCCGACAGCAAGTCCCTCACCGTCCTCGGCAACGGCGCAGGCTCGTCGGGGTCGGGGGCGGCCCCGGGGTCATCCACATCGTCGTCGGGGGCGGGAGCCGCCAGGTCGGCCGAGCCGAAGATCTTGGCCAGCGCGCCGTCAAGGGTGTCGTCCCATTCGATGTCGTCGCCGTGCACGACCACCACCCGGCGGAACTCGGGAAGTCCTCCCTGCTCGGCCTCCAGGTACACGGGCTGCACGTACAGGACCGACCCGTCGATCGGCACCACCAGCATGTCGCCCAGCACCACCGAGGAACCCTGGCCGCGCCAGAGGGTGAACTGCTGGGAGATCTCATCGTCCTGGTCGATCCGGTTGCCCACCTGACCGGTGCCCTCGACGAGCGACCCCTGGGGCATCCGGTAGTCGATGAGCCGCCCGTAGCGGTCGGGCGTCGAGTCGGCTATCAGGAAAGCCGACATGTTGGGCTTCTCCAGGGGGTTGTAGGGCTGGAGCAGCACATAGGAGGTGTCTTCCTCGCCGGGAAGGGTCATCAGCAGGTAGTAGGGAAGCATCTCCCGCAGGTACTGGACGATGGATCCGTCCGGTCCCCCGATCAGGTCCCCCCGCAACAACTCGATGCGCCGGATGGTGGAGGGATCGGAGGGGATCGACCAGGCGTCGTTGCGCTGGAAGAACTGGGTCACGTCCACCATGTGGTAGTCGAGGTACAACTCGCTCTGGATCTTGAACAGGTCCTGGGGATAGCGGAAGTGCTCCCGGAGTCCCTCGGGTATCTCGCTCTCATCCGAGAACAGGTCCGGGTAGACCCTCTGCCAGGCGGCCACCAGCGGGTCGGTCTCGTCCACCACGTACAGGCGGATGGTGCCGTCGAAGGCGTCGACCGTGGCCTTCACCGAGTTCCTTATGTAGTTGAACCCCGATAGCGGGAGCTGGGAGGCGCTGGACACCCGGGCGGTGTCGAAGCCCCGCAACCCCACCCCGATCGGCTGCGAGTAGGGGTAGTTCTGGCTGATGGCGTACATGTCGACCACCCAGATGATCCGTCCATCCAGCACCACCGGGTAGGGATCGGCGTCGGCCACCAGGAAGGGCGCCACGGTCTCCACCCGGCTCAGGATGTTCCTCTGCATCAGGACCCGGCTGTCGGGATTGATCTGGCTGGAGATCAGGATGTTCAGGTCCCCGTAGCGGAGGGCGAAAGCCAACCGGTGGAGTATCCCCGAGATCTCGACTCCCGCCTCTCCGTCGTAGTCGTTGACGCGGTTGTCCGCCGCTCCTCCTCCCTCTTCGGTGGCGGGAAAGTCGATCTCCTGGGGCTGGGCGCCCGACCGCACGATCACCGGGCGATCCCGCTCGTACGTCTCCCCGAAGTAGATCCGGGGTTGGGTCAGGTCCACGATCGGCTCGGTGGTCTCGGGCGGTATGTCGCGGAGCAGAAAGTCCGGCTGCCCGTCGACCGCCACCACGTTGGCGGGGCTGAGCACCGCCCCGAAGCCGTGGGTGTACACCAGCCTCTGGTTCTGCCAGTCCTGGGCGGGGATGTTGGGCTCGTCCAGTTCGCGGAGCGCCAGCATCACCTGGGTGTCGGTGCCGCCGATCGGGTAACGGTCGGTGTCCACGTGATCCACCCGGTAGTAGGTGCGGATCTCCTGGAGCTGCTGGTAGGTGCGGTTGAGGACGTCGGGGTCCCAGAGCCGGATGTTGTCGACGGTGGGAGCGTTGCGGGCAATGTCGGACGCATCGAGTTCGAAGGAGGCGCCGAAGGGCCGCACCTCCACCGAGTCCAGGCCGTAGGCGGCCCGGGTGGCGGCGATGTTGCGCTCTATGTAGGGCCCCTCCCTCACCAGTTCGTTGGGCTGGACCTGGAAGCGCTGGACGATGGCCGGATAGGCCACCCCGGCGGCCAGGGAGACGAAGACCCAGGCGGCCACCGACACCGCCACCAGCACCCACCCCCGGCGCCAGATATTGATCACGAACAGGATGGCGGAGAAGACCGAGACCGCGATCAGCAGGTTGAGGGCCGGCAGCCGGGCGTTGACGTCGGCGTACCCGGCGCCGAACACGCTGTTGTCCGCGTACAGCAACTGGTAGGTGTCGATCCGATAGGAGAACGCCCGCAGGATGGCGATCACGGCCGCCAGCGCCGAGAGGTGCGCCTTGGCCTGGGTGTCGAATCTCGGGAGGCGGCGCGCCGGGAATTTGACCGCGCCCAGGGCGAAGTAGCTCAAAGCCACGGTGATCAGGACCGCGATCGCCAACCCGGTCAGCCAACTGACCATTGTCGACCAGAGCGGCAGCCGGAACATGTAGAAGGCCAGGTCCAAGCCGAACTGGGGGTCGGTGACGCCGAAGGGCTCGGAGTTCAAAAACAGCAGCGCCTGGTCCCGCCACGCGGAGACTCCCAGCCCCAGCACAACCGCCGAGCCGATGGCCGCCGCCCATTCCAAGAGCCCCACCCTGGCGCCCACGGCCTGCCGTATCTGAACCACGGCCGGGTCCTCGGGGACGGTGCTGAACGAGGCGTAACGCACCGACAGGTACCGGGCGAGCCGCATGTTCCCCCAGATCACCCCGAAGACGACGATCGCCCCGGCGAGGCCCAGCGCGGCCAGCCACACCCACCGGATCCACCAGACGCCCGTCTGGTCCACCGAGGAGAACCACAGATAATCGGTCCAGACCCTGGACAGGGCGGTGAACCCACCGTAGAGGAGGGCGATCCCCGTAAACACCCATACCAGGCGGCGACGTCGGGGGGGTTGTTGTTGGCGGCCGGTGCCTACCGGGAAGAACATCAGCCACCTAGTCTATACGCCGCCCGGTTCCGCATCTCCGGGGGTCATCGCGACTTTCGAAACCTCGGCGGAGTCCACATCGAAGTTTGGCAAAAATTGCCCGGAAGTCGCGGAAAAAAGTGACCCATAATTCTCCGAGGCAGGGTTCCCGGAAGTCTTATATGCCATTTGTGTCCAACCCGTTGACGCCAAATACCAGCTAGGACACCGGATAGGACGGGGACACCGCCGGGAAACCGGATGTTGGCCGAAAATGGCCGGCCTACATCAGAATCCCGTCTGACCTGGGCCTTCTTTGGGCCCAAGCGCCCAAGGGAAAAGGCTTGGTCGCCCACAGGGGCTTTGTTACATTAATGTAATTCCCTGATGGGGGGCGAACCGGGAATCCTCCGGCGGGCAAGGCAAGAGTGATCCAAGGAACAAGAGGAGGCAGGCAAGTGACCAAGGGACTCAAGGTAGACAGGCGGTTCACGCGTCTGGGAGAGGATCCCTATGAGACCCTGACCTGGGAGAAGAGGGATTCTCGGATAACAAACCCCGACGGGTCGGTGGTGTTCGAGATGAGGGACGCCGAGGTGCCGGCCCACTGGTCGCAGGTGGCTGCCGACATCGTGGTGTCCAAGTACTTCCGCAAGGCGGGAGTGCCGCTCTCCGACGAGAACGGGCCTCTCCTGGATGAGAACCGCCAACCCCGGCTGGGCTCGGAGCGCTCCGCCCGCCAGGTCTTCGACCGGCTGGCGGGCACCTGGCGGTGGTGGGGCGAGACGCATGGCTACTTCGACTCACCCGAGGACGCCCAGGCGTTCGAGGACGAGATGAAGTACATGCTCTGTCACCAGATGGGCTCGCCCAACTCTCCGCAGTGGTTCAACACCGGCCTCAACTGGGGCTACGGGCTGACCGGCCCCGCACAGGGCTTCTGGTACGTCGACCCCGACACCGGGGAGTTGGCCGTCTCCCCCGATTCCTACTCCCGCCCCGCACCGCATGCCTGCTTCATTCTCAAGGTCGAGGACGACCTGGTCAACCCGGGGGGGATCATGGACCTGTGGCTCCGCGAGGCGCGTATCTTCAAGTTCGGCTCGGGCGCCGGCTCCAACTTCTCCGAAATCCGGGCCGAGGGCGAGAAGCTCTCGGGCGGCGGCAGTTCGTCCGGAGTTATGTCCTTCCTCAAGATCGGCGACCGGGCGGCAGGCGCCATCAAGTCGGGGGGGACCACCCGCCGGGCGGCCAAGATGGTGATCCTCGACATCGATCATCCCGACGTGGAGGAGTTCATCAACTGGAAGAAGGTGGAGGAGGACAAGGCCCGCCTCCTGATCGAGAAGGGAGGCTTCCCCGCCGACTTCAACGGTGAGGCGTACGCCACCATCTCCGGGCAGAACTCCAACAACTCCGTCCGGGTCACCGACGACTTCGTCAGGGCGGTGGAGAACCGCGACGACTGGGAGTTGACCGAGCGGACCACCGGGCGGGTGATGAAGACCGTCTCCGCTGAGCACCTGTGGGACCAGATCGCCGAGGCGGCGTGGGCCTGCGCCGACCCGGGAGTGCAGTTCGACACCACCATCAACGAGTGGCACACCTCCCCCGCCGGGGGCCGGATCCGCGGTTCCAACCCCTGCTCGGAGTACATGTTCTTGGACAACACCGCCTGCAACCTCGCCTCTGTGAACCTGGTTGCCTTCTACAACGACCGCACGGGCGTATTCGACGTCGACAGCTACCTGCACGCCGTCCGCCTGTGGACCCTGGTGTTGGAGATCTCGGTGGCCATGGCCCACTTCCCCTCCCGAGCCATCGCCCAGGGCTCCTATGACTATCGCACCCTGGGACTGGGCTATGCCAATCTCGGGTCGCTACTGATGCGGATGGGCATCCCCTACGACTCCCGGCGGGGACGCTCCATAGCCGGAGCGCTCACCTCCGTCCTCAGCGGCCAGGCTTACGCCACCTCCGCCGAGATGGCCTCGGTGACCGGTCCCTTCCCGCGCTTCGAGGAGAACCGGGAAGCCATGCTGCGGGTCATCCGCAACCACCGGCGCGCCGCCTACGACGCTCCGGCCTCCGAGTACGAAGGCGTCTCCCAGGCGGTGATGGGCATCAGCAGCAGGCTCTGCCCCTTGGACCTTTCCCAGGCCGCCCGCGAGGTCTGGGATGCGGCCCTGGAACTGGGAGCCCGCCACGGCTTCCGGAACGCACAGATAAGTTGCATTGCGCCTACCGGAACAATCGGCCTTCAAATGGATTGTGACACCACCGGCGTGGAACCCGATTTCGCCCTGGTCAAGTTCAAGAAACTGGCGGGAGGCGGGTACTTCAAGATCGTCAACCAGTCGGTGGGACCGGCACTGGACACCCTGGGTTACACCCCCGAACAGAAACGGGAGATCATCGACTACGTGGTGGGCGCCTCCTCTCTCGAGGGGTCTCCCCACATCAACCGGAGGAGCCTGCGGGCCCATGGCTTCACGGACGAGGAACTCGACCCGATCGAGGAGTCCCTTCCGGGAATGTTCGAACTGCGGCATGCATTCAACGTGCTGGCGGTGGGCGAACCGGCCCTGCGGCGTCTGGGGGTGGAACCATCCCAGTCCCAGCGGCTCGACTTCGACCTCCTTTCATTCCTGGGCTTCAGCTCCGACCAGATAGACGCGGCCGGCGATTACATCTGCGGCCGCCAGACCATCGAGGGCGCTCCCCACCTGAGAGAAGAGCACCTTCCGGTGTTCGACACCGCCAACCGCAACGGCCGTCACGGACGGCGGTTCATCCATCACAACGGGCACATCCGGATGATGGCCGCCGCCCAGCCGTTCATCTCCGGCGCCATCTCGAAGACCATCAACATGCCCAGCGACGTAAGCCCCGACGACATCAAGGACGCCTACGACCTGTCCTGGAAGCTGGGCCTCAAGTCGATGGCCCTGTACCGGGACGGCTCCAAGGCCTCCCAGCCTCTCTCGTCGTCCGGCGACGACTCCTCCGGCGAGGACGAGCCGGAACTCGATGAGGCGATCGGCATCGAGCATCGGCTGGCCTACGGCCCCCTTCCGGAGGGGACCTCTCCCTCCCAGGCTTATTCCAACGGCATGAAGCCGCCCCGGTTCCTGCTTTCCTCCAGGAGGAGGGGCTGGACCCGGGAGGCCCGGGTGGGCGGGCACAAGCTGTTCATCCGCACAGGCGAGTACGAAGACGGCACCCTGGGCGAGTTGTTCATCGACCTGGCCAAGGAGGGCGCCACCCTGCGGGGCATCCTCTCCTGTTTCGCCATCGCGGTCTCAAAGGGTCTCCAGTACGGGGTCCCCCTCGAGGAGTTCGTGGACACCTTCATGTACCAGACCTTCGAGCCCCGGGGGATGGTTCAGAACCATCCCAACATCAAGATGGCTTCCTCCATGGTCGACTACATCTTCCGGGCCCTGGCCATCGAGTACCTGGACCGAGAGGACCTGGGCCAGGTCAGGACCCCGGAGTTGCGAGAGCTCCCCGAGGAACCCCACCCGGCCGTCTCGGACCGTGGACAGCAGTTGGCCCTCGCCGCCGCCCAGGAGGAGGACAACCTCCAAGCGGTGAAGGAAGCCGCCGAGTTCGCCGACTCCCCGGCGACCGCCGACCTGATATCCCAGCTCTTTCCCGAGACCGAAGGCGGAGGCGGGACCGCCGTGATGCCCTCCTCGGCGCAGGTCCTCTTGAGCAAGATGATGGGAGACGCTCCCATGTGCGACGAGTGCGGGCACATGACGGTCCGCAACGGGAGTTGCTACCGCTGCCTCAACTGCGGGGCCTCGCTCGGCTGCAGCTAGGCCGATGGCCTCGGTGACCCACCTCCACCTGGCGCCGCTCCACAAGGCCGACCCGATCGAGGTCAACGAGGTGTTGGCGGTGGAGGGAGCGGGCCTGGAAGGCGACCGCTACCTGGGCACCATCCGCAACGTGACGATGGTCGCCGAGGGCGAGCTGGACGAGGCCGCCGGCCGGTTGGGATACCCCATACCGGCGGGCGCAACCCGCCGCAACATCACCGTGGACGCTGATCGCCTCCCCCGCACCACCGGCACCCTGATCCATCTCGGCGAGGCCGTCCTGTCGGTGTGGCGGGACTGCCCGCCCTGCGAGCGGATGTACCAGACCGTCGGCCCCCAGGCGCGGGAGGCCCTCCAGGGAAGGTCCGGCATCTCAGCCCAGGTGGTGAAGGGCGGGATCATCCGGGTGGGCGACCCGGTCAGGATCGAGCCCTCCCCGGGCGATATGTGATGACGGAGGCGGGCCTCGGCGGGCTCGAATTTCGCAACGGCCGTCTGGACGGTCCGAACCTCGCGGTACTCGGGGACAACCTTCCGGTGCTCCGACAGATCCCTGATGAGACCGTAACCCTGGTGTACATCGATCCTCCGTTCAACACCGGTAGGCGCCAGACCCGCCGGACCCTGCGCACCACCGCCGACCCCGACGGTGACCGGAGAGGTTTCAAGGGAGCTTCATACCGGACCGTGGCGGGTCATACTTCCGCCTACGACGACTCCTTCGACGACTACTGGGCGTTCATCGAGCCCCGTCTGGTCGAAGCCCGGCGCCTCCTGGCCGCCCACGGCACCCTGTATTTGCACCTCGACTACCGGGAGGTCCACTACGCCAAGGTGCTCCTGGACTCGATGTTCGGGCGGGAGTGCTTCCTGAACGAGATCATCTGGGCCTACGACTACGGCGCCCGGGCCCGCCGCCGCTGGCCGACCAAGCACGACAACATCCTGGTGTACGTCAAGGACCCCCGCCGCTATCACTTCGACAACGAGGCCGTCGACCGGGTGCCCTACATGGCGCCCGGGCTGGTCACCGCCGAGAAGGCCGAGCGGGGAAAGCTCCCCACCGACGTGTGGTGGCACACCATCGTGTCGCCCACCGGCCGCGAGAAGACCGGCTATCCCACCCAGAAACCGGAGGGGATTCTGCGCCGCATAGTTCAGGCCTCCAGCCGGGAGGGCGACTGGGTGCTGGACTTCTTCGCGGGAAGCGGCACCACCGGGGCGGTCGCCTCCGAACTCGGCCGCCGCTTCATCCTGGTGGACAACAACCCCGAGGCCCTGGCGGTGATGCGCCACCGCCTCACGGCCGGCACCGGTCCGATCTCCTTCGTGGATGCATCGGAAGAAGGAATCGAGGCTCTGGGCGCCTAGATTCTCATCCCGCGGGGAGAGAGCGCGGCCTATTTTCGTTGTTTGGCTGGGTGGAGCGTTCGGTGTTGTGCTCGGTGTTGGTGGTTCTGGCGGGTTGGGTGTGTCCGTTTGGTGGGTGGTGGGTGTAGTCGGTAGGCGCCGGTGGGGGTTCGTTGGACCTGCCAGTTGCGGTCGTGGACGTTGTGGTGGCATCGGGAGCAGAGCAGGCACATGTTGTCCACGTTGGTGGGCCCTCCGTCCTGCCAGTGAACAATATGGTGCGACTGGCACCATGCTGCTTTGGCGCCGCACCCTATGCATGCCCGGTCGCGGGCGATGAGAGCCGCGCGTTGGGTGGGACTGGCTTTCCGCCGGGCCATGCCCATGTCCATCGGTACCGACGGTCCCCCGAAGATGGCGGGGAGGATCTGCGCGTCGCATGCCAACCGGCGTAGTTCCCCCGCCGGGATGGGAGTCCCGTTCTCCAAACGGGCATTGCGCAACTGTTGGCTCACCACGTCATAGTCGGCGATCACCAACAGTTTCACGTCCTGGGACGCTCCGTCCTTGTCGCCTCCGGGGCGGGTGAGCAACAGAGCAAGGGCGTCGGCCATTCTCTGGGCGGGTGTGGCCCGATGGTTCGGGTCTTCTTCCTGCCAGAGTTCGTTCATCTTGCGGGACAGGGCGGTCTCTATCCGCGCTCCGGTGATCGGATCGAACCGCCCATAGAGAACCGTCATCCCATCTTCGATGCTGGTGCGGATCTTGGCGTACCTACGCGAACGTTGATGCTCCAACTTGGAGACCCCGTCGTCTTCGGAGCGTTGTTGTTCGTGTTTGCGGACCGTGGCCGCGAACTTGTCCGGAGACTGGTTACGGGCGTCGTCCAGGAGTTCTTTTTCGTCTATGGTGCCCCGTTGGTTGGCGTCGGCCAGGATACGCGCGTTGTCATAACAGATGTCCCCCTCTCGGAGTCCCTTGGACGTCTCCGGTAGCTTCTCCAGTTCCCGAGCGGTTTCCACTTCCAACCTGGCCCGCCGCCGGGGCTTCTTGCCCCTCTCGCGTAGTTCCACTTCGGTGAGAGCGGTTCCCGCCCGGCGTTGCAGTTCGGCCAGGGCGTCGGCGCGGATCCCCGCCAACTGGTTCTCCCCACGGATAGTGGACTGCACCCGATCCCGAAGCTCTGTCACCGTGGCGTCGCCCACCGCCACGGTGGGTGCCAGGACCACGGCTTCGTTCAGTGCCTGTCCGTTCGTACCTGTTTTGTTCATGTCTCTACCAGTATGCCCAGGGGGTGTGACAAACCACCCTCCAATATCCCGAAGTTGGTAAAACAAACACCAAAACCCTTCGCCAAGGCGCAACGCCTGAACCGTAGGAGTGCAGCAGCCCGGATCCCGAACCCGCGAAAACGAAGGTCCCCCTACGGGTTTCCCTCCCCCACCACCATGCGTGGTTCAATGTGGGGTTGGTGCCGGTGGGGATG
>JAPPFC010000057.1 GCA_028824015.1 bacterium
CATCCCCACCGGCACCAACCCCACATTGAACCACGCATGGTGGTGGGGGAGGGAATCCCAAAGGGGGACTCACGTTTCGCGACTTTTTTGTGGGGGATCGGTAGTTGCTGTTGATATGGTCGGAGGTTGTGAAAGAAAGTGCGGTGTGAGGGTTGACTGTGGTCACAACCACCTGGCACATTGAGGATGTGCCTGACCAACCAATCGCATTCAAAGCCCTGCCGGGGGATGTCCCTTTAGGGATGTCTACGCGAACATTGTCAAGATTTGGCACACTGGCCATGAATTCACCGTTGAGTTTTTATCAGGTTTGCCACTTGGAGCGTCCGGCGAAGCCCGGGCTGTCTATGTCGCCCGTCTCAAAATACCGCCCGAACTAGCATGGAAACTAACTAAGACTCTGATCCAACAGATTGACCGATTCGAGAAAGCGAATCCCCATCGTCCGATAGCCCCACCGCCGACAGATTGAGGAGGAGAGTGCGGGTGAGGATTGTATACCCAGAAGATGAACCAACGTTTCTGGTGACACCGAACCAGTTGGAGCCTCTCAGCCCCGCGGAGGAGCGGGAACTGTTTGAGCGGCTTCTCAAGCGGTGCGGCCCGGAGGACGAGGAGCGGGCTATCAGAGACGCGCTACCTGATCCTTCCGAGTAGCTGGGCGGCGGCGACTCAGGAGGGGCGGGCGAGGGTTCGGCGGAGGGATACCGAAGCGGCTCCGGCCAGCACTACTCCCATCCCGGCCAGAACCGCGAGGTTGTCGGCGATGTCGAGGATGGATCCTCCCCATTGGAGGTCTCTGAAGCCGAGCATGGCCCATCCCTGGGGGGTGAACCTGGCGACGGTCTGGACCGTGTCGGGTAGGAGTTCCTGGGGGACCATCGCCCCGCCCAGGGCGCCCAGCACCAGGCCGGCCGTCACGCCGATGCCGATGGTGGCGGCCTCCGCCAACCGGAAGGAACCGAGCAGCATCCCCGCTCCCGCTCCCGCCAGGGACAGGGCCATCACCAACAACACGGATCCCCCCAGATTCGACCAGCCCACGCCGAAGATGGCCAGGCTCAGGACCATGATGTAGACGCCCTGGAAGAACGTGATGCCGAACTGGCCGGCCACGTACCCGGAAATCAGGCGAGGGACCGAAGTGGGAGTGGAGACAATGCGGGTGTCGAGACCCATGTCCCGGTCGGCCACCATGGCGGTGGCGCCGGTCAGGGCTGTGAGGAACATGAACAGGACCAGGTTGGAGGCGGCACCCCCGTCGAACCGGCCCATGTTGGGGGGGAAGAGGGATTCTCCCACCGACTCCAGCGAGACCGTCGTAAACACCACCTGGTCGGTCACTTCGCTGGCCAGCGGGAAGCTTTGCTGGAATCCCACACCCAGGATGTCAACCGCGAGACGCGCGGCGCGATAGGGGATCAACACTTCCGCCACGGCCTGTCGCACGGTGGATTCCAACTGGGGCCCCCATCCCGAGGCGGTGGATACGAACCCGATCAACACCGGCTGGCCGAGGGCCATTCTTGCCGCCAACTGCGGGGGGAAGACCACCCCCGCTGAGATGAGTCCCCGCTCGACGGCCATCAACATCTCCGATTCGTCCTCGTAGAAGACCAGTTCCAAGGCCTGGTTGCCGGCCAGGTTGGCGGTGATCCCGTCGGTGACCGACTGGCTCGTGTCTCCGGAGATGCCCATCTGCAATCTGCCGCCCTCCCCCCCGAACTGGATTCCGATGATGAAGACCATCGCCACCGGGAACACGAAGAAAAAGAACAGGGAAGCCGGTTCGCGCAGGACCCTGAGCACGTACACCCAGCCGATGGAGAGCGTCTTCATGGCCGCAGGTTCCGTCGAGCGCCCAGCACGCTGATGGTGAGAGTTACCACCGCCATGCCGGTCAACACCGCCAGGGGAAGAGCCACCACCGCCAGTCCTCCTCCGCCGCTCAGATCGCCCAGGCCTCTCATGAACCAGGCATGGGGAGTGCCCAGCGAAAGGGTGGCGAGTAAGGAGTCGCCACCACTGATGGGGAAGAAGGTTCCTCCCAGGATGCCCATCGCCACCGCCACCACCGATTGGAAATTCTGGGCCTGTTCGGCGGTCCTGGCCCAGCCGGCCACCAGGGAGACGATCCCGGCGGACGCGCCGACGGCGGCCATCACCAAGAGGGCCGTGACCGGCAGGTCGACCCAGCGGGCGCCCAGCAGGAACCGGGAGAACAGCATGAACAGTCCCACGCTTCCCACCCCCACCATGAAGGAGAGAAGGAACTTGGCGGCCAGAATGCGCCCCGGACCTGTGGGGCTGGACAGGAGCCTGGCAAGGGTGTGACGTCTCCGCTCCTCCAGGAGGCTGAGGATGCCGACCCCTACCACGAACACCATGAAGAACATGGCGGTGCCCGCCGAGTAATAGGTGGGCCCGTCCAACTGGCGGATCTCGGCCTCCAGCGAGGCAACCCGCGCCGGAGGGGGAATCCTGGAGGCGGCCAGTCCCACCTGGACCATCTGCTCCGGGCTGAGTCCCCCCAGGATGGCCACCGTCGCTCCCGCCGCACTGGCCGAGGCGATCTCCAGGGCGAACTGTTCGGCGATGGAGGTGGCCACCCCGGCAACCACCGGCGCGTCGGGATTGGCGACCACGATCACGCGGGACTCCGATCCTTCCACGATCGCATCGCTGAAACCGTGGGGAATGAAGAACCCGGCGTCGACCACCCCCTCTTCCACCGCTCTGTCCAGGGAGGCGCGGTTGCGATGGAAGGTCACCTCGATCAGGCCTTCTGTCTCCAGATCCCCCATGGCCATGGAGAACCCCTCCGAGATGGGGCCGCCCGTATCGGCGTTGGCGATGCCGAATTCGAAGACCACCGATTCATCGGTTTGGAAGAAGTTCCCGAAGGCCAGGCTCAAAGCGGCCGCTATGGCCAGGGGGGCGATCAGCCCGAATATGAGGATGGTCCGGTCGCGGACCTGCTGGCGCAGGTCCTTCAGGACGATCCAGGCAATATCCCGCATTAGTCAGTCACGGAGGGCCCGTCCGGTGAGGTGGAGGAAGACCGCTTCCAGGTCGGGCTCCTCCACGCGCACCCCGCTCACCGAGATCCCGGATCCGGCTAGTGCTTCGAAGATTCGGGGCAAGAGGGGAGTGGCGTCATCCACCAGGAGTTCCAGTCCCTCGTTGGTGACGCCCGCCTGGTGCACTCCGTCCAACTGCTCGATCCGGCCGGCGCCTCCGGTCAGGTCGCCTTCGGCGGTGATCAGCACCCGGTCCCGCTCGCCGACCATTCTCACCAACTCGGTCCTGGTCCCTTCCGCGATCAACTCCCCATGGTCGATGATGCCCACCCGGTTGCAGAGTCGCTCCACCTCCTCGATGTAGTGGGTGGTGTAGAGCACCGCCATGCCCTGGCGGGTCATCTCCGCCACCTGGTCGAGGATGCTGGCCCGCGACTGGACGTCCACACCCACGGTCGGTTCATCCAGGATCAGCAGGTCGGGCTCGTGCAGGAGGCCTATTCCGATGTTGAGCCTCCGCCTCATTCCGCCCGAGAACTTGATGGTCTTGTCGCCCGCCCGGTCGCTCAGGCCGGTCAACTGGAGCACTTCGTCGACTCGTCTTGCCAGTCTCTTCCCGGAGAGTCCCTGCATGCGGCCGAAGAAGGCCAGGTTCTCGCGGGCCGTCAGCCGGTCGTACAGGGCCACTTCCTGGGGAACCCAGCCGATGTGGGACTTGAGAGAGGTCGTGGTGGTGGTCAATTCCCCTCCGCACACCGTGACGCGGCCTCCGTCGGCCTCCAGGACCCCGGCGATCATCTGGATGGTGGTGGTCTTTCCGGCGCCATTCGGCCCGAGAAGGCCGTAGTTCTCACCGGGGGCGATCTCGAAGGTGATCCCCTTGACCGCCTGGATCTCTCCGTAGCTCTTGCGAAGGTCCTCAACCTGGAGTACCAAGGGGGAGGGGTCTGGCGCCGGGGCGTTTAATGGAGTATTCATGGTGACGGTCGCGCTAGCGGACCGGGCGGGATTGTAGCCGGAGCCTCCGGGACGCTCGCCCCCCGCAGAATCCTCTCCAGGTTGACCAGATAGTCCGCGAACGCCTGACGGCCCACGGCTGTTGCCTGTATCCAGGTTGATGGCTTCTCGTCACGAAACTCTTTGGTGATGGCGACGAATCCGGCCTCCCTGAGCTTCCGCAGATGGATGGTGAGGTTCCCACCGGTGAGGTCAAGGGTCCGCTGGATGAACCGGTAGGCGACCCGGGCCGGAGCAGGTTGGGAGACCAGCAGCGTCATTATCCGTAGTCTGACTGATTGGTGGATGGTCTCGTCCAGAACCGTGGAGTTGTCGCTCACCGGATCCCGATCCTGTGCAACCACAGAGCGCCCAGCCCCACGACCGCGAAGGTCGCCACCGCCGAGACGGGCAAAGCAGCGTCGCCGGCCAGAAAATCGGGGAGATAGTAGGCGGCGGCTATTCCGACCCCGACCGCCGCCAGCGCCGCGTGGGTCATTATGCCGTACAGGATGTATCCCAGGGTCACTATGCCGATGGCTACGTGGGGTATTTGGGGTCCGCCTTCGGGCGACCACATCCCCGCCGCCGCGGGGATGACCCAGGATGCCATCGCCACGGACACCCAGAAGAAGAAAACCCGGATGCCCACCGCCCGACCGGCTTCCGGGGTGACATTCCGGCTTCCGTACCGGCGGCCGATAAAGCCGCTGCCGACCATTCCTCCAACCACCAGGACGCCGAAAGCCGGAGCCCTGATCCATGGCGTTTCCAGCGCCAGGGCGGAGCCCCCGGTCTGGAACCAGTATTCGATCAGGTACAACACCGCGGTCAAGGCTCCCCACAGGAGCAGAATCGGCGAAGTCCCGGCCAGATACATCGAACTTCTCGTCTTGTCGATAGTGGTGTGGATCGCTCCCCAACTCTCCTGAGGAGTGAGGGCGGCTCCTTCGTTGCCCGAGCCTGACATTGCGCATACCTCCTCCGTTGGGTTTGTAATACAAACTAGTTTATACAGCCACGCTTGGGTTTGTCAAGCCGGCGGTCGCCGCCGCGACTTCCTGGCTGTTCCTGGGGTACGCGACTCCTGGGCGGTCTCCCGATTCAGGTCCTGCAAGACCGGGTGGGCCAACCTGTCTCGACATTGGGAAGGGGGAGCACCCCCACAGGCCGATCCGTCCCAGGGCTACGCCGGGGAGTCGGAGTCGACCACCCTCCGGGAGGATCGTTGGGTCCGGCCGGTGAAGAGCATCGATCCAACCGCCAAGAGGCACAGGAAGAAGGCTGCGCCCACGATGGGATGGGCCACTGTGGCGGAGTCGATCCAGATGAACTGCATGGCCACTCCCACAATCGCCGAGACAGGAGCAATGCTCCGCAAGGCGCTGCCAACCCTCCACGGATACCGGGAAGCCACCACCAGCGCCAGCCCGGCCAGGGCGAAACCGGTCTTGCCGGTGGACCACCGGAGAAACGCCGAGGATTCGATGAGCGGGTTGATCGCCGGCGCATAGGCTGCCAGGATGACCGCGCACGCCCCCGACACGATGTTGAAGGCTCCCGAAGCCGCGAAGAGGCCGGGAACCAGGGGAGTCCCGTGGCCGTCCCTGATGATCCGGGTCCTGAGTAGGTACCGGGCGGCGGCGATCAGGGTGAACCCGGCCGTTATCCGAGAGACGCCCCCCAAGCCGTACAGCCCCTGGTTGAGGTGGATGGCCGAAAGTGTCTCCGCCAGAGTGGGTTGGTCGGTGTCGGCTGCAAACCGCGCCATGGCGGACACTGCGTTGATCACCGCAGTCAGCATCAGAAGCGCACCGGCGATGCGAGCGGCGGAGTCCCGCTCAGGCACGGGGCGGCGAACTCGAGATGAGGGCTGTTGCGATCCGATCACCCTATTTAGACTATTTGTGTTTATTTAAATAGAAACAGTCCTGACGCGGGCAACGAGGGAAGAGAATGGTCCGTTTCACGTTGTGCGGCCGGCCGTCAGTCGGGCTTGGGGTGTGGGTGGTCAGAGCGCCGCGGCCCTGGATCCGAGCGCCTGGTGTATGCCCCCGTACGGAGCGGTCTCGGGGAGAAGTCCCTTCGGTACCTTGCAGGTGACGGTGTAGACGGTGTCGCAGACGTTCGCTATCGGTGTCAAGGCGGCCTGAGAGACGAGTTGGTAGGCATCCAAGGTGGAGAGATCCAGTAGGGAAGCAATCCACCGCACCATCTCGGTGAGGGCAATGCGGAAGGCGTCCTCCAGGGGTTTGGTGGAGCCGGTGGTGATCAGGTACTCGTCCGTCTCGAGGCGCGGCCACGGCGCGTAGTCGCCGCGGATCACGTCGACGACCAGGACCGTGTTCATCGAACACTCCACGGCCACACCGCATGCCTCGCCTTCTCCCTGCCGGGCGTGGCCGTCGCCGATGCTGAACAGGGCTCCCGGTTCGTTCACTCCCAGGTAGCAGGTGGCGCCGGCCCGCATCTCGGGGGTGTCCATGTTGCCTCCCCATGCGCCGGGGGCGAGGGAGTTGCGGACCTCGCCCATGGCGGGGGCAACCCCGACCGTTCCGTGCATCGGGTCCATGGGCAGGGGCAGGCGCAGGTCGGCGTCGAGCGCCTGGTAATAGACGAGCCGAGCCTGGTTGTCCAGGTCGTACACCCAGGTCCGCTCGTCCAGCGGGGGCTGGAGAGTGGCCGTGTCACGGCTGCTTGTCAGAGCGCCGAAGAACGGGAAGGTGGCGCTCACCCCCCAGGACTCGCTCGGTTCGATGCTGACGAAGTGGACCGCCAGGGTGTCTCCCGGTTCGGCTCCCGCGATGTGGAACGGTCCGGTCTGGGGATTGATGTATCGGAGATCACACACCTGGGAAGGCAGATCGGCCGTGGTGCGAACCCGCCCGGCGAAACAGTCCCGGGTGGCGGTGGACAGTATCTGCCCAGGTTGCAACTCGGCTACCGCCTCGGCGCCGCCGAAGGCGTAGACCAGGCTTGACAGCGGCGCATCCGGGTCCAGCGGGAATTCGACGAGGTCAACCACGAGCGGTCCCGATCGATGACCAGTGCCTGCGGAGCGTCACGCTCTGTGATGCTAACAAGCGCTCTGTCGGGACGCCCCTACCGGTCGGTCTGCGACCAGGGCGGCCAGCACGGTGGTGATCGGCACGGCTGCCACCAGGCCGATCGATCCGCACAGCGTGCGGACGATCTCCACCGCGATCAGTTCGGAGTTGGCCACCATCACCAGCGATTGGTTGGAGACGGCCAGGAGCAGCAGCAGGGGGAAGCTGGCCCCTGCGTAAGCCAGGAGCAGCGTGTTCACCGTGGAGGCTATGTGTTCCCGGCCCACCCGGATGCCGGAGGCCACCAGTTGGCGGACCCCCAGACCCCGGTTGCGGTAGTGGAGTTCGGCCACCAGGGCGGCCTGGGTCACCGTGATGTCGTCCAGGGCGCCCAGGGCGCCGAGCACGGCGCCGCCCAGGATCAGGGAGGCGAGATCTATGCCTCCGGTGATGAAGGGGAGGGTCAGGGCTTCCTCGCTGGCGAGTCCCGTGAAGTGGGAGAACTCGAAGAAGGCCCACGACAACGCCAGCGTGAGGCCCAGCGATGAGAGAGTTCCGGCCAGGGCGACGGTTGTGATCGCGTTGAATCCGTGGATGAGATACAGGCTTACGAAGGCTATGGCAGAGGCGGCCACCACCGCCACCAGCAGCGGTTCGTTGCCGTCGAGTATCGACGGAGCCACGAAGGCGACCAGCACCGCCACCGTTCCGGCCATCCCCAGCAGGGCGAAGAGTCCCCGGCGCCGCCCCAGGGCGATTACGAACACTGCGAACAGTGCGGTGAGCCAGACCAGCGGCGTTCGCCGGTCCGTGTCGGCGTAGAAGTAGAAGTCGGTGGCCGGTTCGTAGCCGAGGATCACCTTCTGGTCCACGGCCAGTTCGGGCACCGTGGCGGCGAACGCCAGGTCGAACTCGGTGAGTTTTATTACCTGGCCCAGGGCGGGGCCCTCGTCAGCCACCACCGTTACCTGGCGGCAGAAGTGGGGGTTGTCGTCGGTCGAGTAGGAGCAGGGACCGTCGCGAACCTCCTGAACGGTGGCGCCGTACCGCTCGGTGGCAAGCCCGATCTCGGCGGCGCTCTCGGTTGCGGACTCGACTCCCTCATCGGTGGGCCACAGGGCCACTATCCCGAACGCGGTTGCGATTGCAGTGACAACCACGAAGGCCAGCATCGCCTTCAGCCCGCTATGAGACCCCCAGGCACTCCATCCGGTGTCCAGGCGGTGTCGCCCCGCATGCCTGGGGTGGAGAGACTCCTCCTTCGCTCCCGGTTGATCGGCTTTTTTGACCATCCACACGAGAGGTTAGGAGGCGCCACCGCCTTACCCGGTCGGGCCTGTCGCCGTTGCGCCAGTTAACCTGTGACGCGGTGACCGATGCGACGTTGGACTATTACCGGACGCCCGGTTGGATGACGGCCCTGCCGGGTCATCCCGCCCTGGGCGAACTACCGCGGGAATTGGACGGGTTGCGGGAAGCTGTCCAGAACCTGTTGGTCCATCGGGAGTGGGCGGGCCTGTACGGTTTGGATGGCGACTCTGTCAGGGCCGGGGAGCAGAACCTGCGGACCGTCGCCGAGGTGCTGGGACGGGCGTTCGAGATCTCGCCGGAGCCGGTGGCCGTTTCCCGGGCGCCGGCGGACCGGGTGGTCTCCATCTGCCGGCACTTCACCGTGCTGTACACCGCCTTCCTGCGGTTCAGGGGCGTGCCCGCCCGGGTTCGGTGCGGGTTCAGCGGCTATTTCGACCCCGTGAGGTGGTATGACCACTGGATCACGGAGCGCTGGGAGGACGGGCGCTGGGTGCGGGACGATCCCCAGATAGACGAGGTGCAGGAGAAGGTCCTGGGCCTCGACTTCAATCCCTACGACCAGCCGTCCGGACGCTTCCTGACCGGCGGCGAGGCTTGGATCGCCGCCCGGGAAGGTCGAGTCGATCCCGAGTTGTTCGGTATCTATGACATGTGGGGGATGGGATTTGTTGCCGGGAATGTCGTGAACGACTTGGCGTGTCTCAACAAGGTGGAGATGCTCCCCTGGGACAGTTGGGGGATGATGAGAGACCCCAGACGTCCGCCGAGCAGACAAGCGGCAAAGATCCTCGACCAAGTGGCCGCGCTGGCGGCGACTGATGATCTGGAAGCGATCAGGAGCCGTTATGACGAGGATCGCCGCCTCGCCGTACCCTCGACCGTGACCAGTTACACGGAAGCGGGACCTGTGAAGATCCGTCTTCCCGGTTGAAGGCCGGGCGGCTTAACGAAGGCGGTTGTTGTATAGTCCCACGAGAGGTTATACACCGGGAGAGAGACATGCAGGCGTTGGCGTACGCAAGAGGAGACACGACGGCACCCCTATTGCAGGAGACCATCGGCCAGAATCTCGATGCGATCGTCGCCCGGTTCCCCGACCGGGACGCCCTGGTCTCGATGCACCAGGGAATCCGCCAGAGTTACCGGAAGTTCAACGAATCGGTCGATCTGCTGGCGATGGGTTTGCTCCGTCTCGGCCTCGAGGTCGGTGACCGGGTAGGCATCTGGAGTCCGAACTGCGCGGAGTGGGTGTGGCTCCAATACGCGACCGCCAAGGCGGGGGTGGTCCTGGTGAACCTCAATCCCGCTTATCGAACCCACGAGATTCGGTACACCCTGGCCCAGTCGGGATGCCGGGTGCTGGTGGCGGCCGAGAAATACCTGTCCTCGGACTACCGGGCGATGGTCTCGGAGGTCCGGGACGAACTGGAGGACCTGGAACGGGTGATCTTCTTCGACACTCCAGAGTGGGCGGACCTCATGGAACCGGTCGACGACGGCTCGGAGGAAGCCCTGGCCGAGCGGATGGCCGGCCTCCATCACGACGATCCCATCAACATCCAGTACACCTCCGGAACCACCGGGTTTCCCAAGGGAGCGACGCTCAGCCACTCCAACATCCTGAACAACGCCTTCTTCATCGGCGAGGCGTGCGCCTACACCGAGGCTGACCGGGTGTGCATCCCGGTCCCCCTGTACCACTGCTTCGGGATGGTGCTGGGCACGCTGGCGTGCACCACCCACGGGTCGGCGATCATCCTCCCGGGCCCGGGTTTCATTCCCGAGGAGGTGCTGGCGGCGGTGGAGGGGGAGAGGTGCACCAGCCTGTACGGGGTGCCGACCATGTTCATTGCCGAACTGGCCCATCCCGACCTGGGATCCTTCGACCTGTCGTCGCTTCGCACCGGGATCATGGCCGGGTCCCCGTGCCCGGTGGAGGTCATGAAGCAGGTCATCTCCGACATGAACATGACGGACGTGACCATCGCCTACGGCATGACCGAGACTTCCCCGGTGTCGACCCAGACCAACACCACGGACAGCATCGATCGACGGGTCTCCACCGTGGGCCGGGTCCATCCGCACGTCGAGATCAAGATCATCGATCCCGGGACGGGCCAGACCTTGGAGCGGGGGACCGACGGCGAACTGTGCACCCGCGGCTACTCGGTGATGTTGGGCTACTGGAACGACCCGGAGCTGACCGCCGAGGCGATCGACTCCGATGGCTGGATGCACTCGGGCGACCTGGCCACCATGGACCCCGAGGGGTATGTGAACATCGTCGGGCGGATCAAGGACATGATCATCCGGGGCGGGGAGAACATCTACCCGAGGGAGATCGAGGAGTACCTGTACGGGCACCCCGCCATCGAGGACGTGCAAGTCATCGGCGTGCCGGACGTCAAGTACGGAGAGCAGGTGATGGCCTGGGTCAAGTTGCGGGAGGGCGCGGAAGCCAGCGGCGAGGAGATCAAGGAGTTCTGCCGGGGGCGCATCGCCCACTTCAAGGTCCCGCACTACGTGAAGTTCGTCGACGGCTTCCCGATGACTGTCACCGGCAAGGTCCGCAAGGTGGAGATGCGAGATGTCTCGGTGGCCGAACTGGGATTGGAGACGGCCGCCGGGGTCAAATCGGCTTAACGGATCTCGCCTGGAGGGCAGACGGTTCGATTGGTGGCAGGGGCTATCCGACCCGGACCGCGCATCCGGCGGCTATTCGGAGTCCAGGACCTCGTCCCAACGGTGGGGGAGTGGGACCGGGGGTGCGGGCTCGGTCAAGTCGGGGCGGGACCTCAAGGTCCGTCTTATTTGGAGGCGCGTCTTATGAAGAGTTGTTTGTGCCCGCTGATTGCCCTCTCACTGGTTTGAAATGTGTCGGGTTCCGACTCGACTAAGAGCGACAATCGCGAATGTCCATAGGTGCGGGGGTCGAATGCGGGGTCCAGTTTGCGGATCTGGCTACCGACAATGCTGAGCATCACCCAGCCGTCTTCTTCTATCCCGGTCTCTATGGCTGTCTCCACGGCGCGACTGACCGTGGCGATCCATTTAGAGGGTTTGGAGGGCAGGGTCCCGTCATCGGGAGTCTGCTCCGACGAGGTGAGGTTCTCGGTGTAGACAAACACCTCGCAGGCGTTGACCAGGGAGTCCGGGGTCTGCATGCGGCCTATCCCCATCACGAAGAGTCCCCCTTCCCGTATGCGGGTGGCCAACCTGGTGTAGTCGCTGTCGCTGGACACTATGCAGAACCCGTCCACCGTTCCGGCATGAAGCAGATCCATGGCATCGATTATCAAGGCGCTATCGGTGGAGTTCTTGCCCACCGTGTACCGGAACTGTTGGATTGGCTGGATGGCGTAGGTCTGCAGCACCTCTTTCCAGCCGGACATGTGAGGTGTTGTCCAGTCCCCATAGATGCGCCTGGTGGTGATGCTGCCGTGCTTGGCCACCTCGGTCAATATGGGCTCTATCAGGGCCGGTTGTGCGTTGTCCCCGTCCACCAATAGAGCGATGTGATTGGGGTGCGAATCCTGCGGCGGCATGGACGGAGGCCTTCCTTCAAGCCATGGCGGTTCCCATCCTAACAACCGGGTCGCATACGCTTCCCCCTCAGACTCCATCGTCCGAGTCGGATGACAATCCGTCCTCCAGGGGCATGACTCTGTCCATCAGGACGGCGATCGTCGATCATCAGCACGACGATGTCGAACGATGCCTTAGCGGAGTTGCAGTGCCAGGGCCGTTCCCCCGACCATCACGCCCTCTCATCGGGCCGTGACAGCCGCCACCTTGGGAAACGCGGCCTCGACGGCCACCATGGTCCGCTCCCAAGGCAGCATCAGGCCTGGGGTCGCAGTTGGATGCGCTCGACGACCGGTCCACTTCGATAGCCGCGGCTGTTCAGGAGTTTCAGGAGAGCCGACGGGCCCTTGGAGGGAAGAACCGTCGGGCGACTCCAGCGATCGGAGGGGACGGCGCTCCGGGAGGCAGATGCCGGCCCCGCTACCGGCTAGCCGACGGCCATTTCCCGCACCTCGAAGGCGCCGCCGCCGTGGTGGCGAAGCTGGTCGGGCCGACCGGCCAGGATGGGAAAGGTACCGAAATGCATCGGGATCACCGTCTCGACCCCCAGCAACCGGGCCGCTTTGGCCGCCGAGCGGGGATCCATCGTGAAGTGTCCCCCGATCGGAAGGCATGCGATGGTCGGTTCCCACAACTCGCCGATCAGGCTCATGTCTCCGAACACGTCGGTGTCTCCCGCGTGGTAGACGGTCGGTCCGTCCGGGAAGTTGAGCACCCAGCCTCCCGGTGAACCACCGGTGGGCATTCTCTCGTCCCCGTAGATGCCCGAGGAATGAACGGCGTGAACGAAAGTAGCCTCGACTCCACCCGGCGCAGTGACCGTCCCTCCCTTGTTGAGACCGATCGTCTGCTCGTCTCCCAGGCCCTGCCACATCAACCAGTTCTTGATCTCGAAGATGGAGAAGACCGCGGCCCCGGCGGATCTCGCGATATCCACCGCGTCGCCGACGTGATCGGCGTGACCATGGGTGATGAAGACCGCGTCGACCTCCTCCGGATTTGTCTCTTCGGACGGGCAGAGTGGATTGCCGTTCAGGAAAGGGTCGATCAAAAGGGTGGTCCCGTCATCCAGCCGGAATCGGAAGGCAGCGTGTCCGAGCCAAGTTATCTCCAAGCCTTCGCGTTGCATGTCTCTCCTCAGGTCCGGTGATCTCAACACTAATAGCGGACATCCGATTGACGCCGTCGCGAGCGCCCGACATCCTTGACGAACCCGCCTCCCGTTTCCCGACCGGTTGTGGGACCCGTGCGGGGCGTACTTAACATAACAATCATTATGGGACAATGTGAGAAGCTTTTGGTCTGAGCCCTACCTGGGGTGTATTGAGTCTCTGCAGCCGACATCTATTCGGCTCTGCTAGGTCAGTGTCTCTGGTCCACCGACGCTGTGGAAGGCTGTGCGTAGGGTATCCAAGATCCCATCCATGTCTTGCCACTCATGAGGTCTGATGGCGTGAGGGTTTCTCTCGCCGGCTTTGAGTTTCTTTTTGAATGCTTTTTGGAGTTTGCCTTTGTTCCGTAACACGCCCTGTTTGCCCTTCACGTTCCCTGTGTATGGTTTCCACTCTACAGGTTCAAGCTGGCAAGTGTGGGCAAGGATGTCTTCTCCGAAATAGATTTCTATGCTGCCGGCGTAGCCATTGACATTCATTTTTTGGATCGTTCCGTTTGTGTGGAGCGCTGGGTAGTTTCTTGCGAGTTCGAGGTCGGGGTATCTCCGTACAGCAATGTTGTCGGGCATGGGAAACGTTTTAAGGCTTTCGTGAGCATCTCTCCCGGCGGTGTCATTGTCGAAAAAGGCTACAACTGGTCTTTGCACACCGGCGGCTGCGAATGCTTTTACAACTTTCGCGAGTTGCGCGGCACCTCCTTCAATGCCGCCCATTTCAAACTCGAAGAAGTGGTAATAGTCGACCAAGTGCGGGTGCAATATCCCGAGTGACCGTTCCAGGCATTCTTTGTCGCTTATTCCTTCCGTGATAACGGTAGTCTTCGTTAAGCCATATTGTAAATGGCCATCAATGTGATGGACTAAGGCTGCGATGTCTTCGTCGAACCGGTCGGCGTCATAGTTGTGCTCAATCATGTCACCCAACTCGTAGGAGAGATAAGCATCCGGGGGCACTTGCTCCATGACAAGTCTCAACAAATGCAATCTGTTGGTATTGTCCACATCGGTCGTGAGTCCAGGAAAGCCGTAGTATCGAAAGGGACTACATTCGTAATCTGACAATGGGCATTCGTGCTCTGGTAAAGGATCTGCAACGGTGCTATGGGAACAATGAATGTTCCATAAGCGACGGAAGTGATCCAACCAGAGGTCTAAATCAAGAGATAACGAAGTCGTCTCTCTTGTCCTAGTCTGTGTTCTATCATATTCCATTTTAATTCTGAGTGCTTCTTCAAAGCGTGCTTCAGCAGCTTCCAGAGTCACGCCTATCAAGTCCAACCGGTCCTTTGCCACCTTCGCCGAACACCGCAAAGCAAGCCGGGCGAAGTATTTTTCTTCGTAGTCAGCGCAATACCAATCGCGATAGTGTCGCACATTTGCGAAGTCGGCTCTATTGAGTTTCTCCATTACTTTATCTGCCGGACGAAACAGCTGCAACAGGTCATAATCGATCATGTGGAATATCCTTCCCAGCTCTAAAGAACCGATGTATAGAGCTGACTTATGACTCATGGATCCTGAGGTAGGCGAAACGGCTGTCAATGGTAACATCCCACCGGTCAGGATTCAGCGGCATTAAGGGCCTTCTACGTCCGACCAGCTGACTCAGCCCGGAAACACCAGGACCCCAGCAAGGCTTGTGGGGGTGGTGGGATCAGGCGAGCATTCAGCCAATCGGAATTGTAGACGGAGCCTGCGGCGCCTCTACCGGTGCTCCCACATCGTATGTACCGACCGGAAGATGTCTTTCTGGATGGAGCTTTCGAGAAACAAGTAGACACCAGAGGTACAACCGCGGTTTGACGAAGCCGGCGGAGGTTTCCCTGTGCCAGTAAGTTGAAGAATCCCCGCGATTGAAGGTGTCGGACGAGCCGTTCAGGTCTCTCCTCCTCTGGCATCGACTGGCATCGACAACCGTGTCTGCACTAGGTGGAATCCGTCCATGGGTCCAACGGAGGAGGCACAAACAAGTCCCCGAAGGACTCCGAGCCAGGGGTGGGCTTCCTTGATCCACGCGGCCCAGTCAACCGATCGGGAAACGTTCTGGTTTCCGGCATGGATCTCGGACACCTCTTCCAGCCCTTCTCCCGGTGATGCACCCAGGATTCCAATGCTGACTGACCGCCAATGGCCACCTCTGAGACCCCGCTCCCCCATCGACGCCCCGTTCAGGTGACCCGGTCAACCTTCGTCACAACCACTTGCTGGCTGAACCCCAACGGTCTACGAGTGTGTCTGAAAGTCGCACTATGACCCACGCGAGACTGAGACGGACAGTGAACCCATGGGGAATCTTGAAGGTTCATGCCCACGGATACCCCCTTAAACGGTCACCACATGGGTGTATCCTGGAACAAGGCTTTGTAAGGGAGGCAATAGAGCATTTCTTTGAAGGTTTTCGTATCTTCCGTCGTCGACGGGTTTGAGGAATATCGGGCCGTCTCCAAAGCAGCTATCGAGTCTTTGGGTCATGTGCCGACGGTTATAGAGATCACCCATCCGGCTTCGCCCGACCCTCCTAGAGCGCTATGCCTGGCAGAGGTAGAAAGAAGCGACGTTCTGCTCTTGCTGTTGAGCGGTCGCTACGGCGAGCCTCAGACGGGTTGCAAGTCCCCAACTCATGAGGAATGGGACCTCGCGCGCACTCTCGATAAGCCGATCCTGGTATTCGTCCAGAGAGGAGTCTGCCGGGAACAGGCACAGCAAGAGTTCATCGATGAGGTGAGTGATTGGGCGGAGGGGCGGTTCAGGGTCTCGTTCTCCTCACCATTTGAACTCTTCAGGGAGATCGTAAGAGCACTGCGGGTGCTGGAAGAGGGACTAGGTGATGGCCCGGATGAGAATCTGTCCGACGGTCTTCCCCCGGCCTGTCGTGGACGCATTGAAAGACTGCGGGCGTTGTCCCCTGCGGCGGCTGACCGTCTTGTGGTTTTGTTGTCCGACCCTGACTTTCGGATGGCAGGTGCTCTTTCCAGGCTGGCTGAGAATCCTCCCGGATGGCTGGCCGAGGCAGGCCCTCTGGCATGGGAAGCGATTAGCACCTTCATGGACGCTCACGAGCTGCAGGGTTCGGGATTGGCGCGACAGAAAGCGATCGAAGCCGGGTCTCTCAGAAGTTCCCTGTATCTGATCCGCGAGGCAGTCGCGGCGGCAGACCAAGGAGACAAAGAGGAGGCGGAGGTGCTGGTGGCCCGGGTTCCGCCGGACTTTCCCCTTCTGCCTGCGGCCCGTGCACGAATCGACGACGATCCTGAAGGCGTCGAGCGGGAGGTGATAACAGCAGCGTTACACACGTCAGAGGACACCAGCATGGCGCTCGATGGCATCGTCAAACTGGTGTGGGCCTACTGGCAACTCGAACGATACGATCTGGCAACAGAAGTACTGAGGGAAGCAAACCAGCGTTTCCCAGGCAGGGCGTGGCTGCTGCTTTACCAAGCACAGAGCACACTTGCAATGGCGGATCAGCGAGGACTGCAGTCAGCCGGCAGCCAGGATCTCCTCAAGGAAGCGGCTGGTCTGGCGGTTCGGTCCCGTGATCACTTCCGTCTTTGGAACGGACCCTCATACAAAGCGGTGGCTATCGCCACACAGGCATTGCTTGCTCTCAATGAACCTCACCAGGTGGCCGAATTGGCGGTGCTTGCTCCCGATGGCGAGGCCAAAGCATCGGAGTCCAGCAACCCTGATGTACGCAACAACCTGGCACATGCTTACTTAATGCTCGAACAGTATGCCGAGATCAATACGGAATTGTTAGAAGGGATCGATGTCTCAGAGAGGGCATGGATTCGAGCCATGAAGGCGCTGATAGCACAGGACGATGCGGCTGCGGCTCTGATGAGGAGGGCTGTGGCTCTCTCAAACGATGATGCATCCCGTCGCAGGGCGTTATTCGGGTTGGCTGCGACTGGTGAGGTGGGCGAAGGAGCCATTGCGGTGTTCTCGGAACCCGACATTGCACTTCTCCGAGGTGTCGCGGCGTTAGCCCGTGGTGAGGTCAACGAAGCTATCCATATATTGACACCGTCTCGTTTGGATTCTCCGGCCCTCGCATTGCACCTCGCCCAGGCGCACGGTAAGGCAGGCCAACTTGAAGAAGCCTTTGATGTCCTGAACGACGCTGCCGAGCACTTCGGAGACGTATCGCTGCGTACGGACGCTGCGGAATTGTTGATGCCTTTAGGCAGATTCGGAGAAGCCCAGTCAATGGCCACGGATATCCTGGTCCGCAACCCTTCACGTGCTTTGCGGCATCGCTTAAGGAGGTTGCTGGTCGCAATTGCCCAGCAACTTAAGGACTGGCGGTCTGTGGAGTCTTATGCCAAGGCATTGGCCAGCGACTTTCCGGACGACGTGCTGGCCACCTGGGTGGTGGTTGACGCCTTGCACCGCCAGGGCAAAAGCCAAGAAGCTTGGGAGTACGTCACATTCAACGGCCTGGTCCCCCACGACGTCCAAACGGCCCATCTAGCTGTAACAGTCTGCGGTGCTGCTGGTGCACCAAACGCAGCGGCTAATCGTTTGCTAGAGATCGCAGACAGATACACCGATTCGGAGGAAGTTGTCGCCACTGCCCTGATGTCACTGTTGACATCGGGTAACAACGTCGTTCTTACCGAAGACCAGCAAACGCGGGTAAGTGAACTGAGAGATGTCTTTTTGGCCTACTACCCGCAAAGCGTGCTACTGCAAATGCACTCTGTTGCAGGGCCCGAGGACATCTTGGAGATCATGGCAGCTTCCCTGCGACCCCGCTTCGAGCAACTCAGATCTCTGATCGAGCAGGTAAGCTACGGGCGCCTTCCCTACGGGGTTCTTCAATGGATACGGGAACTGCCCTACGCCCAGTTGTTGGTGTCTGTTGCAGCTGGTTGGCTGACTGCTGTGCCCCAGGACGAGGAACGAAGAGCCGAGGAGCGTGAAGCAGCAAGGAAGGCAATGGGCGGCAGAGTTACTGTTGATACCAGTGTGGCCGCCTTGGGGGTTGGCTCAGGTCTGGCTTTAAACCGTCTCGGCCGAGTGTTCCAATCAGTGTCGGTAGCCGACGAACTGATCTCCGATGCTCGTAGGGCTGTGTCCTCTGTCAGAGAACCGGTGGTGGCGGTTGCCAACTTTGATCCCGGGCTCGATCGGCTCGTCATTACCGAGATCGATGAGGAACAGCGCCGCTCGCTGATCGGCCAGGCCGAGGCCGCTTTGGAGATTCTGGCAAGCTGGCAAAGAGTTCCAAGCGGCCACCTATCACCCCCGGCCAGCCTTGGCTCCGAGGATAGGTTCGCGCCGTGGGATGCGTCAATACGAGTGGCCGCAGCCGAAGGATGCGCTCTGTGGTGCGACGACCTGGCACTGCGTACCATTGCGGAATCAGAGGGAATTTCCACCTTCGGTACGTGGGCGATCTATGAAGTCTTGTTCTTAACCCGCCAAGGCAGCTGGCTGCCATCCCCCGCAGAGATGAAGATGCGACTGCTCCGTGCTCGGATCGCTGACGTGCCACTTTCCCTGAACCAAATGGCGGGGATAGCAGACAACACCACCGGGCCAGACCCAGCAACCGAACTGTTCCTCCGCCGTCCCCATGTGTGGATCCACAGACCGGCCGAACTCCGAAGATGGTATTTGGAACGCGTCAGGGCAAAGAGAGAGGGATCACAAGGGGACCGCATTCCGGTACTGTTGTACCAGGCATCCCTAGGATGGGGAACCTCGGTCCACGATACATTTCAGAAGGTAGTCACAAGTGACCTACTCGCTAGAACATTGCTCATTGTCCGAGATCCTCTGGTAACCCCAACGATTCTGGCTGCCAGCAGATACGCAGCTAGTGAACTATCCCCCACGGTCAGACCTGATCCACTGCCGGATGCAGTTCGACAGATGTTGAACCTTTTAGAGCCTGCCATAGGGAGCGGCCCCGCTTCACAGACAGTGACAGCGCTGTTCTCGGAGGCGGACCCGGCAGACCGGCTCGTTGTCGCATCAATCGTATTCGGCAGCAGATAGCCCTCAACCCTGTGAGAACAACATGCCTAAGAACGCCGACATGTGGAAAGGCTGTGGATGGACTCACGTTGGCCAGCATCCGATCCTTCAACTCGGCAGATACTCCAGGCTCTGCCGAAAAACGAAATAGCATCAATTCTGGACCGCCTTTAGTGAAGAGGCCCTGTCGGGAGCAACTACTGTCGATGTCACCCAACCGCTCTTACCTTTCCATCGAGCCATGCTCAGAGACCCATCACCCGCCGGCGACTCCACCCCACCGAGTGAAACGACGCTCCCATGGCAATGCCTCCATCGGCTCCCCATCCAGATGACCCCTCTCCAAGGCCAAACCGCCCAAGCCGCTGTTAGAGGTTACTAGGCGTTGCAATGGGTGGTTGGTTGGCAGCACACTCCAAAGACGAGGCACCAGTAATGCCCTGCCATCAAGAGACGGGCATCGTCGGAGTCCTTGACATCGACACCCATGTTGATCCGATCATTTAGGTATCCGTGACGGGCTTCGAGGCGTTGCCATTCGGCACGACCTGCTTCGCCAAGGTCTGTGGAAATCGCAGTGGGTGGCGCCGGGGGTTGCTACAGGTCGGTCACAATCCACGGTTGGGCAATCAGTCATCGTTATCTCCTTCTCGTGGCTCGGCCTTTGTCCTCCTGGTACCCCCTCAGGGAAGCATTGCTACCAATAGAGAGGCTCCCACCAAGACCTCTGGCCCTGTTAAGACCAGAACGGGTTGTCCGCTTAGCGCTGGAGCGGATTCTTCGCCCGTTGGATGCTTCCCATTGTCCGATACCTAGAGGCTACGGGAATCTGTGGTGATGGTTCCCATCATCTTGGGCGGCGCCACAGCATTTGCTCGTGCTTGCGCTCCATGCGAAAGGCATGGTATACGACTTCGTCGTCCATCCTTTGTAGGACAGTGATAGGGTTGCTGTTCCTATCAAGGCCAATCAGTGTTCTCACTCCGTCACGTGGGGAGTTGTCTCGGCCCCCTATAGGGTTAAGCAGAACTCTGACAATGTCCTGTTCCGAATATCCGTGGTCAAACGCGGATGGTTTGGTCCGCAGTTTGAACGCAGGATTCTCCACCTAGGTGGGCATCCAAGTGCCTCGATTTGCTTCCCACCGGGTGTCAAGGGCTTGTCGTAGGTCGGGGGGCAGCCATAAGACCAGTTCTTCCCTCACTTGGGCATCTACCCGCTCGAGTATCAGGGCGGCCTCGTCAGGGGGAAGGTCGGACAAAAAATCCAACTGGTCCCTCATGGACCACTGCATGAAGGTATGCATGGCTGTTAGTCGTCCGCTTTCCAGTGTTTCGTGGCTAATCGGGTCGCCGAGGGGAGTATCAGCCGACGAAGCGTGGGCAAGCCGTAAGTCGTCCAACTCTTGCTGAGATGCGGCAGCGTCGAAGCAAAGATACCTCTCTTCCATGAGACAGATTATAGGTTGGGCGACAGCAAACCTTGAGCGGGATCCTGCCGAGGACCGGGTCGGTGCTTCCCCCGGCCCGCATGGCGTGACCCTCGAGTCGGGAACCGATGTCAAGGTTCGCCCGTAGAAAGGAACACAGGGCAACTCCATTAGGTAGGTTTCGTATTCGATGGGGGTTGGCATCTGCTAGGCATGGAGTGAGTATCGATTTAGCATGGGGCTGGCGCGGCTAGGCAGCTGACAAGACCTTCTGCCCAAGTGTCTTGATGGGACACCACCTGGCCTGTCAGGTACGAGGCGGTGGGCCAGGGGTTCCTCCGCTGGTGGGTGAACAAGTACCGGGTGACAGACCAGCCGCCGTCCTTTGTCGGTACCGGCCGCTCCCCTCCCCTGTCGCGGGCATCCTCGGTTCACACCCCTCCGAAAAACGCCTGTAATGGACAGGTCGTCATCGACACCGACCACCTGTCGGGGTCCTGCACTCTCTGCAGAATGTTGGCACCAATGCGGCCGGTGGACACGCCCGGCGAGCTGGCCGCTCCGTACATCCGTTGCTGCGCTCACGGGCCGCGGCGTCCTTTCCTCGAGTCTTGAGCACGTTGAGTCCGAAAGCCTGCACCGCTTGGACATCAGGTGTGTTGCATGGATCGTTGATGAACTTGTTTTCCGAGAGGTGGTGCCTCCATCAACCAACAAACCTCCGGGTGGATCCAAGCTAAAGGACGGGGCGTCTCCAATAAACATCCGGCTAGCCGTACAGGTGATCACCCAATGCATCAACCGTTCCGCCTTCGAAGCTACCAAGCACAAACCAGAAAACAGCGACCGAAAGGAGACCCACTAGCCTAAAACACCACCCCCAGAGTGGGCACTTTCGCTGATCGTCATCATAGTGGGGTCACGGTTCTCTGACGGCAACCTTACGGGTCGGCCGATGTCAGCTTGAGGCGAGTGAGACGGGCGGCGCCGGATCCTGGTTATCGCAAGTTGAGAAGAGGGTTAAGGTCAGCACCGCTAGAAACAAAGGAAAACCGCAACCAGGCGGCGGGGTATAAAGGGGGGAACCCTTTCTCATGGCTTCTTGCGTGGCTACTGGGTCTTGGCCGGACCCGAAGGCTGCTTAGTGGTTAGAGACCTCGAACTTGCGATCATCACCGCCCGTGGTTTGATGTGCGAGTACACTGTCGGTTAAGTTGTCGATGGTGCAGAAGGGAATTGGGCTGTTGACTGCGAATGCTGCGGGGTGGGTCCTTCGAGTCACTATGAGGCCTTGGGTGTTCCACTTTCTATCAGGTTCGAGGATGTCAAGGGAACGGGCAAGGTTGGCTGTGTTGCTCATGATGTCCTGAACTTTTCTTTGAAGTTTGTCAACATGCCCGGCTGGTTGGTGGAACCTGTTGATCGATTGGCGGATTTGTTGGTGCGAGAATGGAATGTATGGGTCTTTGACTTCGATAACCCAAATGTGGGACCGCCTAGGATCGACTGCGAGCAAATCGATCTCTCCAGATAGCGAATTGATTCCGTAAATCCTTCTTGCTTTGCGAGGTTGGATGTTTCTTCTGATCTCCAGGCCGGTACTGACGAGGGCTTGAAAGCTGTCGTTCTCCAGTTCGTCGTTTTTTGTTCCCGCGGTAATTGGCCAACGCTCTCTTTAGCCCTGTTGGCAGAAGCCTTCTGGGCCACGGGAGCCGTCCATCTCCGAGATAGTTGGAAATTATCCTCAGTGTTGCCCATGCTGTCCAGGGCAGAACGTATAGATCGGGACCGTACTCGACAAAGGTGATGGCGATCATCGAAATTCCCCAGAGTCGATCACCGAAATTCCCCACCCTG
>JAPPFC010000022.1 GCA_028824015.1 bacterium
CGCCGGAGGATCCGATTGTGGTGGGGGTTCCGGCGCTTATCGCCACCCACCCGTTCTATGTTGAGCAGTATCGCTATTTCCAGCATGAGGCAGACCGGCAAGGCGCCGAGCTGATAATCGTGGACAGCGCCCCCACCGGGGAACTCAACGAGGTACAGATGCTCGACGACGCCTACTCCCTGTTGGAGAGAGGCGTTGACGCGATCATCATGGAGTACATCAATCCCCAGCCCTTCCTGGACTTCCAGGTGGAAGCGGCTTCGAGAGGCGTGTGCGTGCTCAACGAGTCGCAGACCCCTCTGACCGGAGCGCAGAACTGGAACGAGGATAACTACGCGGGCGGTTATGCGGTAGGCGTTGCCGCCGGCGAGTGGGCGGCTGCCAAGGGAGACAGCGCGCCCAAGATGGCCGTGATCGTCCGCCCGGACAATCCGCCCATCCTGGCCCGGAGCAACGGCTTCGTTGAGGGCGTGCAAAGTGTCGTCCCCGGTGCGGAGGTGGTGGCTGAGGCGCAGGCGATCGGCCCTGAGGAGCACGCCGCGGCCTTTGCCAATATGGCGGCAGCCAACCCGGACGCCACCATCTGGTTCGCTCCGGAGATCGACTCGGGAGTTGCGGGACTAGCAGCCCTGGCAGAGCAGGGCCTGACCGACCCCAGCGAGGTCTTCGTGGCGGTGACCAACGTCTCCGAAGCCGGGCTTGAAGTTCTCGCCGCAGGCGATACGCCGCTCCAGGCTGCCTACATGTACTCAAAGAACAACCTGGCGTCTATTCAGATGTTCCGGGATGCCCTGGCCTGCGCAAGAGGCGAGACCAGGCCACCCACCGTGTACATGCTCGGCAATGTGGTCGATTCTGATAACCTGGCAGACATCCAGCAGATGCTGCAGGATCTGGACAGTTCCGGCGAGTACCCCCAGTACCTGGAGGACCTGATCCAAAGCGTGATCGACTACCGGGACGAACCACAAACCACTCCCTGACCGGTAATACAAGAGAAAGCAAACGGATGGCTTACGATGATGGTGGATTCCGCTAACAGCAGGTCCACCATCATCGAAGTCTCCGGCATATCTAAATTCTACGAGCGAGTACGGGCACTCCACGGGGTGAGCCTCTCGTTGAGAGCCGGAGAATGCTTGGGACTGGTAGGGGACAACGGAGCGGGAAAGACCACCCTTCTCCGGATTATGAACGGAGAGTTGGTGCCTGACATCGGTGAAATCCACGTGCATGGCGACCGGGTGGAGGAGTGGTCGGTACGTGACGCCCGCCGAGTCGGGATCGCCACGGTCGCCCAGAACCTGGATCTCTGCGATGAACTGGATGTCCCCGGCAATGTCTTTCTCAACGCCGAGATCCCCAGGTGGCGTTTCGGACCGATCGGTTGGATGGATACCCGCAAGATCCGCAGTGAAGCCAAGGACCTTCTGGCAAGCATCGGAGCATCGGTGCCCCACAGTGCAACCAAGGTTGAACGGCTGTCGGGAGGGCAGAGGCAGGCCATAGCCATTGCCCGGTCTCTTCGGGGAGATCCCCGGCTGGTGCTGATGGACGAACCGACCGCGGCATTGGGAATTCGCCAGGCGAACACCATTCTGAGCAGCATCAGACGGATGGTCGAAGGCGGAATCGGGGTGGTGATCATCTCCCACAACCTCGATCACGTCCTAAACGTCAGTGATCGCCTGGTGACCATGTTCCAGGGACGGATCACACTCGATGAACCGGCCAGCGCCATTCGCAGAGATAAACTCCTGGCCGCCATGATGGGTCATAGGGAATGAGGGGACAATGCCGACCAGGGTAAGTCGGAGCAGCGCCCTGGCACTGGGGTTGATCATCGTGGTGACCGCCGTGCAGTTACAGGCCAGCCATTACCTGACCCCGACCAACATCCGGGTAATAGCGATTCAGTTGGTGTCATTGGGCATCGGAGCGTTGGGATCCGCCTTCGTGGTGGCTTCGGGCAACATCGACATCTCGATCGGCTCGATGTTCTCCCTGTGCGGGGTGATGGCATCCATGGCGGCGGCCGCCGGTGTGCCCTGGCCCTTGGCGCTTTTGGTGGGGCCCCTGATGGGGGCCCTTCTGGGCGGAGTCAACGGCGTGATGGTCCACCGGTTGGCTGTGTCTCCCATCGTGGTGACCCTGGGGGCCCTGACACTGTATGCCGGGGTGGTAATCCTCATCACCCGGGGGAGAACTGTGGCAGGGGTTCCACAGGAATTCCGGACGGTGGGTCGGGGTCAGTTGTTCGCCATTCCGGTCAACGTTTTGATTTTTATCGGTCTCGCTTTGCTGGCCTTCGCCTTTGCAAACCGGATTGACATCGGACGTCGTTTGCTGGCGGTGGGCTCCAATGTCAGAGCGGCCGCGTCAGTGGGCATTCCGATCCGCAAGTACGTGATCGGCGTGTTCATCGCCAACGGCATCATGGTGGGCCTGGCTTCCACGTTGAGCGCCAGCCGATTCGGGACCGCTGCTCCTACCGCCGGCATCGGTTATGAGTTGCAGGTGTTGACAGCCGTCCTGCTGGGCGGTGTGCTGTTCACCGGGGGGGTGGCCCCCATCGGGGGGGTCCTGTTGGCCGTGGGCCTGATCGGTACGATCCGATCAGGTCTGATAGCCATCGGATTCGAGGTGACCTGGACCAACGTCGTCATAGGGGCTCTGCTGATCGGCGCCGTCGCCCTCAACCAATTCTCGGAGGAAAGGAGGGAAAGAGCCGTAACCAGATCGGCGCTGGCGGAAGCCTTGGAAGAGGAGGATGCCGGGATATCCGAACCCGGTGACCCTGATCCCGATAAAGAGTGACCAGCCGGCGGTTGGTTGAACACCCCGAAAGGAGGCAGATCATTGGGAGTATGCGGCTACCTTGACCAGTGGTCATATTTGCCCGGCGATGAAGTTCGCATGCACCTCGACACCGGCGGCCAACCCTTCTCCTTCGATCTGGTATCGCTTGATTCTGCCAGAGCACGCATAGCCTCCATCGGTCGGGATGGGATTCCGGGCAGCCAACCCTGCTCGCCGGTGGGATCGATGGTCTATGTTCCAAGCGTCGGACCGGAGACTCTGACGCAGATGGCCATCCAGCTTTGGATCTGGCCCACTCTGCCGCGGCGAGGTGAGCAACAGACGCTGGTGCATTGGCGGGACCAAGTCACCAAAGAAGGGGTGATGCTGGCTCTGGGCGAGACCGGCCGCCCCTTCTTTGAACTGTCTTGGGCCGAGCACCGGTGGAGAGTCTCGGTGGAGGTCGTGCTCACAGAAAGGACCTGGTTCCGGGTTCTCGGTGGGTTCGACACCGCTGCAGGCCGACAATCTCTTTGTGTTGAGGACCTCGACGGACGTTCCTGGGAAAGTAGCGCAGCTATCCAACAACTGCCGGACGCGGCCACTCTTGTAATCGATGGTCCGGTCATGATGGGCGCCGTCGGAACCTTCGACAGTGCGGGCAGCCACTCCATCGAACATTGCTATGACGGGAAGATCGAACAACCGGCGCTGTACCGTGAATGGACCCGATCCTCGTCCTTGAAGGGCAGGCACGCCGCAGAAGTCCCGCCCGAGGCGGTGATCGGAAGTTGGGACTTTGCCGGGATGGGAGCCACGACCCGCGTACCGGATGTGGGGCCGCACCAGCGGGACGGCTGGACTGTCAACCTTCCGGCATTGCGGATGAAAGGACACGCCTGGAGTTGGCGTCAATCATCCGGCGAACAAGCCTTGAACCGAAGCGCCATCCACTTCCATCATGATGATGTTGGGGATAAGAACTGGGAAGTATCGGCTGTCGCCACTCTTCCGGAGGATCTGACACCCGGCGCCTATGCCATGCAAATCAACAGCGGGGATGGTTCAATAGAACTGCCCTTCTTTGTCCGCAGCGGGAGTAACAAGTCTGATCTAGCGGTATTGATGCCCACCTTCACGTATCTGGCCTACGGGAACCTCCGGCCGGACCCCAATCCTGACTCGGTGGCTATCGAGGAGGCCCACGCCGAAGTGGGCATGCACCCCTTCGACGAGTCCAACGCTCTCGACAGTTTCCTGGCCACACGCCCCGACCTGGGCGCGGCGGTGTACAACCTGCATGCCGACGGAAGCGGGATTTGCTACGCCACCCGAAATCGTCCCATCGTGTCCTTTGCGTCCGAGTACGAGTGGTGGGGAACCAGGGGTCCGCGCCACTTCTCGACGGATATCATCCTGCTCCGGTGGCTGCGCGCGGAGGGTCACCGATTCGACGTCATCACTGATGAGGACGTCGATACAAACGGCGCCGACCTGCTCTCTTCCTACTCGGTGGTGATCACCGGGAGTCATCCCGAATACGTATCATCCGGGTGGCTGTCGGCGATGGAGGATTGGCTGGAGGCCGGCGGAAGGCTTATGTATCTGGGAGGCAATGGTCTCTATTGGGTAACTGCCACACACCCCGACATGCCGGGCGTAATCGAACTGCGCCGCGGCTTTGCCGGATCCCGAGATTGGACGTCCGAGGTTGGAGAAGAGTGGCTCAGCTTCGAGGACGGAGTGGGCGGGTTGTGGCGTCACCGCGGCATAGCCCCCCAACGGCTGTTGGGGGTGGGGTTCACGGCTATGGGTTGGGGCACCTCCGCCGGTTACGAGAGATGCCCCGACTCCTTTGAGGATGATGTCGCCTTCGTTTTCGACGGCATAGGGAACGATGACATCATCGGTGAGTTCGACAGCGGTCTCGGCGGGGCGCTCATGGGAGCCGCAGGCGATGAGATCGACCGACTCGATTATGAGTTGGGAACTCCCTCCCGGGCCAGGTTGCTAGCCACCTCCTCGGGCCGTCATGGCCAATTCCAGCGCGCCATCGAAGACCTGATGCAGACCAACAACTTCTTCGGGTCGCCTCGGGACCCTGACGTGAGGGCGGACATGGTTCTCATAGAACGAGAAGACGGCGGATGCGTTTTCTCGGTCGGATCCATGAACTGGATTCCGTTCCTTGCCACCCAGAACGGGAACAGCAATGTGGCGAAGGTCACTCGCAATGTCCTGGCAAACTTCTTGTCACGACCGGGAGGGGGAAGAGGAGAAACCAAGGAGTGACCCGGAAAGTCGGAGTCGGGGTGGTGGGCTGCGGTCATGTGAGTCTCCAGTACCTGGAGGGATTCGAGACGATGTCCTCTCTCGAGGTGGTTGGGTGTTTCGACGTTGAGCGAGCACAAGCCCAAACCCGCGCCGCGGAGTTCGACATCCCCTACACCTACGACCACTTAGAGGAGTTGCTAGCCGACCCCGCGGTAGAGATTGTTCTGAACATCACCCCTCCATTGGTCCATTTTGAAGTCTCGGAGGCCGCCCTCGCAGCCGGCAAGCACGTTTTCTCTGAGAAGCCTCTGGCCCCCACCCGGGAACAGGGGCAACATCTCCTCCACCTCGCCGCCGCCAATGGAGTCCGGTTGGCATGCGCGCCGGACACCTTCCTGGGAAGCGGACTCCAGACTTCCCGCAAGCTCCTCGATGACGGATGGATCGGAACGCCGGTGGGAGGCAGTGCCTTCTTCCTGTCCAATGGCGTAGAGCATTTTCATCCTAGCCCGACCTTTTTCTACGGTCCGGCGGGAGGACCGGTGCTGGACGTAGGTCCGTACTACCTCACGGCTCTTATCAACCTGCTCGGTCCCGTGGCGCGGGTAACGGCCATTTCCCGAATCAGTTTCCCCGAGCGGATGATTACCTCACCGGACCGATACGGTTCCCTAATCAAGGTTGAGACGCCCACGTATGTCTCTTCGGTTCTGGAATTCGAGTCCGGCATCATCACCCCGCTGCTTGCCACATTCGACGTGCAGGCCACCCGGCTGCCCTTCATCGAGGTGTACGGAACGGAGGGCTCATTGAGCACCACTGACCCCGATCTCTGGAGCGGGAGTCCCGAGATTCGCCGGTACGGTGAGGAAGAGAAGGCCATGCTGGACCTGGAGCGAAATGTACAGTGGACGGCCTTTCGATCCTCCCGGCCCCTCGCGGGGATGAGAGGCGTGGGAGTCCATGACCTCGCTCAAGCCATCATTGACGGTCGACCCCATCGAGTGGCGGCCGAAGTTGCCTATCACGTGCTGGACATTGCCCTTTCCATTGCCGAAGCGGCGGAGGCAGGTGTCCATGTGGAAGTTGCCAGCACATGCACGCGCCCAGCGCCACTCCAATCGGATGTGGTGCCGATCCAGCCGCCCTGACGAGACATCGCTGACCGCGTTCCAGGAGCAGTCAGCCCGGATCATCGGAGGCCTTGATGGAAAAAGGAATCTGGGCATCCCCAACATCGAAGTCCTTGCTGCCAGCGCTTCCCGGTGAGTTTCGGCGGAGGCTGGTCCGGTGGAGGTGCGGATTATGTTCCCGCCCGGGTCGTGGGCGCCGGTGCTGCAAGGGACTTGACCGTCGTAGTTGTTGTGGATTCGACGGTGGTGTCTTTGACGTCACCTCCACCTTCTCGAGGGGGGCGGCGTCAGGTCACCGGTAGGTGAGGAATACGGTAGGTTGCCTTTTTGTCGGCGGAAGGAGGTTGAGGATTGGTGGCTGGGATACTGGCGGCCCGATGCAGAAGCACCGCGGCTTCTATTCGGGAAGCCGGCAGGTGTGGACAGTACCGGAGAGGGCTGGTTGCGCACTCGTCGACAACGCCTGCGTTGGTGGCCACCTTGATGTTGATTGAATGGGGGTTCCCAACAGTGTCGATGTAGTCGCCGGCCGGTCCGCCTCCGAGTTGGAACGCCCGGACCGCGAAGGTTGCCATCTGGTCTCGTCTCACGTAGCCATGGGGACAGAATCGGGCAGGGCTGGCGGCGCATCCCTGCGTGATCCCGAGATCGGCAAGCCGTTCTACATAGGGCGCCCACCACTTGGAGGGGTCGACGTCCGCAAAACGGGAGACCTGGATCGGTTCGGGTTCATTGCCTTCCAAGACTCGCACCAACCATACGGCCATCACCCATCTTTGCACGGGACCGTCCGGGCAGAAGAGAGCGGGCCCGCAGTCGGTGTTCCGCAGGACTTCCTCAGAGGCGAGGGCTTCGACCGCGGACACTTCTTCCGCTGTGGCGTCTTGATATCGGGGTGGGCCATGGGAAGGAGACTCGGTCCCCAGTGGGGGGTCGACACATCCGCCGGGACTTCCGCCGCGCAGCCGTCGTGATGTGACAATGGTGCCGTTGTAGCCGGATCCGGGAC
Organism: bacterium; assembly: GCA_028824015.1. Taxonomy (GTDB): domain Bacteria; phylum Actinomycetota; class Acidimicrobiia; order Spongiisociales; family ZC4RG35; genus Bin76. Next base: position 7,216 of record JAPPFC010000022.1, read on the forward strand.
TGTCGGTGGTCAGGTACTGGATGATGCCATGAGCGATGGCGAGGGCTTCGGTCTCCTGGGCGTCGGGGTCGGCCAAGAGTCGCGCCTCGGCCGGGTTGGACAGATAGGCGGCTTCGGTTATCACCGAGGCAAGGCCCGGGGTGTATTGCAGGATGCCGTACAGGTCCTTCCCGTCGCGGCTGCGGACTATGGCGTTGGCTCCCCGAAGGCCGGTTACCCGCCAGGAAATGTCGTACTGCGAGAGAGCGCCGTGTATTCGCTCGTACAGAATCCCTGCCAGGCGGGCCGAGTCGGGGTTGCGGGCCTGATGGTACGTCTCGGTACCGGGGTTCGATGACCGGCGCACCGCCCCACCGTTGTGATGGATCGACACGAACACATATGGGTCAACGGCGCGGGCTATCTCTGATCGGACGACCACCGGTATGCGGACGTCGGTGGTGCGGGTCAGCAGCACACTGAAGCCGTGGGCCCTCAACTCGGTAGCGGCCATCTGGGCGACAGCCAGATTCAAGTCCTTTTCAGTTAGACCGTTGGAGCCGATCGCTCCGGATTCGCGGCCGCCGTGTCCCGGGTCGAGCACCACATCCACACTGCCCAGGTACGTGCCTGAACTGGCGATTCCCTCCCGCCAGCATGTGGTGGTGACTCTAAAACCTCCGTCCTGAACCTCACGCACGGGCAACACAAGCCCCGAATCGGTGACTAACACCCCGTTTCCAGGTGGATTGGGTTCGATGTCTTGGGCTTGGACCGGTCCCGCTAATACCTGCGACACCACCAAGGCGGCCAGGAGCCAACGTATGGCTGGCTTTGCTATCGGGGACGACCTCAATCGAGCCATCACGTTGGGTATCGTTCACCAATCAATTCCGTCCACTCTAACCTCTCTGGCCTCACTCGCTGATGTTTGCTTTTGTGGGGTAAGGTTTGTCGCATGCCAAGGAGCGTGACGGCTTGACCGCCGTACATGACATGGGGGGTCTGCCCAACGAGGATCGCATCGACCGCTCGGAACACCATCTGATGGAATGGGAACGGCGGACCGGCGCGCTGGTAGACGTGCTGCGTGAGAAACGGGTGATCAACACCGACGAATTGCGGCGAGGCATCGAGGCGATCTCTCCCGATGAGTACCGGCGCCTTGGCTATTACGAGCGTTGGTCGTCGTCGCTCGAGTTGCTCCTGGTCGAGAAGGGCTTGCTCACCACACAGGAGATCGACAGACGAGCAGCCACGGTCGGGGAGAGGTGGGCCTGAGTTGGCGAGGTTCCGTCCCGGTGACCGGGTGAGGGTGTTGCCGGACATGGTCGACACCCATCACAGGACACCCGGCTACGTCAAGGGCAGGATCGGGCGGGTGGAGGCCCTGTCGGGCAGTTTCTACGACCCCGAGGATCGCGCCTACGGAGGGAGCGGGCTCCCCAAGCGAGAGCTCTACCTGATTGAGTTCGGCATGCGGAGTCTTTGGGGACCGCGGTACCAGGGAGGAGAAGGAGACAAACTGCTGGTCGACGTCTATGAACAATGGCTGGAACCGGCCGGCGATCCGGTGGGACCAAGGGGCTGACCATGGGCGCTGACCACGATCACCACGGGGATCACCACCATCCCGGCGTTGCCGGGGACATCACCCTGAGCGAGCCGGCCCGGCGCCTCCATGCGATCGAGGAACTCCTGGTCGAAAAGGGTGTGATAGGCCCCGATGACGTCCGGCGGGTCATGGATGTGATAGCAGCCAGGTCGCCGGTCGACGGCGCCAAGGTCGTGGCGCGGGCCTGGACAGACCCGGCATTTAAGCTTCGTCTGCTGGAAGATCCGAGGGTCGCGCTGGCCGAGTTGGGGTTCCCGCTGGTCTCGGGTGCAATGCTGGCGGTGGTGGAGAACACCGAAGCTGTGCATCACCTGGTGGTGTGCACTCTGTGCTCCTGTTATCCCACCTCGCTGCTGGGCACTCCTCCCGACTGGTACAAGAGCTTCGCCTACCGGTCGAGGGCCGTGGTAGATCCCCGGGGAGTGATGCGGGAGTTCGGGCTGGAGGTGGGCGAGGAGGTCGAGGTGCGAGTGGTCGACAGCGCGGCCGATCTCCGGTACATGGTGCTGCCCCTGCGACCGGAAGGGACCGGCAAGATGGCGGAGGAGGACCTGGCGGCGCTGGTGACACGGGACAGCCTGGTGGGGGTGGGGATGCCCAACCAACCAGGTGTCTATCCCTGATGGGCACGTCTGGCGACGCCCGGTTGGTGCGATTGCCGCTTTGGACTCTCCTGGACCGCCGCCCCTGCCGCCCCGCTGCCAAAGAGCTGCTGAAGCGTCCCCCTGGCAAGAGGCTCGGATTTACTTGACAGGGGTTCTCCTTCTTGTCTAAAGTAAAACCTTGGAGGGTGGCCGCGGCTGGCCATAAAAAGGATTTGCGTGACTTGTTTTTACGCGTCTATACTTGGCTGTTCTTGTCCCGCTGCATGCCTTAAGGAGGAATCGCGTCTTGTCTGCGCGCCTGTCCGAGCGTTTTTCTTTCTCCCGCATTCCTACCGCCCATGAACTTCCCGATCTAATAGCCATCCAGCGAGATTCCTTCAACTGGTTTCTCCACGATGGAATCGACGAGGTCTTCCGGGAGATCTCACCCATAGAAGATGTCACCGGACAGTTGATCTTGATGCTGGCCGACCACACATTTGGTGACCCCCCATTCGATGTGGAGACCTGCAAGTCCCAGGACAAGACCTATGGGCGTCCTCTCACAGTCACCGGTCGCTTCCTGAACCGCCACACCGGGGAGATCAAGGAGGAGAAGATCTATCTTGGCGACTTCCCCATGATGACCCCCAAGGGTGTGTTCGTCATCAACGGGACGGAGCGGGTGATTGTCTCGCAGTTGGTCCGCTCCCCGGGGGTGTATTTCAACCGCACCGCCGACAAGAACTCCGACGCCTTCTTCTACGCCGCCAAGGTGATACCCGGGCGGGGAGCCTGGCTGGAGATGGACACCGACCGGAAGGACACGATCGGGGTGCGGGTGGATCGCAAGCGTCGACAGCACATGTCGTCTTTCCTGCGGGCCATCGGAGTGCCCAGCCGGGGGAAGAACGAAGAACTGACCGACGAGGAGATCCTAGAACTGTTCGAAGGAGCGGAGTCGGTGAGGAACACCCTGGAGAGGGACACGGTTCCTCCCAACCGCGAGGCGGCGCTGATCGATCTCTATCGCAAGCTCCGTCCCGGCGAGCCCGCCTCCGCGGAGTCCGCCCAGGGGCTGGTCAACAATTGGTTCCGCAATCCCAAACGCTACGACCTGAGCCGGGTGGGGCGCTACAAGCTGGCCCAGAAGTTCAACGACGAGATTCCCACCGAGTACCCGAGGGTCGTGAATGCCGACGGTGAGGAGGAGAACCTGCAGTTGCTCCGGGATGTGGACGTAATCGACACATTGCGCTACGTGGTGGCCCTGCATGCGGGCGACGAGGCGATGACAACTTACCGGGGGGTGGAAGTGCCGGTTCTCACCGACGACATCGACCACTTCGGGAACCGCCGCGTGAGAACGGTCGGAGAGTTGGTGCAGAACCAGTTGAGGATCGGTCTGGCGCGGCTGGAGAGGGTGGTCAAGGAACGGATGTCCACCAAGGACCATCACTCCATCACTCCCCGGATACTCATCAACAGCCGGCCGGTGACCGCCGCCATCATGGAGTTCTTCGGAACATCCCAGCTGAGCCAGTTCATGGATCAACCCAACGCCCTGGCCGGTCTCACCCATCGCCGTCGGTTGTCGGCCCTTGGTCCGGGGGGACTCTCCCGGGAGAGAGCCGGTTTCGAGGTGAGGGACGTTCACCCCTCCCACTACGGGCGGATGTGCCCGATCGAGACGCCCGAGGGCCCCAACATCGGGCTGATCGGTTCCCTGGCCACCTACGCACGCGTCAACCGGTACGGATTCATAGAGACGCCATATCGCAAGGTGCGAGACTCCAAGGTGCTGGAAGAGGTGGACTACCTGGCGGCGACCGAGGAGGAGCGGTTCGTCATCGCCCAGGCGAACGCCCCTATCCGGGAGGACGGGACATTCATCAACGAGACCGTCCTGGTCCGGCGCGCCGGCGGGGAGGTCGATAGGGTGCATCCTTCGGAAGTGGACTACATGGATGTCTCCCCCAAACAGATAGTTTCCCTCTCCACCTCGTTGATTCCATTCCTTGAGCATGACGACGCCAACCGCGCGTTGATGGGATCCAACATGCAACGTCAGGCGGTGCCTCTCCTGCGTTCCGAAGCGCCCCTGGTGGGCACGGGTATGGAAGAGGTGGCGGCTCGCGACTCGGGAGACATGATCATCTCCCCGGTGGACGGAAAGGTTGTGGAGACGACGGGGGAGGAGGTGGTCGTCCGGGCGCGCAATGGTAAGGCCCACCGTTTGCGGATGGACAAGTTCACCCGTTCCAACCAGGGGACCTGCATAAATCACAAACCGATCGTAAGGGAAGGGGAGAGTGTCGAGGCGGGCGCCGTCCTGGCTGACGGGTCGTCCACCAACCAGGGGGAACTGGCATTGGGCAAGAACCTGTTGGTGGCGTTCATGCCCTGGCAGGGATACAACTTCGAGGATGCCATCGTGCTGTCGGAACGGCTGGTCAAACAGGACATTCTCACCTCGATCCACATCGAGAAGCTGGAGACCGAGGCCAGGGAGACCAAGCTGGGCGACGAGGAGATCACCCGGGACATTCCCAACGTTCCCGACGAGGTGCTGGCTCATCTGGATGAGGACGGCATCATCCGGGTGGGGGCGGAGGTGAGTCCCAATGACTACCTGGTCGGAAAGGTGACGCCTAAGGGCGAGACCGAGCTGACTCCCGAGGAGCGTCTGTTGCGGGCCATTTTCGGGGAGAAGGCCCGCGAGGTGCGGGACAGTTCCTTGAAGGTCAAACACGGACAGGGGGGCAAGGTGATCGAGGTCAGGGTGTTGCGCCGCGCCGACGGAGAGACTCACAAGTCAGGGGTGAACGAGCAGGTCCGGGTGTATGTGGCGCAGCAGCGGAAGATTTCGGAGGGGGACAAGCTTGCCGGCCGGCACGGCAACAAGGGCGTGATCGCCAAGATACTTCCCGAGGAAGATATGCCGTTCCTGGCGGACGGAACCCCGGTTGACATAGTTCTCTCGCCCCTGGGGGTCCCTTCCCGGATGAACCTGGGGCAGGTGATGGAGACTCACCTGGGGTGGGTGGCCGCGGCCGGATGGAAGAATTTTGCACAGGAAGACAGCCCTCTGCCTTCCGACGGAGAACCGTGGAGCAGGATGGCCACCCCGGTCTTCGACGGAGCCCAGGAAGGAGAGATCCTGAAACTCCTGCGGAACTCTCTTCCCAACGACGACGGGAAGAAGCTCATCGACCGGGCCGGCAAGACGATTCTGTACGACGGACGCACGGGTGAGCCCTTCGACAAGCCCATCACGGTCGGGTTCATCTACATGCTCAAGCTCGTGCACCTGGTCGACGACAAGATCCACGCCCGATCCACCGGGCCCTACTCGCTGATCACCCAACAGCCCTTGGGCGGCAAGGCGCAGTTCGGCGGCCAGCGTTTCGGGGAGATGGAGGTCTGGGCATTGGAAGCCTACGGGGCGGCCTATGCCCTCCAGGAGTTCCTGACCATCAAGTCCGACGACGTCCGGGGCAGGATCCGGGTCTACGAGGCCATCGTCCGGGGCGACAATCCTCCCGAGCCGGGAGTTCCGGAGAGTTTCCGGGTGCTGGTCAAGGAGATGCAGAGCCTCGGCTTGAGCGTGGAGATGCTGTCGGCCGGTGAGCGGGTGGACCTCCGGGAGACCGATGAGGACGCCTACCGGACGACGAGCATGCTGGATGGGATCGACATTTCCCGTCCCGAGAGACCCGAGGAGGCGGTTCCTTCTCCTTCTTACACCTTTTAGCCGACGTTCGAACGGGGGTTAGCCAATGACCATGACCGAACCACAGCTTCATGCCGCGAATCGTCGGCTCCTTTTCGACGAGGTGCAGATAAGCCTGGCTTCCAGCGATCAGATCAGGGCTTGGTCCTTTGGCGAGGTCAAGAAGCCCGAGACCATCAACCACCGGACCCTGAAGCCCGAGCGGGACGGGTTGTTCGACGAGCGGATCTTTGGTCCACAGCGGGACTGGGAGTGCTATTGCGGTAAGTACAAGAGGGTTCGGTACAAGAGTCTGATCTGTGAGAAGTGCGGAGTGGAGGTGACTCGTTCCAAGGTGCGCCGGGAGAGAATGGGCCACATCGATCTCGCCGCTCCGGTGGCCCACATCTGGTTCTTCAAGGGTGTCCCCTCCCGGCTGGGGTATCTGCTGGACATCTCGCTTCGCGACCTGGAGAAAATCATCTACTTCGCCGCCCATGTGGTGACTTCGGTGGACAGGACCCGTCTGCTGCGGGACCTGCCGGAGTTGGAGAAGGAGTACCTCGAAGAGGTGAGGGAGGTCAAGGAAGACTTCGAGGAGTGGCAGAGGAGCCGGCTGGAGGAACTCGAGAAAGAACTGGCCCGCATGGAGGAGGCGAACGCCAAGCCGGCAGAGATCAGGCAGGCTGACAAGTCGGCTCAGACCCAGATCGCCGAACGCCACCGGAGGATGGAAGATGAATGCGAGGTGGCTACCGAGGCTTACGAGACCGTCCGGCGCCTGCAGGTCAAGGACCTGGTGGAGTACGAGCAACTCTGGAAGGTGATGGAAATCAACTACGGGGACTACTTCACCGGGGGAATGGGAGCGGAGGCGATTCGGGATCTTCTGGCAGGGCTGGACCTCGACGCGGAGATGCGCAAGCTCGAGGAGGACATGGATTCCAAGTCGGCGCAGCGTCGCCAGCGCGCCACACTCCGCATGAAGGTGGTGCGTCCTTTCGCCGAGGGACTGAACGACCCGACCAACATGGTTCTTCACACCTTGCCGGTGATCCCGCCCGATCTGCGACCCATGGTGCAGTTGGACGGGGGGCGATTCGCCACTTCCGATCTCAATGATCTCTACCGGCGGGTCATCAACCGCAACAACCGCCTCAAGCGACTGTTGGAGTACGGGGCTCCGGAGATAATCGTCAACAACGAGAGGCGCATGCTCCAGGAGGCCGTGGACGCCCTATTCGACAACGGTCGTCGCGGTAGAGCCGTGACCGGTCAGGGCACCCGCGCCCTCAAGTCGCTGTCCGACATGATCAAGGGAAAGGCGGGCCGGTTCCGCCAGAACCTGCTGGGTAAGCGGGTTGACTACTCGGGGCGCTCGGTGATCGTGGTGGGGCCCCAGTTGAAATTGCATCAGTGCGGCCTCCCCAAGGAGATGGCGCTGGAATTGTTCAAGCCCTATGTGATGAAGGGCCTGGTAGACGGTGACTTGGCGCCCAACATCAAGTCCGCCAAGCGGATGGTCGAGCAGCAGCGCGATGAGGTCTGGGACGTGTTGTCGATGGCAATCTCGGAGCATCCGGTGCTGCTGAACCGCGCTCCCACCCTTCACCGGCTGGGTATCCAGGCATTCGAACCGGTGTTGGTGGAGGGCAAGGCGATCCAGATCCACCCGTTGGTCTGTGAAGCGTTCAACGCGGATTTCGACGGCGACCAGATGGCGGTCCATCTGCCCATATCTCCCGAGGCCCAGGCAGAGGCGCGTATCCTGATGCTCTCCCGCAACAACGTGCTGTCGCCCGCCTCGGGCCGGCCGATCGTCACGCCCAGCCAGGACATGGTGATCGGGATCTATTACCTGACTGAACTCGAGCCCGAATCCCGGGGCGCGGGTCGGGTATTCGGCTCGGTGGACGAGGCGATCATGGCGCACGAGATAGGAGAGTTGAATCTGCACGCCCCGATCTCGGTGCGGCTCGGCGCCCTGGTTGGCGATCCGGAGCTTCACGCCGAGCTGAAAGACGAATTGGAGGGGCTGATCACCTCCGAGCCGGCGGACGGGGGCGGCTTGACCGAGACCACGGTGGGCCGGGCCATCTTCAACCAGGCGTTTCCCGACTCCTTCCCCTATGTGAACGCTCCGGTGATCAAATCGGGCATCCGCAAACTTGTGGAGGTGGCCATAGACCGTCATCCCCGCTTCGAGGTGGAGCGGACCCTCGACAGCCTCAAGGAGTTGGGATTCCGGTACGCCACCGCGGCCGGGCTGACCATAGGTTTGGAGGATGTCAAGACCCCCAGGAGGAAGAAGAGCATCTTGGACCGGCACGCCCGGAAAGCGGAGAAGGTCCAGAGCCTCTATGAAAGAGGAGTGATAACCGACAGCGAACGGCGAGCGGAACTCATCGAGATTTGGAGCGAGGCGACCGAAGAGGTCAAGGACGCCATGGAGACGACGCTCAAATCCGAGCCCTTCAACCCGTTGGAGATGATGGTCGGTTCCGGCGCCCGGGGGAACACCATGCAGGTGCGCCAGATCGCCGGCATGAGAGGACTGGTGGCCAACCCCCGCGGGGACATCATCCCCAGTCCCATCACCTCCAACTTCCGCGAGGGCCTCTCGGTGCTGGAGTACTTCATCTCCACCCACGGCGCCCGCAAGGGCCTGGCCGACACCGCCCTGCGAACCCGGGACGCCGGCTATCTGACCCGCAAGCTCGTGGACGTCTCCCAGGAGGTAATGGTCAGGGAGACGGACTGCGGGACGGATCGGGGAGTGTGGTTCGATGTCGTCGAGCCCGTCGAGCAGAGACGTTCCTCTGTGTCTGGAAGTGCGACTCTCCATGACCAGCCGGTAGCTCCGGTGAGGTACCTGCGCAGCCACATCTTCGGGCGGGTGCTGGCCGCGCCGGTGAAGATCAAACGCACGGTGCTGACCACCGACCGCGGTGTTCGCCTGGAGGAGGGTGTGCTGATAGACGCGGAGGTGTTGGGCGCCATCGTCAACAGGGCGGCGGAAGTCAAGAGGGTGCGGGTGAGGTCGGTGCTCACCTGCGATACCCGCGCTTCGGTCTGCCAGGGCTGCTACGGGATGAGCCTGGCAACCGGGAAAATGGTCGAGGAGGGAGCGGCTGTGGGGATTATGGCCGCCCAGTCAATCGGCGAGCCGGGAACCCAGCTCACGATGCGTACTTTTCACACCGGAGGAGTAGCCGGGTCGGACATCACCCAGGGCCTTCCTCGAGTGCTCGAGTTGTTCGAGGCCAGAAGCCCCAAGGGCAAAGCCGTTCTGGCGCCCATCAGCGGGACTGTTGAAATCGTGGCGGAGGAGGGTCGGCGAATTCGGCTGACCGGCAAGGACGAATTCGGCAAGCCCAGCGAGATCGAGATCCCCCTTTCGCGGCATTCGCGGGTCAGGGTTGCCAACGACAGTTCGGTGCAGGCAGGAGACCCCCTGACTGACGGACCGCTCGATCCCAAGGAGGTCTTGGAGTACCGGGGCGTCAGGGACGCTCAGCAGTATCTGGTGACGGAGGTGCAGGGTGTCTACCAGTCCCAGGGTGTGGAGATCCACGATAAGCACATCGAATTGGTGGTTCGCCAGATGTTGCGGCGCGTGAGGATCGTGAAGACCAATGATTCCCGCTTCCTGCCCGCCGAATTGGTGGACGGCCAGGTGTTCGGGGACGAGAATCGTCAACTCCTGGAAGAAGGCAAGGCTCCTGCCACCGGACGTCCGGAACTCATGGGCATTACCAAGGCCTCTCTGGCCACTGACTCCTGGCTGTCGGCCGCTTCGTTCCAGGAGACGGCGCGGGTGCTGACCGATGCCGCCATCTTCGCAAAGTCGGACTACATGAAGGGACTCAAGGAAAACGTGATCATCGGCAAACTGGTCCCTGCCGGAACAGGGGCGGTCCAGTACCGGGATCACGAACCATTGGTTGTGGGATACGAGCGACCGGCGGTTCCCGACCCATTGGAGTTCGCCACGTCCATGACCCCCTCGGAATTGGGCGGTTCCTTCAATCCGGCCGATGATCTGGCCCGTGGACTGGGAGTGAGCGAAGAGCTGCTGAGCACGGTCTTCCCCGGCGCTGGGTTGCAAGGGTCGACTCCGGCGAACGGCTCATCGGCATCGGATGATGAGGCCCGGCCATCGGCGGAGGCCGAGAAGGAGTAGACCCCTAGTGGTGGGGTTCGAGAGTCCGGCCAACCCGGCCGGGTCCGGCGGCTAGTCCGATGAGGATCCCCAGTCCGTTGGCGAGTTGCATCGTGCCTGCGGCCAAGAATTGCCGCGGCCACCCGCCGGTGACCACCGCCAGATAGACCGTCCATCCTCCCAAACCACCGAGAGCCCACAACCAGCCGATCCACGGCGCCGCAGCCAGGGCTGCGGCCAGGGCGATCGTCAAGCCCAGGGGAGCCAGGGGGCGAAGGGTGGGAAGCTCCCGGTTCGCATACAGCATTTCGGCCTTGCCCCGGCCGTACCGGAAGAATTGTCGCCAGAGCGCTCCGAGGGTGGAACGTGGCCGGTAGCGGGAGCGGATTGCGGGGTCCAGCACCACCGCTCCTCCCTGTTTGCGGATCCGGTAGGCCAAATCTGCGTCTTCGGCCACGCCGCTGGGGAAGCTCCTGAATCCCATTTCGACGAGGCGGGAGCGTCGCATGGCTCCCAGGTATACGGTGTCGGCCCGGCGGCGTTCCAGTACCCGCCGGTAGGGTGCGGGTCCTACCACCCATGGGTTGACCATCACGGACGCCACCGCCCTTCCGAACGGGTTACGCCCTTCGGGGCGCATCGGGCCCCCCACCAGGTGGGCGTCCGTCTCCAATAGGGCCTCGACATTGCGGCGGAGGTAGTCGTTGGCATAAACCGTGTGAGCGTCCGCCCGGACAACGATCTCCCCCGTGCCGGTCTCGGCAGCGAGCATGAGACTCCTGGTCAGGTCCCGCCAGCCCTCAGGGGCGCAGACCACCAGCATGCGGGGGATGCGTTCCCTCCAGGAAGCGAGTATGGCCGGGGTGCCGTCCCGAGACCCCCCATCCACGGCTACCAATTCCCACGCTCCCTCGTAGTCCTGGTCCCGGAGCGATTCCAGCACCTCGCCCACAACCGCCGCTTCGTTGAGAAGGGGCATGAGAACCGAGACGCTTGGCCATGGGTCGGACACGGGTATTGACCATAGCCGAGCCCATCCGGATGCGTGGCCGACAGGGCAAACGGCCTGCGTAGCATTTGCGGTCTATGCGGAGCAGATTCATCGTGTCGATGGGTGTTGTCGATCTCGTGTTGCTGGCGGGCTCGATGGCGCTTGCCTCGTGGGTTCTCTACGGGACGCTCCTTCCATGGCACGCCGAGCAGGTCGGCACGCAGGCGCTGCCGTTGCTCGGTTTCCTGATGCTGGCGGGTTTGGGCTCTTCGGCCATCATCCTTACGATGTCCGGGCCGGGAGTGCCCCGCCCCAGTTATGGCAGGGGTACGGCGATGGTCATGGTCACCCTGTCGGCCACCGCTCTGATGGTCCTGGCCACCAGGGTCTACTTCTCCCGCTCCCTGCTGCTGGTGACCGTGGCGGTTTGGACGCTATTCGTCATTCTTCACCGGGCGGTGCGGAGGCGGCGGCCATGGATCGAGCCGATGGTGGTGTTCTCCTCGGATCGGGAGATGGTTGCGGAACTACAGCGGGCTCCCCATGCCGAGGTGCTGGCAGTGATCGATCCTGCCTCCCATCCCGATCAGCGGCCGTTGGATCCCAGGGCCACTCTGGTGGTGGATATGGCCGTGGCCCACTCCTCGGCGGTGGCGGGGTTGGTGTCCGGACACGACTTGGCCGGACGGGTTGTGAAGCCTCTCGCCTCCGTCTATGAAGAGCACACCGAGCGGGTCCCGCTCCCCCGGCTGGTCCAGGACTGGCAGATGACGTCGACCCTGCAGCGGGTCCGGAACTGGCTGTGGGGAAAGAGGCTCTTCGATCTGGCCGCGGTGATCATCACCATGCCGGTCTGGCTTCTGGTAGCTGCGCTGGTGGCGGTGGTCGTCCGGGTATTCTCACCGGGCCCGGTCCTGTTTCGCCAGACCCGGGTGGGCAAGGGAGGAAGGCATTTCACGATTTACAAGTTCCGCACGATGCGCAGCGACGCCGAGGCCGACGGCCCCCGGTTCGCGGAGGTGGATGATCCCAGGCTGGTGAGAGGCGGCGCCTTCCTGCGTCGCTATCGGTTGGATGAGATTCCCCAGCTGTGGAATGTGCTGAAAGGCGACATGAGTCTGGTGGGCCCCCGGGCAGAGCAGGCCCCGTTCGTGGAGGAGTTTTCCCGGCTGATACCCTTTTACGCCCTCCGCCATCTGATGAGGCCGGGTGTGACCGGCTGGGCCCAGACCAATGCCGCATACGCCGCCGACCTGGAGGGAACTGTCAGGAAGCTCACCTACGACCTCTACTACATAAAGCATGTCTCTCCCCTGCTGGACCTGCGGATACTCTGGGCGTCGGTCTGGACGGTCGTAACCGGATCAGGGTCCAGATGAGAGAAGAGGCACCGATGGCGGCTCCCGCAGCGGACAAGGGCACTCCGATGATGCTGGTGGGCGCGGTGGTGGGGGGCATATCCGCATATCTGTTTCATGCCCTGGGCGGCAGGGGATTGGGCGCCGATGCATATGCGCCAATCGGAGTGATGTGGACCATCGCCTTCATCACTGTGGCGGTGGTTTACGTACCCATAGAACAATGGGTCACCCGGGAGACAACCCGGGGCCTCAACCCGCTGGCAGGCGGACGGAGGCTCCTGGTCACCGTGGTTCTGCTGGCCATGGCCCTGGCTGCCCTGGCTGCCGGGTTGACACTGTCGCCGCTGACCGGCGAGGTCGGCGTGCATGTCATCCAGATGCTGGTTCTGGTGGGTGGCTACGGCTTCTTCCGGGTAGGGATGGGAATGCTGGAGGGACGGGGGAGGTTTGGCCGCGTGGGTTGGATGCTGTGCGCCGAAGGGGGGCTTCGACTGTCGGCGGCGGGGATCGTGCTGACCACCGGAGGGGGAGCAGTCGGCCTGGGTTGGGCCATGGCGGCCACTCCGTGGGTGGCGTTCCTGTTCGCTTTCTGGCGGGGGACCAGATCGGACACGCCGTCTGTGGCGGGAGCGGTCTTCGTCCAGCAGTATGTGGTGGGGTCCCTGGCAGCCCATATCCTGGTTGCCGCCGCCCCTCTGGTGGTGACCTATCTGGACGCTACGCCCGCCCAGGTGAGCGTGACCTTCATCGTGTTCGTCCTGTTCCGGGCCCCGGTTACGTTGATGTACAGCCTCCAGGGTCGGGTACTTCCTCCCCTGGTGCGGATGTTCGCCCGGGGCGAGGAAGAGCCGCTGCGCAAGCTTGGGAGCAGGCTGTTGGCCCTATCGGCAGGGTTGGCCGTCCTGGCGGGTCTGTTCGGTTTCCTCCTGGGGCCACAGGTGGTGAGGTTGTTGATGAGTGCGGTCTTCGTGCCATCCGCCCTGGTGGCCGCCCTGGTGTTGTCGGGTACGATGATGGCGGCCGGCGTGCAGTTGATCGGCCAGATCCTCGTGGCAAGGTCCCGCACGGGCCGCCTGGCGACTGCCTGGATGTTGGGGTTGTTGACCGCGGCCTTGGTCGTGTGGTTGAGTCCCCACGGACCGGTCCTGACGGTGGCGATCGGGTTCTGGCTGGGAGAAGTCGTCGCCCTGGCGTTGGTCGGGTCGATGGCTATGTCCCGACGGAGCCTGCCCGGTCCGCCTGCGGCGTCCAGCGGCGATGGTCGAATCGCAGGTGTGGAGCGAGGCGGCTGAGCATGGAGGAGGGGAGGGGCGGAACCCGCGACGGCATGCGGATGCGACCTTCCGTCACCTGCACGAGACCGGCCGACGCCAGGACTGCCAGATAGAACGGCTCGCGGATCCTCCGGCGCCGTAGACCGGCTAGGAACAAGTCCAGGAGGTCCCGGGTCGCCCCCCTCCCGATGGCGGCGGCCCAGAAGAGCCGGACGTATTCGTGCCCGGGAGAGTACCCGTCGCGGGCGGCAGGGACCAGTTCCACGGAGAAAGACCTGGTGCGGGGGACCCGGCGGTCTGCTGGGTTCGCCATCACCGCGGTCTGGGTAACAAGCTGTGTCATCATGCATATGATGATATATCTCTATATTGGTTTAGCTTGTTCTGCTTAGGTAAGAGACTTTCGCGTGCTAGATGAAAGAACCGCGGGTTGTCCGGGACCCGGATCCTATGAGTCGGAGTCCGGCGCCTGCTGATTGGGGACCTGGCCGTTCGAGACGGTGATGATGATGACGTCGCCGGTTGTGATCTCGGTTCCGGCGGGGGGATCGGTGGTGATCAC